>CAVFFR010000062.1:0-2061 GCA_963621875.1 Bacteroidaceae bacterium | reverse complement strand
CCCATCTTTGACACTTGTAACACAAAAAACGCTCTCAAAGTATTATAAATACTTGTTTTTTTATCATTTTTCATCTTGCGTACTTTTCGTACTTGTGATACAATTATAATTGTAGAGAGGTTGATATTATGGCGAGAATAAAAGCAAGCACTTCAATAAAAAGTAAAAGTTATTCCATTATAGATGATTATTATAGAAATGGTAAAAGAACAACTAAAGTTGTTGATATCATAGGCAATCATGAAAAAGTATCTAAATTAGCTGAAAGTGAAGGTATAGATGTTGATACTTGGCTAAAAAACTATTTAAATAATTATAAAGAAAAACATGGTGTCCCAGTAAAAAAAGAAAAAATTATAATTGAAAAATATTCTAATAAAATTGTTCCAAAAGGGAAAATAGTTAGGTTTAATATTGGATATCTATTTTTAGAAGATATTTATTACTCACTAAAGTTAGATAAAATCATTAATACTGTAGCAAAAAAATATAAATTTGAGTTTGATTTAAATGAAGTTTTATCCTATTTAGTTTATTCAAGAATTATATTTCCTTCTTCAAAATTAAAAACCTATGAATTAAGCAAAAACTTTATTGAAACTCCAAAATATAACTTGATAAATATATACCGTGGTTTAACTTATCTTTGTTCTAGTCTAGATTATATTCAAAGAGAGTTATATAACAACAGTAAAGCCGTTGTTGATAGAAATACAAGAATATTTTATTATGACTGCACTAATTATTATTTCGATATTAGTGAAGAAGATGATTTAAGAAAATACACTGCCAATGCCAAAGATAAAAAAGGAAAACCAGTTGTGGGAATGGGATTATTCCTAGATGGAAATGGATACCCGATAGCAATGAATATCTATCCAGGCAGCGATAATGAAAGTACCACTTTAATTCCTCTACAAAAAAAGATTATTGGAATAGATCAATTAACCGGTTTTGAAATAGATGGTTTTGACTTAGAAAACAAAAATACTATTATTTGTACCGATGCTGCAATGTGCACAGATCAAATAAAACTATTTAATGTTAAAAATGGTAGAGCATTTGTTATCACTCAATCTATCAAAAAACTAAAAAAAGAATATCAGGCAAAAGTATTTGAGGATGATGATTGGAGAATTGTCGGAGACTTAAGAAAAACATATAAATTAAGTAGTATTTTAAATGATGAAGAATTAAGAGAAAAATATTATGAAACTATTTTTTATAAAATAGTACAAACCGAAACAGCACATGTTGTTCAGGATTTAATAGTTACATTTCAGATAAAATATAAAGATTATTCAGCTAATGTTAGAAAAGGTCAAATAGAAAGAGCAAGCAAAAAAATATCTTCTTCTAGCAATGGAGAGAAAATTAAATTAAGTACTAATCCAAACGATTATAGAAGATTTATAAAAGAAGAAATAAGTACAACAAAGAAAGTCAAAGAAAGTGAAAACGAAAATAGAAATTCACTAAATGAACCAAAGAAAAAAGAAAAATATTATTACTCTTATTCTATAAGCAAAGATATAATTAAAGATGAAGAAAAATATGATGGATATTATGGAGTAACCACTAATCTAAATGGTGAAATTAGCGATATTCTAAAGATATCTAAAAACAGATGGGAAATTGAAGAAAACTTTAGAATACTAAAATCTGATTTTGAATCTGGTGACATTTATCTTTCAAGAGAAGATAGAATAACAGCTCATTTTCTAACTTGCTTTATATCACTTTTAATCTATAGAATATTAGAAAATAAATTAGATTATAAATATACTAATACTCAAATAATAGATAAATTGAGAGAAATGGAAGTATTTGAAGAAAATAATGCAGGATATTCGCCATCATACACAAGAGATAATTTAACTGATGATTTACACGAAGTTTTTGGTTTTAGAACAGACTATGAAATAATAACTTATGAAGATTTCAAAAAAACTTTTAACAAGATTAAAAAAATTAAATAGTACGCAGGATTTAAAAAACTTGCAAACCCTTATAAACAAAGGGAATGCAAGCTTTTTTTATACAACAACTGTCAAAGACAAG
>CAVFFR010000061.1:0-2369 GCA_963621875.1 Bacteroidaceae bacterium | reverse complement strand
CAATTAACTTAATTAATGAGCAAAAGTGCTCTAAAAGTCTAAAAGATTACTAAAATATCAATTTGCATATTAAATCACAAGAGGACTGAAATTTTCAATAGATTCAATTAATTTAGGATGTTTAATAACAAAATGTATTGTTGGATTAGAATTTTTTGAAATAATTACATAGTTGCTTTTTAAAATAGTTATAGTTATATTTTTAAATGTTTTATTATTTGTATAATTTATAACATAATTGCCTACTTTTTCTGAGTATTTGTTAGTAAGTGCTAAATGTTCTATATATTCTTCGTAAGTATAGTTTATTTTCTTGTTGTAAAATAAATTGTTTAAGGAAAGTAAAGGAATATCATCACTAAATTCGTTTTCTTTAATTACGTAAATGTAATCACTTACTTTACTGTTTTTAAGAATATGCTTCATATATTTTAATTCTTCAGTTTTATATTTAATTATTTTTTCAATATCAACTTTTGATATTTTATTTCTTTCTAAAATTTTAATTAATAATTTATCTGAAATAGTAAATAAAGGTAGTGATGAAAGGTATCTTTTCCTATCTAAAAGTATATTTTTATCTTTTTTTAAAAATAATTCATATTCTTTCATATTATTTTCTCTATAAATCTCCATTAATGGCTTAGCTTTTTTAAGAAGAAGATTACTTTTTTCTTTATAATATTTTACTTCTGTTTTATTAGTTGTTAAATAGTACATTCCTTTATCGTGAAAGCCTTTAATACACTCTCCTGTTAATGCAACAGTATCAGAAACATAATCGAGGTGATTATATACTTCAGCTTTTAAGTCTTTTAAATAATATGGTGATATTTGTCCAGTCATATAAATTGGAATCCAACTCTCAAGACCCAACATCATTTCATTAAAAGGTCTGTCTAAATTGTGAATAATATTTAAATGATGTCCTTTCTTTAAGCAAATTGCAATTGCAAACATCCATTTTTTACCAAAGTCAACGTCTTCTGCCATGTCTTCCATAGGCATACAGCTATGCATAAAAATATCTTCTTTTGATTTAGATAGAACCGTTGCCTTAAAGAAGTTCAATTCTCCTTCTTTCATTTCTTCAAGTCCATAGTAATGCCTTGTTTTCGCCTTATAAAAAGGAATACTTGGAACTTTTAATTCATCAAACTTTATTACTTTTATATAATCATCTAAGTTAAATGAATCGAGATTATTTAAAAAGTCAGAAACTTGATTTTTACCAGGTGTTGCTTTACTTGTTAGCCAGGTGAATAAAGTGTTATAAAAGTTATTATTCGTTAAATCTTTTTTTTTGCATCCAATAATTGTCATTAATTTATTTATATCATCAGGACTTTTATATCTGTTAAAAATATAAGAACATATTTTGTTCGAAAATTCTGTTGGATTAGATGGCTTAGATTTACCATACCTAATTCTTGAAATATGTGAAGCATCAAATACGATATATTTTGACATTTCATGAGTGTTAATGTTAAGTGATGTTATTAAAGTATTTATATTATTACTAAATGACACATAGTCAAAGTTATCACATGATAATGTAGAATTAAAGTCCTCTATTATTTTATTAAGAGTATAATTATTTTTACCGCTTTCCTGTGCAATATCAAAAAGTGCTGTAGTTAATTTACTTATTTGTTTACTTTCTTTTTGCGGTGTCCTTGAACCATTACGATATCTGCTTATAACTGATTCGGATAATCCAGATCTATTTGCTAATTTTTTAGAAGAGCAATCTAATTCTTTTAAATATTTATTTAAGCATTCTCCAAACTTCATATTACATCATTCCTCGCAATTATTATACTACACTTTCAAATAATAAAAAAGTTTCCATCAAAAGCAATGCTTTTTAAGTCAAGAGTGTTGTTCAATTTGTCATTTTTACTTACAATAATAAATGAGGAGGAGAAATGTAACGTTATGAAAATAGGAAAACTAAATATTTCACAAAAAAATCTTATCACAATTGGAGTAGTTATTCTTGTTGTTATAGGAGGTGTTATTTTGCCCACCAAAGGATTTTTAAATCCAGATGCAAAAGTAAAAATAGTAAAGTCTGAAGCTAGTAAAATAGAGCTTGAAGACTATTCAACAAATGAGTTTTCCATCAAAAAACCAAAAGGATGGAAAGTTGATACATTAGGTGATTATATTCATTATACAATTAAAGTATATAATCCAGACAATCCTACTTATCAGTTCTTCTTTAATATGAAAACTGAAGGATATAATAAGTCGGAAGATGCCAAAAGATGGCAACAAAAGTACTATCCTAATAATATATTTGCAAAAACCAGTGTAATAGCAACTAAAGACACAGAAGGATTTTATAAAATATTCAATGATTTAGG
>CAVFFR010000060.1:0-2752 GCA_963621875.1 Bacteroidaceae bacterium | reverse complement strand
TGGAGCGAATAAACAACAGGTTACGAACTGAGTTCTCTTTCTAAAAATATTATATATAAAATTTTCACGAATTTCAATGAGAGTATATAAAGTTTTCAAATTAAATGATATAATTAGTTTGAAATTACAAATAATTTATTTTAAGGATGTGGTTATATATGTTAGATATAAATTTTAATCAAATCATTGAAATGATTGAAAAACGAAAAAATAATGCATACAAAAAAGTAAATGAAGAAATGATTTTATTGTATTTAGAAGTTGGTAAATTCCTGTACGAACTAAAAGAGAATAGTAATTATGGTGATAAAATAACAACAAAAGCCTCAGATTTTATGAAAAATAATTATCCAACTATAAAAGGATTTACTAAAAGAAATATAGAACGTATGATTCAGTTTTATAGTACTTATAAAGAAGATGAAATTGCGACACCACTGGTGACGCAATTTCATGGACAAACAATTTACTGATTTTGAGTGGAGCTAAAAGCAAAGAAGAAAGGCATTTTTATTTAAAATTATCTATTAAAAATAATTATTCAAAAAGAGAATTAGATAGACAAATATCATCAGCATATTATGAAAGATATATGCTTTCGGATGGAAAACAATTGCCTATAATAAATAAAACTATAGATGAAGAGGATTATCCAAACACTAAAATTTTAGATACTTATAGTTTAGAATTTTTAGATTTACCAAATGAATTTTCCGAAAAAGATTTGAAAAATGCAATTATCAAGAACTTAAAAGATTTTATATTAGAAGTTGGTAAAGACTTCACTTTTATCGGAGATGAATATAGAGTTCAAGTTGGAAATCATGACTTCTTTATCGACTTACTATTCTATAACAGAGAATTATCTTGTTTAGTAGCATTTGAATTAAAATTAGGAGAATTTAAAGCAGAATATTTAGGAAAAATGAATTTATATTTAGAAGCACTAGATAGAGATGTGAAAAAAGAACAAGAGAATCCAAGTGTTGGTGTTATACTTTGTAGTTCTAAAGATAAAGATGTTGTTGAATATTCAATTAGTAAAAATATGTCTCAAACTATGATTTCTGAATATAAGTTAAAATTAATTGATAAAAAATTATTAGAAACAAAACTTAAAGAAATGAAAAGTTTGATAGATAATGATGATAAATAGTAATTTTAGGAGCGGTTATATTGAAAAAGAAAAAAATATTATTAATTTTAGTTATTATTGGAATAATAGTCATATTGTCGGTAGGATATGGTGCGTTTAAAAAGTCAAACAATTCTAATAAGGAAATTCAAAATAAAGAACTAGTAAAAGATAATAATTCATCAATAGAAATTGATAGTACAAAGGATGAGAAAGATAAATTAAACGATAATAGTTCTTCTGAAACCAGTACAAATGATAATAATACCTCCTCTAATAGTGAGAAAAAGGAAGAAATAGTAAATAAAGATATTTCTTCAAAGTACGAGTTAAAAAACTTAGGAAATTTACAATATTATTTATATACACCAAGTAATCCTACAAATAATATGCCTTTAATTATGTATCTTCATGGAGGAACAAATAAAAAGTTAGATGCACAAGCGTTGTTAACTACTGATGGCTTTCCTAAATATTTATATGATGGTTACTATGGTAATTTAAGAGCTTATGTTGTTATTCCGAAGCTTGCGAATAATTATACTGGTTGGGTTGATGTATCTAATGAATTACAAAATTTAATTAAAACAATGAATAATAATTATCAAATTGATTTAAATAAAGTATCATTAACAGGTCATTCAATGGGTGGAACAGGAACTTATCAAGTTCAAATAAAACTACCTAATACATTCGCTTGTATTGCTCCTATGAGTGGAAGTATAAGAAATAATGAAGAAAATCTAAATGCTCTAAGCAAAACAAAAATATGGGCATTTGTTGGAACAAATGACACGATTGTTGATCCAGCTTCAACTAGAACGATAATTGAAACATTAAAAAATAAGGGAGCAGATGTTAGATTAACAGAATTTGATGGAGCAACTCATTTTGATGTGCCATCGTTAGGATATAAAAATAGTGAATTTATAAATTGGTTAGTAAATTGTAGCAAGTAATTTCTAAATTACTTGCTACAATTAAAATTATTTGTAAATTAATATTTTATTTCCATTAAGGAGTTTGGGATTTTCCCACATAGGAATTTGTGCGGGAGTATAAATTCATTGCTTGCTAGACACAAGTTTTACTCCCAAATTTAAAAATATATAAAAAGAGGATTAAATTATTTCAATAATTTTTTCCTCTTTTTGAAGATCATTTATATAAAAACATATTCATTCAAAACAATTTCTTCTGCTGTATTTTTATAGTTGTTCATCAATTTTGTCCATTCTAATGGATTAAATTCTTTACTTTTTTCAGACAGTCTTTCATCATTTTTAATATAATTTTCCATTAGTTCTTTATAATAATTCTCACACGAATCACTGACTAAAAGAAGATGATGAGTTAATTTATTTGTCATCAATAATGTTTCATAAAGTGCTTGCTTGTTTTGGGCAATAAAGTGTAATCTTAATATTCCATATCTCCCAAGCCTTCCATAATTTTCGCCTTTTTCCAAATATAAATCTGGTAGTAAATAATCTCCTTTTCTTGTATAAGTAACCTTCATTTTATCATTCCTTTCCTTTTTAAATAGTGTTAACTAATTCATTTTTAGGTACTAATATTAAAACATCTTTAATAGTATTTCCTTCAATATATGGACAA
>CAVFFR010000059.1:0-2934 GCA_963621875.1 Bacteroidaceae bacterium | reverse complement strand
TCAAAAAATTTTTTGAGATTTTTTTATTTTTCTATTGACATATTACCGAATTACTTTATTATATATTTGAATTTTATCATATTCGTCAAAATATGACAATATTTTTTTGATATTTTATATCAATTTTAATTTTTTTTGGCAAAATATGGAAAAAAATAATTGACATCACAAAAAAAATATAATAAAATTTTATATTGGAGGTTTTTGAAAAAATGTAAAATTTTCTAGATTTTACAAGCACAAAAAATATTAAAACATTTTGTGCCTCTATCACTTTAATTCTTCAATTGAAGAATTATTAAGTAAGTAGAATATATCTATTATGGAGGTGGTAAATCCAACAATTAATCAACTTTGTAGCAACTAACTAAGTCTTTGACAATATAAAAGGGTGAATGCATTATGAAACATAATTTAACAAAAAAAATTATATCTTTTATTTTAGCATTAATAATACTAATTGGAACAATGTCAACAGTTTCTTTCGCCACTATAACAGATGAAGAAAATATAACAAATATAACAAACGGAAAAACTTTTACATTAGAAAAAAGATTCTATGATTTATTAACCAGCCATCCTTTATACGGTGCAAAAGATTACATTGCATACCCTTGGGGAGATACTTTTTATATATGGTTCTTCAATGACGACTTAACTAATGTAAAATTTAGTATGTGGTATAGAGGAATTAATAACTTTGGATTATATCCTTCGGAAAATGTCACATTTACTGAATATGTGTACAATAAAAACACTTTAGAATTCATTAAGTCATGGGATAAAAATATCAATACACCTAATGCATATAATTATAGTTACAATTTTATAGCCAGCTTTGATATTTATACCGACCAGACATATAGTACATATTTTTATGAAACAACCGAAAATCCAGTAATTAATCCTCCTGTAGAGAATGAAGATATACAGAATACAACAAATGGAAAAACTTTTACATTAGAAAAAAGATTCTATGATCTATTAACCAGTCATCCTTTATACGGTACAAAAGATTACATTGCGTACCCTTGGGGAGATACTTTTTATATATGGTTCTTCAATGACGACTTAACTAATGTAAAATTTAGTATGTGGTATAGAGGAATTAATAACTTTGGATTATATCCTTCGGAAAATGTCACATTTACTGAATATGTGTACAATAAAAACACTTTAGAATTCATTAAGTCATGGGATAAAAATATCAATACACCTAATGCATATAATTATAGTTACAATTTTATAGCTAGCTTTGATATTTATACCGACCAGACATATAGTACATATTTTTATGAAACAAAGGATTGCGAAAGCGAACAGCCAACAACATTTAATCCATTAGAATCTAACAATGCAAAAGAATTCTTGAAATTCATTTCTAATTCAGGAATACTCGTTAGTATTGAAGAAAAATTGCCAAATTATTATAATCTTTTAATAGGTAAGATTCAAGACACTAACGAAGAATTACAAACAAAAGTATCTTTTTTAACTTACCTCTACTATTGTCTTGATGCTCAACTAGCACAAAGTAATGAAAGAATTGATTTAGGAACTACTTATTTATTAAGTTGGATAGGAGATAATACTGATACATCAAATATTATATATTCAGAAGTTAAAGATTCCCTTGTTGACTCTTTACGAGAAACAATTGCAGAAAATGCAGTTATCCCTTCTATGGAAATAGTAGGACTCAATATTTCAACGGCTGTTATAGATTATGGTGAATTATTCGTTGTTTCTTTAGGTAGTATACAAGCTGTTAGAAGTAGAGATGAAATTCAATATTTAATTGCATATAAGCAATTATTAGAAGCAAGGGAAAAAAATGACGAAACAGCAATTGCAATTGCTGAACTTAATTGTGAAACAATTGCAATTAATATGACATTTGGTGGAAATATCGAAGAAATGAAAAAATTCGCTGGATATATATTCGATATCGAGCAAAGTCTTCCTTTGTAATTCTTTTAATTGTAGTCACTTATTAATTTTGCTTAATTCAGGATCAAAAGATCTCTAATTAAACCACATTCAAAAATATCTCCCATTTTCGGGAGATATTTTTATAAATATAACCTATTTTGAAGAATCATATATTGTATAATCATTAGGTAAATTAAAATCGCTATCTACTACTTCGTTAAATGTTATATTTTTTATCAAAGTTTCAGGAGTTGCAGTAGTCTGTGTCGGTTTAATCATAGCAGCACCTAAAACAAAACCAGTTGTTTTTTCAATCCAATATGCACGAATATTCACATCATATTCACTATCAGCTTGAAAAGTGCTATCATCAGCTTTATAATAGGTTATTTCTTTTACAAAAATACAATCTTTTTCTTCGATTCTTTCATCTTTAATATATGAAAGTTCTCTTTTTAAGTTAGTACCTTGCTTATTGATTCTGTCAAAAACTTCATATTGCAATCCCTTATTCATATTAGTCGTTTTCTGAATTGTTATAATCTTTTTCTTATCCGAAACAATATATTGCTTTTCTTCGTTCAAATCTACAATACTATAACTAGCTGATAACTCTTCATTACTTTCCATAATTAGTGCTTTCATCTTATTTTCTTTATAATAGTATTTATTGGTTCCTGTTTTGCTTTCTCTTTCAATACAAACGTTCTGCATATTTTGCATGCCTTCTATACCTTTTTGAACTAACTTATAAATGTCTTCATTTGAATATTTTGTATTAAATAAATATGTTTTTAAAAATACTATACCTATCAAAATAATACATAATACTATAATAAAGTATACTATAATTTTTTTCATATTGAATTTTCTCCTTTCTTAATAAGATATAAATAACATACTACATCTTATATGTCAATAAGAATTAGACCATATAACATAAATTTTATGATTAATTTTTGATAAAATCCTATATATTAATTTTTGAAAATGTCCTAAATA
>CAVFFR010000058.1:0-3613 GCA_963621875.1 Bacteroidaceae bacterium | reverse complement strand
GCTTAATAATTGTTATCAAATTTTTTGCTAAATCTCCTTTCTACCAATTAAATGACATCTCAACTAAGTTTGGATTTTCTGAACTTCCCACAACGGGAGTATTTTTGTTTAATTCTTTAATTTTTCCCATTTCATCTGGTGTTAATTTAAAATCAAATATATTTATATTTTCTTTCATTTTTTCTATATCTGTTGTTTTAGGAATCACAGCAATATTTTTTTGGGTAAAATATCTTAATACTATTTGTCTTGGTGTTTTATTATATTTTTTTGCAATATCATTTAGGATATCATTACCATATACTTCATTTATTTTTCCTTGGCCAAATGGTGCATATCCCATTTGAGCAATATCATATTTGTTTAGCCATTCATTTGCTTCTATTTGTTGATTTACAATATTAGTTTCTATTTGATTTATCGCAGGTTTTATTTCATTGTAATGTGCTAAATCAATAATTCTATCTGGTTCAAAATTAGAAACTCCTATTGCTTTTATTTTTCCTTTTTTATAAAAATCCTCTAAAACTCTATATGCTTCATAATAATTTGCAAAAGGCCAGTGCAATAACACTAGGTCTATATAGTCTGTTTGCAAATTTTTTAAGGATTGTTCCAATGTTTTTATAGCGCTTTCCTTTTCATAATTTTTGTAATTTAATTTAGTAACAATATAAAATTCTTCTCTTGAGACTCCTGATTTCTTTATTGCATTTCCAACTTCCTTTTCATTACCATAAGCCTCTGCTGTATCGATTAGTCTATATCCATTCTTTATTGCATTTATTACTGTATTTTCACATTCTGTTCCATTTAGTAAAAAGGTTCCCAACCCAACTAGCGGCATTTCTTTTCCTTGATTTAATTTTAAATATTCCATTCTATCAATCCTTTCTTCATTGCACTTTTTGTGCTATACTTAAATTATAAATAGTTCGAGTTACTCGAAGTCAATACTGTTTAGAAAGAAGTTAAAAAAATGAAAAAAGATTTTTATACTATTAAAGATATTTCTCAAATATTTGGTTTTACAGAACATACTATCAGATATTATTGTGATATGGGACTATTGCCGGTAAAAAGAGATAAGAATAATCATAGAATTTTTGATCAAGAATCTTTGAATTGGTTTGAAGGTATTAAATGTTTAAGAGGTTGTGGAATGTCGATTGAATCCATAAAAGAATATTCTGATTTATGTTTAAATGGAAATTCTAACTTACATCAAAGGTATGAAATCATAAAAAAGCAACAACCATTAGTAAAAAGGCAATATGAAGAAGCAAAACAAATGCTTAATTATATTAACCACAAAATTCAAGACTATGAAGATATGCTTTCTGGTAAAATACCTGATAAATCTAATCCATCCAATTGGAAAAAGTAGCACATTAAAATGCTACTTTTTTATATGTTTTTTGACTATTTTAAAACAATAAATTATAATTTGCTATTTAATTAATTTTTCAAATGAATTAGCATTTAATATAGTATTAGATATAAACTTTCCTTTATAGAAATTAGCCCAATTATTAAAAACACAAGGTGCGTTTTTTGCTTTTTCTAATGTATCTATTCTTATAAAGTTTATTTTTATATTATTCTTTTTTGAATATTCAGTTAATTCTTTTATTTCATATTCTACATAGGGACATTCATTACTATAATAAATTGTAAAGTCTTGATTATCTATTTTCATAGTTCTTGCATTATCATTAAATTTAGGTGTTTCATTATCATCGAATTTTAATGCTAATAATTCATAATCTTCGATATTATCTACAACTTTAAAATCGTAATGTTCAAAAAAGCTTTTTTCACCAATAAATGGTTTTTTCTTTTTAGAAGTTAAAGTACAAATACCACTCATGCCTTTTTCTTTAGAATCATTTATTGCATATTCTAATAATTCTTTTGCAATTCCTTTACCTTTAAAACTTCCCGCAACCCATAAACAATAAATATATTCATAATTTTTTCCATTAATAGGCACCCAAGCAGTTTCTATTGGCTCATATTCAATGAATACTTTTCCTCTAGCATTTAGTTTTCTAAAAATATGACCATCTTTTATTTTACTTCTTATCCATTCTTTTTTACTATTGACACCTATTTGATGTTTTTTATCTCCTATTGCACAGCAGATATGCTCATTATCAATATTTTCTAATGTTAAATTTACATATTCATTCACTTTATTCCACTCCTTCTAATGTTTTTATACCATTCATAATTATTTCTAATGATAAATCAAAACTTTCTTTAATTGATATTGGATTTCCAAAAGCGTTATTATTTACAAGTAAAGAAAATCCCTCTAAAAAGCCTCTTAATGTTCTTACAATATGATTTATATTATCATCACTTATATTTAAAGGCCTCATTACTTTAAATAACATATTAAATAGTTTTGTAGTAGCTTTTTCTTTTTGGGAACTATCATATTTGTTATACCAAAGCATAGCAGTAAAAACACCTTTATTATTAACAGCATAATCATAAAAGGCATAACACATATTTTTCAAAGCCTCATATCCTGATACCCCAACAGCAGAATCGAGCATTTTTTCTTCCATTTGCTTCCAACCATATATCATAAGTTTTTGCTTTATTTCATCAAGACTCTTTATATGATTATACAAAGATGGCGATTTAATATTTAATTCTTCAGCTATAATTTTAAGTGATAGATTATCTAACCCAACTCTATTTGCGATACATGCTGAAGTTTCAATAATAAGTTCATTACTAACATGATTTTTTGACATATTATCCTCCGTAACTAATCATAATATGATTTTAGCTAATCGGATTAGTCTTGTCAACGATAAAAAAGAGAAATTATAATTAATCTCTCTTACAAATTACTATTTATTTGGCACTTCTATATATAGTTATACACAATTTCAGTAGATTTTATTAGTAACTTGAAACGTTCAAGATTCATCCAACATTTTCATAACATTGAAATTTAGTGACAATTTTTTAATAATCCTTAATATTCTTTTTTTCTCTTATTTTTAATGCAGCATTTAAGTTAGTTGAATAAAAGTCTAAATCAAATCCATCATTATCTTGAACTATTAAATGATCTGGTTGTCTTCTATATTTAAAGTGTAGTCCATATGACCATTGATCATTACCATCATGCCATGTGATTTTTACATAATCATTTAGATCACCAGAATCAATTTTTACTCTATCACAATTATCGTCACCATTACCATCAAAATAGTTATATACATAGCCAGCATCGAAGTCTATTATCCAATATATATCATATTGTCCTCCTCTACTCTTGTATGCATAAATACCTTTATTTCCATCCTTAACTGTGTCTTTGTCATTGGTAGAATATGATACTGATTCTTTTTTTGGTTTTTCTTTTAAATACCAATATGTAATATTAACCTCACTATTTTCATCAAATTCACTATTGGCATCGAAATCTTTACCAGCAATAGTAATTTCAACTACATTCTCATTAGTATTGTTATTATCTGTTGTTTCTTTTTTACTTGTTTTAATATTTTTAAAGCCTAAACTCTTTAACTCATTTTCAACTTCTTTATAATTTTTATTTATAAAATCAGAGGAGTTTTTAGATATTACT
>CAVFFR010000057.1:0-5352 GCA_963621875.1 Bacteroidaceae bacterium | reverse complement strand
TTGATATATAGTCAATATTTTTAATATCATTTCTAAACCAAAAATTACTATTTTTCTTCTCCATATTTTTTATTAATTGCTGTACTTTATCTTTAAACATTTCATTTTTGTCAACTCAATTATATAATTCAATTAAAATGTCATTATTTTACAGTATCTAAAAAAAGTATTATATTCCTTATTTTCTTTAACATTATTTCTCATTTTTAATATTTTTGCTCTTTAGTAGTAATTCATCAAAATCAGAAATATATATTTTATCTTGTACTATTCTATATTTTTCAAATTCTGTTTCTGCATGTATTTTTGCCATTTCAGCAGATATTTTACCATTATCCTTTAATAGTAAAATCCTTTACTACTTGGTTAGCCCATTTTCTAAATTGTATAGCTCTTTCATTATCTACTTTAAATTCTACTGCTATAATCATTTGAAGATTATAATGTATTACATTCCTTGAAATTTTTCTATTTCCCTCATCTTGAACTATTAAGAAATTCTTAATAGTTGATTTTTCTTCTAATTCCTTATCTTCATATATCCTTTTTATATGTTGATTAATTGCAGATGTTGATACACCATATAATACTGATAACATTTTTTGAGTTAACCAAATATTCTCATCTTCATATCTTAATTCAACTCCATTTTCTCCAGCAGCTGCTACATATGTTAAATACTCAGCAGCACTTGAACGAATTAATTTATCTGCTTTTTTTCTATTATCATATTTCATTTATTATTCTTCCTCCACAACTTAATATTATATTTATCGATTTTATCTCGTTTTTTAGCTTTTGAATATTTGTATTATAGTTATCATCCAATAAATCTTTATTATCTACTTTGCCAATAATAATATAAAATATTCTTATCAGCATCATAAACACCTATTTCACAACCTGTTGCATTTTCTTTAGTAACATTTTTCTTTTTATTTTCATCTCTCGTTCTACATACCAATTCATAATGATAATATCCGTTTTTTACTTCAAGTATTTCTCTATTATATATGAAATTATTTAATATTTTATCATCTAATCTGTCACTACTCCATTCTGAATTATTATCTAAATTCCTTACTATATCTTGTCCACATTCTTTTGAAAATTCATATACATAGTAATCAAGGCCATCATTTTGTGGTCCGCCTCTTACACTATATATTTCTCTTGTATTATATTTTTTTGTTTCTATACCTAAAATATTACTATACTCTTTATGGGTATTCCAAATACTATTTTTAAAATAATATAATTTTGCATTCTTCAAATCAAAAATAGCATAAATTCCATCTTTATAATAATAATATAGATTTTTTCTGTCAATTTTAATCTTTTCATCATCTTTAATTTCGCAAAACTTTGACATTATGTATTCATAAAATTTATTTTTACTCCAATCATCATTACCTTCTAATTGCTTTTTTAACTTTTCCATATTATTATTATTATTTTTTATTTTGTACACTTTATATTTATACAACATATCATAGTCATAAATTGTACTATATTCTATATTTGACTCTTTTATTTCTAGTCCTAATTTTTTATAGTCATTATCCTTCTTTGCAAATTCTTTTATTATAAAAACATACATAATTAAACCTAATATAATAACAGCACACATTATCAAAGCAGTTGTTTTAGCTATTTCTGTTTTTTCCAATATGAACACCTTCTTATAAAACTTAATATTTTCCTTCTTTTGTTCTAAATTTTATTTCCAAGTCATATATTTTTATAACCCCATATTCACTTGATACTACAGCTAAATTATTTAATGTTGTTGACAAAATATCTTCTAATATTCCATCTTTATTATCTGCATATTCTTCCAAACTTTTAAAGTCAGTAAAGTCATATGTATCTTTTATTTGTACCTCCATTTCCCATATATCGTCTTCATTCTTTTGTGCTTTAACAAATACTGTAGCATTATGTAGTGCAAAAAGTAAATCCTTACTATCAAATGTTATAGAAATATCTTCAGTAGGTGCACTATCATCTACAATAAATTCATTTTTTCCTTCTCCATATTTTTGTATCAATTGTTTCATTTTATCTTTAAACATTTCATTTTCTGTTATCAACTCAATTATATCATTATCTTCTATAAATAAATTATTTGGTTCTTTTTCAAATAAAGATAACGCATTACTTAATAATTTAGCAGACAGTTTCATTTTACATAATATGCCACCTACAACAACAACTTGCCAAAATATATATTGCATTGAATAAAAAACTGCATATGATATTGGATTTGATTTTTTAGTTATATCAAATATAAAACTTATACTTTTTATAAGTTTCTTTGCTGTTTCTTTATCTACCTTTTCCCAATCTATATTTTGAAAATCTTTTATAATTTTTTCAAATTTTTGATAATAGTTATATAATTTATATATATCATTTAATGTAAATGACATTAATTCTGTCCTACTTTTAGAAAATGTAGTTATATTCTTTATATCATTTGTTAACCTCGTCTTTACATCATTTAAAGCTTCCAAATTCATTTTCTCTAAATAATTAAATGCTATATATTTTTGTGCTAAATCATATTTTTTCTTTTTTGTTAAGAAATATTTATGATTTTTCCAAGCAATTTTGGTGCATAAATATACCTCTTTGTTCCATACAAATTTTGGTGGTTTATGAAAAATCTAATACTCCATATATGTTATCAAGACATCCTCTTCCAAACATTTTATATTTATAATCATATGGTTTATTGCATAATAAACATCTTTTTTCTTCCATAGATTTATCAGTCCCCTTTTTATTATTATAAGTTATATTAATTATTCTATTTATACCATAATATTTAAAACATTTCCATAAACTTACAAAATTTATATTTTTCTCATTTTTACACCAAACATTTGTTTTTGTCAATAGTTAAAAATAAATTTCAAAATTTTTTCAAACTCTGAAATTTAAGTATTTATATTAAATTCAAATTGTTTTTATCCAGCATGCTGTCTACTTTGAAATCTACCTTCTGGTATATCGTGTATGCAAATTGCAACAGCTAATGAATATCCTAGTGTGAGAGATGCTCCAAATCCTGAGCCTATTGCTAATCCTTCTGGGAAGTTGTGTAGTGCCAAACCTATGCTAGTAACTATTCCAGTTCTTAGTAAATTTCTTTTTGTGTCTGTACCTGAATTTTGTATTTTAAATTTTTTGTCTACTATTATATTGCAGACTATCATGCATATTATGCCTAAAAGTATTCCTATTACAGCATTAGGTATGGACGAAATTTTTAATGCTTCTGGAATTAGGTCAAGACTTAATATTGCAGTCATTAATCCTGATGCAAATGATAATATAAAACTTAAAAATTTATTTGATGGATTTTTAAATTTTATACCTATTATTCCTCCTAGTGTTGTTCCAAATGTGCCAAAAAATAGCCCAAGTAATGTGACTTTTAATAATTCATTCAATTTAACCACTTCCAATTTGCTTTTTTCTAATTTATATTCAGTAAAAGCTGTATTAGTACACAAAAAATACACCCCAAATGTTAGACTTTTATCTAACATTTGGGGTGCACTTCGTTTTTTATATACTTTATTATTTTTGTTCTTTTTTTGTTTCTTCTGCCTTGTTTAATTTTTTGTTAATATCAGTTGTGTTTCTGCAGATAACTAGTGTTACTAATAATAATTCATATACTACTCTTGCTGCTACATTTCCAAATACTAATGCCATTAAGAATGCTAAGAAATTTGTTGATATTAGTGCAAATGATCCTAATGTTATGAATAATGCTGCAATTAAGTATAATATTTTTAGTAAGTTTTCTATCATCATTTTTTTGAATGTTAGGAAATCATACATCCATCCTAAAAAACCTGTAAATTTTCCTTCATTCTTTTTGCTTAAAAATGTGAAGTATAATACTATACCTCCAACTACTGCAAGTACAGCTGCTATAATTGTCCATATTGCGCTAGATGCAATAGTTGAAGCTCTTGCTGTTGAAGTCAATCCGTAACTACTATACATTTTCAAATCCCCCTTTCAATATTCTGCATACATAATACTACATTTTTTTACATTTTTCAACATATTTTAAATTAAAAAATGAATACTAGTAAATTGTATTCATTTTCTATTATTTATATTCTATTATTCGTCTGATCCTTTTAGCTTTTCTGCTCTATCTGCCGCTGTTAAATTGTCTATCATTTCATCTAAATTTCCATTTAAGAAATCTTCCATTTGATAAATGCTTAGACCAATTCTGTGATCTGTTATACGTCCTTGTGGGTAATTGTATGTACGAATTTTCTCGCTTCTATCTCCACTTCCAATTTGACTTTTTCTTTCGTTTGCAAGTTTTGAATCTCTTTCTTGTCTTTCTTTTTCGTATAATCTTGATTGTAATAATTTCATAGCATATTCTCTATTTTGTGTTTGTGAACGCTCTGTCTGGCATTCTGCTACAGTTCCTGTTGGGATGTGTATTAATCTTACTGCTGATGATGTTTTGTTTACATGTTGTCCTCCAGCTCCTGATGCTCTAAATACTTCTAATTTTATATCTGCTGGGTTTATGTTTATTTGTACATCATCTACTACTGGTAAAACTGCAACTGTTGCTGTTGATGTGTGAATTCTTCCACTTGCTTCTGTTTCTGGAACTCTTTGCACTCTATGAACTCCGCTTTCGTATTTTAGTCTACTATATGCTCCTTTACCAGAAATCATAAAAGAAATTTCTTTGTATCCACCTAATCCTGTTTCGTTTTCATTTAGCACTTCTAGTTTCCAATGTTTTCTTTCTGCATACATTGAGTACATTCTGAATAGTGTTCCTGCAAATAGAGCTGCCTCATCTCCTCCAGCTCCTCCTCTGATTTCACATATTATGTTTTTGTCGTCATCTGGGTCTTTGGGAATTAATAGTATTTTTAGTTCTTCTTCCAGTTTTGGTAGCTTTTCTCTGTTTTCTTTTGCTTCTTCTTCTGCAAGTTCTTTCATTTCTGGATCTTGCATTAATTCTTCTGCATCTGCTAAACTTTGTTTTACTTTTTTATATTCTTTATATTTTAGAACTACTTCTTCAATTTCAGCATGTTCCTTCATATATTGTGTCCATTCACTTGTTTTTGCAATTATTTCAGGATCGGCTATTTTTTTAGTAAGTTCTTCATATCTCTGCTCTACAGCATCTAATTTTTGAAACATAAAATCTCTCCTTTATTTTTATAAGCTTAATTATTATATATCAAAATAGCTTTAATTTCAATATTTTAGGTAGAATTTTGCTAATTATATATGATTAATTTTTGATAAAATCCTATATATTAATTTTTGAAAATGTCCTAAATA
>CAVFFR010000056.1:0-5730 GCA_963621875.1 Bacteroidaceae bacterium | reverse complement strand
TAAAGATCAAATTTGTATAAACGTTCGCCTGATTTTAATTTTTTTATAAAAATGGCTCCAAATTTATCATAATAATTTTCTAAGTCTGTCTTTAAATATATTGTATCGAATCCCCTAGCCTTTGCTTCTTTTAAAATAGCATCATTCAGTATTTTTGAATAACCTCTTTTTCTATATTCTTTCTTTACATACATTGTAGCATACCATGGCGTTAAAGTTTTCTCTTCCTCACTATCTTCTGGAAACAGAGATATGAAACCAATTAAATTATTGTTGTCTAGTAAAAGTAACTTACAAAAAGACTTCTCATTAAAAGCACTAACTATTTTTTCTTTTTTTCTTTTAATTCTCTCTTCTCTATTTTCTTCTTTATTATCTGCCCACTCTTCATATTCTAACTTCGCAACTTCATCTAAATATTCTGTTTTGTCTTTTAAATTACAAATTTCCATATTCTTTCCTTTCAAATTATTGTTTTCTTGTGTCTTGAGGTGTGAATTCAAAATTGTCAAAAGCTTTTAGACCTTCTTCGAGCAATATATTTCCTACTACTTCTCTTTCAATGTGACCACAATTTATTAAACTTTCACAAGAAGGTTTTAATTTGCCACCACTAGTTTTATTAATATATGATTGAGGTACTGAATAATAGATTTTTCCTATTTTTGCCCATCTAATTGCACCAGAACATAAGATACAGGGTTCTCCTGAACAGATTAGTATATAATCTTTTAAATAAACTGATTTAATCTTCTCACAATATTCTCTTATTACAAGAGTTTCAGCATGAGCTGTTGGATCTGATAATTCAATACATCTAGTGCCAGATTTATGACAAAAGTTATAATTTGGATCCAACAATACAGCTCCAAAAGGATTTTCTCCTTTTTCTTTTGACTTAACTGCTTCTTCTATTGCTATTCGCATGTACTTTTCAATTACTTCACCTTTTTCCATATTTTCTCCTTATAATTATTTTTTTAACCACATATACATGCCATCAGCTACCACTTCTTTTTTTACTTTAAAACCAAAAGTGTTGTAGAAATGTTGTTTGCCTGGAGCAGATAATAACTGAATCATCATTTCTTCTCCTTCTTCTAGACCTTCTTTAATTTTATCTAGAAGTGAGTTAATTAATAATTTTCCATAGCCTTTACCTTGATATTCTGGCATGACAATAACATCTATTATTAAACCTGCATAACCTCCATTTGTAATAAAACTAGCCATACCAACTGCCTTATCTTCAATTATTAATTTGACATTTAGTCCGTTGTCTATGGATTTTTTCAATAGTCTTAGCGAAGGTATTTTCCATTCGACACTATTAAGAATGGAAACATATTCTTCAACTGTTAAAGAATTATATTCAATCATAGCAATTTTCTCCTTTCATATTTTTTTCATTAACTATAGATTTATCATAATACAAAAAATAGTTTTTAGAAACACTATTTTTTACTTAACCAGTAATATGGTTGTATTTCTTCTAGTGTTTTAAAAACTATTCTATTATCTTTGGTAGAAATAGCACATCTTACATCTTTACCCCAGTACATAAGTCTTTCTTGACATATACCACAAGGAGTCAATATTTCATATGGTTCATTATCTTCTCCTCGGCATACGCAGATGGAATGTGTTACTTTTTTATTTAGTTTGTGAGCTTCACAAATGGCACCAGTTTCAGCACATAAATCAGCAGAAGTATTATTAACTTCTGGCCAGATACTTATCAAATATTCACCAGTTTCAATTCTTAAAACGGCAACTCCACCAGTTTTATTTTCACCATATCTTTCATTTAAAAAATCAACGGCTTTATCAAACATTTCTTTTTCAATTAACTCTTCGCTCATAATCTTCCTTCACTTTCTAATCTGCTTACTATTTCGTACTCATATTTTGCGACTGCCTCATATGGAAAAGTCTTTATTAATTTATTAAGGTTCTCTTTGCATTTTCGTGCTTCTTCTTCATTATGTTCATAAAACTTATAATAGGCATACATTAGCCTTTGTCTTGCTGGCGATGGAAGCGTAGCTTTAATATAGTTTTTTAATTCATCTGTATATAATTTATCTACATTTTCTTTTTCGCCTTTTATTAGTGCAAAAAACAAACATTCACATTGAGCTTCAATTCTCATTACTTTTATTATTAAATTATTATTCATAATGTCTTTTTGTATTTCATAAGCTTTTTCGAAATCACCTGTATCATAATAAAGATCAGCTTGACAAAGATAAGCACCAATGACAAAATCATTTGATAAGTCCGATTTAGAAAAGTCTTTTTTTAGAATTTTTGTGACAATATCTTTGGGAAAATCAGCACATGTATCTGCTGTTGTTAATAAAGCAAAAGTATTTAATGTAATGAAATAACATTCGAGTGTGTCAGGATTTTTTGATAGTTCTAATGTGTTATATCCATCATTTTTAATGCCTCTGATTTTACATGGAATTATATTAGTTGTTCCAAAAAGCAAGCCTAGGATACCAAATGATTGAAACAAGCATGATTTTAGTGAATTATCTTTTATTGTTAATCCAATTATTAAAGTAATAGTTCCTATAATAATATTTACTAGGCCACCATTTAAATTTAAAAATTTATAAGGAGTTTTGCCAATTTGATAATCTGGACAATACATTAAACATTGACCACCTGTGCCCTTCAACTGCATTCTTTTTAATTTATATTTTTTATTTTGCATTTTTATAAGGGCAAAACTTTTTACTCTAAACCCATAGAATTTATAGCCTGACAATAAACCAGCTATTAAGTGACCACCTTCGTGCAATACTATATGTATGTAGTAAAATAATAAGTACGCTGATAGTCCCACTATGAGTGTGTTGGCTCCTTCGGTATTATTATTAAGACTAATATAAAATAATATGTACATTATGTAGCTAAAACCAGCAAGTTGAATAATTGTGCATATTAGCTTTGTAATTTGATTAAAATTTAGATTATCTTTATTTTTTTTCATTGTATAATTCTCCTTTTTATTTACTTCCCTTCATCTAAATTGAATACTCTATAAGAATTAACTCTATAGCCAATAGAAATTGTAGTATCTAAATTGTGATATTAAACATTTTTTAATTGTTTGACTTATAATTTTTCGTTTCTATTTTATATAACTTTGCAACATCAGAAGATAAATCAACCTCTTTTTACATTTCATTTATCACGACTGGTTAATACGTACCTATTGTGGTAGTATAAGAAACATATACTACACAGACAACTCGATCATATTTTTGCATAAATTAGTAAAAAAAGCAACAAATTATTTGTTGCTTTATCTTTTTTCTTTACTGAATAGTTAATTCTCTTTGTTTATAAGCTCTTAATGCAACTACAATTCTTAATAACTTCATCTATAAGTTTATCAATTTCAATCTTATTTTCTATTTCATTAATTCCAAAACATTTTTTGCCTAGATCTTTAAATGAAGCTCCGCAATGGAATACTCTTTTTCTATCTATAATTATAAACCTATCATGATATGAATCGTTTTTTATAAATGATACATTATTATACTGTTTTAAATATTTTTTCTTTTGGATGTCATCTATATTAGATGAAATTATTAAGATTTTATTATGAATAGCTCTTAATATATCAAGTAATTCTTTTCCAGCATAATTATCAATAATTATTATCTCTTCTTCTGATAATTTGAAAATTTCTATTAAAACTGAGTATGCATCATATATATCATTCTTATAAAAGATAGAATTTTTAGTTATTACCTTCGGATTAAATTTGTCAAATAATTCATCTATTTTCTTTGTATTATTATCAACTTTTTCTTCTAAAAGCAAATATTTACGTGGTAACAATTGCTCATTATATTTAATATAATGTCTCATTTTTACAAATGTATCCATTATTCTAATGCTTACTTCAGTGGCTTTTTTGGATTTTAGTATTGTTGCAAGCATATACACTCCTTGCTCACTAAATACTCTTGGATTTGACCTAGACATAGTACTTATATTTGCGGTCGAAAATTTCGACCACAAATTATTTTTTTCTTCATCGGTTAAGGTCCAACTAAATCTGCTTGGAAATTTTTCTGGATTATTCTTAACTGCTTCATTAATTCTTTTTGTTTCTACATTATATAGGCTTGCTAGATCTGAATCTAACATTATTTCCTTCTCTTCAATCTTATAAATCATATTTTCAATATTTGTAACGTCTTTTTCTACTATTTCATTCATAATAAAACCTCTCTCTTTAAAATAAAAAAAGATGTTCCTTTCATCCTATTGAAAGGGACATCCCGCAATATGCAATAATTCTTCCTTGCTTTAAAGAATTATAACCTTAGCGTCCAAATTGTCATATTAACTCATAGCAAGATAATTAATATAATTTATATATATCATATTATTTTTCTAAATTCAATTAAACATAGCTATTTTTATTAAATATATTTTCTATTATCTAGGCCATATTCTTTATTTGCTTTACCTTCTTTCCATCGTACATACGCGCTCTATATGACTAGAATGTATGTTGTGAATATATACATTTTAGAAAGGCTAGCTATTTATTTTATATAGTACATCACTTAAAATTACATTGTTTTTCGTTTTAACTGCTACTAATGATATTAAAATTACTAACAAACTACTATCTATAAATGCCCTATCATGCGATGACGATTTTACTATTTTTTTAACATATCCGTAGTTTGTTGTAGTCCATTTTGTTGTTTTGGTAATTCTTGCTTTCCTAATATTCCTTTAATAATACTTTCGTCGATAGTAAATGGCATAGTTATTCCATTATCTTTATGCTTTAAAAGTGTATTCAGTTTTTCAGTTTTTCCTTCACTATTATTAATATAATTACCTAATATATATCCTATATCATACGAATAAGGTGACATTCCTTCTTCAATACAACTTTCAATCGATGAACCTTGTTTATTAAGATGTTTAACAATAGCTGGATTTTTGATAAACTCTATATATAAATTTACAACGTTTAATTTTCTTTCTTTTAATAAATTCATCACTATCGAAAAGACACGGTTCTCTATACTTGCTTCTTTTGGCGTACTCAAAATATGTGTTTTCCTTAGTTCATCAGCATGTATGTCAACACCATAACCATCTCTTAAATGATTATTTGCGGCAAGTTCAAATACAATTGGTGGTGTTTCAAAAAAGAAAGTATCCATTATATCGCTTTGATTTAAAGATGGATTTAGAGAATTACTATATCTTAACTTATGCCCTATCTCATGACATAGTAATACTACATCATAATAGGTTCCGGATAATAATACTTTACTTTCTGATGCTTTTATTATACAGTTGTCATCATCTTTATTTAATGAACCCATATCTATACTATAATTATTTTTTAATCCATCTAGAATTCTATCAAAATCATTTTCTTTACCATATTTTTGATATACTTCTCTAGATATTTTAACTGCAGTTTCAAAATCTAATTTAGGTAAACTCTTTATATATTCCAAATAGTAATCTGTAAAAGACATATCACTTATTTCTTTATTACTATCTATATTTTCAAATATATTAGGGTCTAAATGCTTTAAACTGTTATTTCGTTTCAAAAAAGAAAGTATTTTTTTTAATAAATCTGTATTTATTATAATATTATTCATTGTATCACTTCTTTCGTTCTTTGATATCTTACTTTTTTTCTAAAATACAAATTGATTCTACATG
>CAVFFR010000055.1:0-6073 GCA_963621875.1 Bacteroidaceae bacterium | reverse complement strand
ATTTTTATATTCATCATAATTGATTTCAGAAAAATTATTTAAGTCTTCTTCTGTTTCAATATTATTCTTTTTCATAAATACTATTTGATTTGAATATTCATCTAATTTTGTAATTTCTTTTCTAACTGAGTATGGTAGATATTGCTTAGGATGCCTCTTTGGAAATACACCCAGTAAATAACAGTAGTATAAGTATAAGCCATAAATACCTTTATGTGATTCATTAGTCTTTAAGTATTCTTCAAAAATATATTTTTGAGGTATAGGCTTAAATGCAATTTGTTTTGATGAATATAATCTCTTATTAATCTCATCTTTAGAATATTCCTTGCCAAATGCTTTTTCTATTCTAACCTTGTCTTCATTATCTTTATAAATAGTTATAATACCATTATGAGAATAAATTTTATAACCTAGTGTTCTCATTCTATCAAAGACTTGTTTAAGTGTTACTGAATAGCTAATAACATTATCTAAATCTTCTTTTAATATTCTATAATAATCATCACTTAATACTTTATTCTTGTAGGTGTTTTTATAGCCTATATCTTCATCTAAAGTTGATAATCCATATTCAGCACATAATGAGTCTGATATATGTCTTAACTTAGCTAGATTAGTCCTATTGTTGTTATACTTTTTACCAGTTTTAAATGAAACAGAATTCACTATGAAATGATTATGAATATGATTAGTGTTTTGATGTGTTGCTACAACCACTTCAAAGTCTTTAAACATTTCTTCTGCAAACTTAACTCCAATCTCATGAGCAATATCAGAAGTAACTTCTCCTTCTTTAAAAGATTGATAACCATGAAACGCTAATATCCCATTTGTTTTTCCATATCCTTCTTTTGTAAAAAGCATATCTTCATAAGGATTTCTTTCAGAGCAGTTTATTGAACTAACATAACATACTTTTTCGTTTTTATAATTGTTTTCTGTATTCTCAATTTCAAGATAACTATATGAGTTTTTTCCATAATCTTTATTGATGGTTTTTTCGGGATTAATGATATAATTTATTGACTGTTTTAAATTATTCTTAATACTCCAAATAGAAGTAGTCGCCATAATTAAGGTTTAGCCTTTCTATATAGTGGATTTTTTGTGTGGGAGTAAAAATCCGTTGCTTGCTTATAGAAAGAATCAATCATAGATTAACTCTTTTAAAATAATTTCTTCAGTCATATTTCTATAATTATTCATCAATTTAACCCATTCAATTTGATTATTATCTTTACTTTTTTCAGATAGTTTGTCGTCATTTTCAATATAGTTACTCATTAAAATATTGTATCTTTTAGAGCATTCAATACTGACCGAAAGAAGATGATTTGTTAATTCATTTTTCATCAGTAATGACACATATAATCCTTTTTTATGATTTTTAATATAATCTAATCTTAAATATCCATACTTATTAATTTGTTTATAATCCTGTTTTTTTATTGTTAAATTTGGCAATAAATAGTCACCAATTTTTGTATATTCAATATTCATAATTTTATTGTTTCCTTTCTAATTTTCTAATAATTTATTAGTTTTATAACTTACAATTCCGTATTTATCTTTAATATCTTCTGCCAATATTGGAAAATTATTTGAATTGGTAAGTGCTACAAATCTAATAATTTTTTCATCAATTTTAGGTTGATATTCTAATATTATTTCATTAGTTTCATCATCAATTTTTTCGTACATTTCATAAAAAGAAGTTTCAAAATATTCATTCATTTTATTTAAATATTTGTTTAATTCATCTTTTGACATTCGACTGCCTTTAATTATTTCTTCATTATTATTAATCATAACGGGAACAGCTACATCAAATATTCCAGTATCATAAAATCTTATTAATTCTTTAATAAATCCATTCCTAAAATTAATTTTTTCAAGAATCAAATTTCCTTTATCATCCTTTTTAATTTCAATAGTATCAATAAATTTAGAAATAAATTCTTGTTTTTCTGACTTATCCATATCATTCCATTTTGATTTTAATAATGAATTTAAAGTATCAAGCCTTATCATTTTTTCTCTTTCTAAATCTCTTTCAGCAAGTAATTCGTGAGGTGAGTAATTAAAAGTTTCTAAATTAATTAGTTCTAATTTTTTACTTTCTAAGTTGGCAAGTTTATCTTGAATTAGTTTATAATCTTCTTTAAAATCATCCATTTCTACAATACCTTTAATATAGGCTTGTTTAATTCTATCTCGTTGTTTTTCCAAACTTCTAATTTCTTTATTAATAGAATTTGTATCAATTTTACTATTCTTATCTTCTAGAATAGGTAAGAAAAACTTTTTAACAGCCATATCATATTCTAATAAATCATAAATAAAATTCTTAAGCAGTTTTTCTACATGACTCTCGTTAAAGTTAATATGACAATGCTCACAAGTATAATACATATATTTTCTTTTAGTGCCACCAGAACCTTTACATTTCATTATCCTTCCACAATCTGGGCATTTAAGCCTTTGGAAAAAAGTATAAATTCTATCTCTAGTATAAGTTCTTTGATTTCTTTCCTTTTGTCTTTGGCATTCTTCCCATTTAGCACGAGATATAATAGGTTCTACAACATTCATATAAACTATTGGTTCTAAATTTTCTTGTTTGCCAATTCGCTTATATTGTTCATAATCACCCATATAAATTTTATTATCTATAATCTTTTGAATAGTAGTATCTCTCCATTTCTTTTTAGGATAAATATCATTTTCTTTAAAGTAATTAGCAATTTGCTGAAAACTTTTACCTTCTAAATACATATCAAATATTTTTTCTACATAAGGACGAGTAGAATTATCAATAATCATTGTTTTATCATCAGCACTCTTATAACCAAATGGTCTTTGACCTGGAATATGTCCTGACTTAATTGCACCATTTAATCCAAATTTTGTTCTTTCTGATACAATTTCTATTTCTAACTGTGATAAAACTGTAAGCATTCTTACAAAGAATCTTCCATTAGCAGTAGAAGTATTAACATCATCTCTATCACATAGTAGAAAGCAATTATATTGTTCTAAAACTGATATTAGTTCTTCCAAATCACGAACCGAACGGGTAATTCTATCTAGCTTATAAGCAACAATATAATTTATTTTTCCTTCTTTCATATCTTGTAGCATTGCTTGAAACCTAGGTCTATGTTCCATATCCTTAGCAGATATTCCAGCGTCTTTATAGACCTTATAAACTTCTAAATCTTTAAAATTACATAATTGAAGCAATTTTTCTTCCTGTTCTCCTAAACTAAATCCTTCTCTTGCTTGATCTTCTGTTGATACACGAATATAAACTCCTGCTGTTTTCCTTTCATTATCCATAATTATCATTCTCCTTTCTTTTTTAGGGTAGTGAAAGGCACCAAAAAAGGTGTCACATAACAAGGACACCTCTAGATTTTATTGATTATTTGTACGACAAAAACAACCAATATTATGGGAGTATCTAAACTCTCAAATCAATTTAATGCCTTGCTATGTATTCTGATAATTCAGATAATGGAACTTTATTTTGTAAGTTTCCTAAATAAAAATATTTCTGTTCATTAAAGAACAAGTATAACTGGTTATTTATTATAACCTTATGAGGTTCAACATACGCTAGATTAGTATGTTCAACAATTCGTAAGCAACCTTCGTAGATTTTATATTTCTGCTTACTAAATTTGCAAGACCAATCGATTTTGGTTTTGAGTTCATCACTCATATTGATTTTCTTCTTAATTATTTTAATCATATCACATCACACCTTTCTTTGCAATAACGCACAAAAAAATCAACTATTTCTAGTTGACTTAATCATTAACGTCACATTGGTGCGACGATTTTATCTTATGGAGCGGGTAGTGGGAATCGAACCCACGCCATTAGGTCGGAAGCATAACATTCTACCACTAAACTATACCCGCATTTCACAATATATTATAGCATAAAATTATCCCAAAAGTCTATATTCAGTTTTAACAATATTAAAATTTGATAAATATAATATTAACAGGAGTGATTTTTATGGGATATATAAAAAAACAAATAACTAATATAATGGAAAAAGATCCATCAATCAACAATTCTCTTGAGGCTCTACTCTGCCCCTCTTTTAAAGCTTTAATATATTATAAAATATCTCATTATTTTTATAAGAAAAAACATTTTATTATATCAAGATTTATAAGTGAAAAAGCAAAAAGAAAAACTGGAATTGAAATTCATCCTGGAGCACAAATTGGAAATAATCTTTTTATAGATCATGGCACAGGTGTTGTAATTGGTGAAACAGCAATATTAGGTGATAATGTGACTCTATTTCACGGAGTAACTCTTGGTGGAACTGGAAAAGAAAAAGGAAAAAGACATCCTACTATTGGAAACAACGTATTTATTGGAACTGGTGCTAAAATTCTAGGTAATATCGTTATTGGAGATAATGTAAAAATAGGTGCAAATGCTGTGGTTTTAAAAGATGTACCTTCAAATGTAACTGTTGTAGGAGTTCCAGGAAGAATAGTAGTTCACTAACTTCCTGGAACTATTTTTAATTCTTTTTTACCCAAATAGAAACACTTCCACCATTACAGTAGAAAATTCCATTTCCTTCATTGTCAACATATACTTCTTCATTTACATTTCCCAAATAATCATAAAAAATAGAATCAGCTAATTCATTACCAACATTAATATTTTTTCCTCCACCTGGTCCATCACTCATTATTGCAACTAAACCTGAATTTGGATATTTACTATCCCCTGTTCTAACCCATGCAATTATATTAGAATCATTAAAATAATCAATTTGGTCTCCATATGCATATTGCCTTCTTACATTCATGATTTTTTCTAGCATATCTTTTTGAGCATTTATTTGTTGAGATTCAATTCCATAATAATCTCCATAAAATACACATGGTAATCCATCTTTCCTTAATAAAATTATTGAATAAGCTAATGGTTTGAACCATTCTTGTACCCATGAGCAAAGTGCCTGACCTGGTTCTGTATCATGATTATCTACAAATGTTACTGCTAAATTAGGCATTTCTTTTACTAATGTATTATCCAAAATCTTAGCCATATCAAAATTTCCATTTGAACTAGAGGCCTCATAAAAATTATAGTGTAGTGGCACATCAAATAACGGAATGCATGAATTGGTTTTATCAATGTAGTGTTTTAGAACTTCTATATCTCTACTCCAATATTCTCCAACACATTGTAAATCACTTTTTTCTTTTCTTATTGTTGTAATCCAATCAGCCATAAATCCTGATTTGATATGTTTTACAGCATCTAATCTAAATGAATCAACTTTTGTGAAATCAAGATACCATTTTCCCCATTTTTTTAGTTCTTCTACAACTTCTGGATTATTAAAATCTATATCTGCCCCCATTAAATAATCATAATTACCATTTTCTTTATCAACATTTTGATCCCAGTGTTTACCACTAAATCTGAATATTCCATTTTTTCTTCCACTTTCGTCCCAGTCTGTTCCATTAAAATGTCTATAATCCCATTTAAAATCTGAATATTTATTATTTCTCGCAGTAAAATTATATTTTGTCCATGCAACTATTTTCTTTGGTAATGTTGTATCAATATTTCTATTTTGATGCTCTTCTTCACTTGCATATACCGTTTCTGGCTCATCTGCTCCAATTTTATGATTTAATACTATATCTGCATATACTTTTATATCATTTCTATGTAATTCTTCTATTGCTTCTAAATATTCATCTTTTGTTCCATATTTAGTTTCAATACTTCCTTTTTGATCAAATTCTCCTAAATCATATAAATCGTACACTCCATAGCCAGTATCATATTTTCCTCCAGCAGCTTTATATGCAGGTGGTAACCAGATATCAGTTATTCCTATTTGTTTTAAATTTACTGCATTTTCTTTGACTTTTTGCCACAATTTTTCTTCTGGTTTTATATACCATTCAAAATATTGCATTAAAATTCTATTATTCATTTGTTAACTCCTACTCTTTAAATGGTAGTGTAAACTAATTTTATTTTCTATTTAGTTACACCCCTGTTATTTCAAGGT
>CAVFFR010000054.1:0-9737 GCA_963621875.1 Bacteroidaceae bacterium | reverse complement strand
TCTTAGGCATGCCGCCAGCGTTCATCCTGAGCCAGGATCAAACTCTCAATAAAAATTTATTTTTATTTTTGTTTGTTCATTTTCCTAGCTACTCGAAAATTGACGTTTTGCTTAGTTTTCAAAGATCATTCCACTGCTTTCTCACAGTGCACCAATAATATATCAAACTTTTTTTTGAATGTCAACACTTTTTTTACATTTTTTTATTTTTTTATTTGACATTCGTTTGTACATTATTTTACACAACTTTTTGCAAGCTGCTCCATTAATATAGCAAATGATTTCAACAAAGTCAACAACTTTTTTTAATTTTTTTTATTTTCATTTGTTTATTAATTTTACATGCTTCTTTTCGCAAGTTGCCCGTTTAATATACCAAAGCAAATTACTAAAGTCAACACTTTTTTTAAACTTTTTTTTGACACTCTACGTTAAGTTGTTTGAGTGTTTTGTTGATATATAAGGAATTGCAGTTTTCGACATTTTTTGAACTTTTTTTAATTTTTTTGAACTTTCTTTTTTAATATATGCTTTTTCAATAAAAAAATGAATAAAAAACATATAATTTTTTATTCATTTTTATTGTTTTGATGACAATATTTCTAAATATTCTTGATAAATTTTTTCTATTTGGCCCGGTTCAAATGCCATTTCTTTTCTTCTTACCATGTTTATTAAATTAGTTAATTCACTTTTTACTATTGCATCTATTCTATCAGAGTACTTCATAATATTTTTGTGATATTTATATTCTCCTCTATCTAGAATCTTAAATCCACCATCTGGGAACACTCTTAAATCTAAATCGTAATCAATATATTTAATAGTGTTTTCTTCTATTATGAATGGTGAAGCAATATTGCAGTAATAATATATTCCATCTTTTTTGTATTGTCCTATTATATTGTACCAGTTATTGTAGAAGAAATATAATGCTGCCGGCTCTTTAGTATGCCATGTTCTTCCGTCTGCTTCTGTTACTTTTGTTTTGTCATTTCCAAATACTAAATAGTCATCATGAATTTCTAATAAAACAGCTTCATCCCAAGCACGATACACTTTGCCATCATGTTTATAGCCATGTATTTCATATTTCTGGCCGATTTTCAGTGCTTCTTTATTCATTTTTATCCTCGCTCACTCTTATTATACAATTTGATAGGCTTTTTTTCAATAAAAAAACCCTAATTGGGTTTATTCTGATTTTTGTTTTCTTTTTTTACTAGTTTCAGTTGTTGTACTTGATTCTTTATTAACTTTTTCTTCTGTTTTTGATTCTGCTTCAGTTTCTGACTCTGATACAACTTCTGCTTCACTCACTTCTTCTTCTATTGCTTTATGTATAGCATTCACATTTTTCTTTATTATTATTGTCGAAATAATATCTAATAAGCCATAAACAATTATAAAGATTGCAACTACTTGAGTTATAACAACTGCACCTTTGAATGGGTTAAATAATAATATTATTCCACAGATAGTACTTATTATTGATACTATCATAGTTGCTTTCCATTGTGGATTGTTGCAAGACTTTAATTCAAATGAGTATTGTAGTTTTGTTGCACTACTTATTACTATACCTATACCTATTATTATAGGAATGATACTTGCTATTGCTTCTGGAGTTGATACTACTAGTACACCCATGATAATTGTTACCACACCATAAACAATGTCTAATTGATTCTTTTCTACATTATTTGTATTTTTAATGAATGTAATGATTGCTACTGCTCCTAGAGCTATTAATATTGCTCCTATTATATAAGCAATTGTTATTATAGTTGCTTCTGATTTAAAAAATAGAAGTATTCCTAAAATAACAAGTATTGTTGATGTGACTATTGATGAACGAAAAAACTTTTTCATTAAGTTATCCATACTTACCTCCTAATTTCTTTACTTTGTTAATTAATTATAACATATTTTTTATTATATTTAATCTTTTTCCACTAAAAATGTGAGTAATTCTTCTGGTGAACCATTTAACATGACTATATCATATATTAAATCTATTATTGGAATAGTTATATTTTTGTTATTTAATGTTTCATAAATTGAAATCAATGTGTAATATCCTTCTACTGTGTTATTTTTTAAATATTCTTCTAATTCGTTAGGTGGAACTTTTTTACCTACTAAAATACCATAATTGTAATTTCTACTTTTTTTTGAAGTACATGTCATTAACAAATCACCAAATCCCGCATAAGATAAGACTGTACTTTTTTCACCACCTAATGATTTTAAAATTGATTGCATATCATAGGCTGCTTCTGTTAATAGCATGGCAGTTGATGACTCGTTGGCACCAAGGCCAGAGAGAATACCTGATGAAATAGCTATAACATTTTTAATAGCTCCGCATATTTCAACGCCTATAACATCATCTGAACATCTTAATTTTAAATATTTGTTTTGAAGAGCAGACTTAACAATTTGCATAGTTTCTTTGCTTTTACTAGCTAATGTAAGACCAGCTGGCATTTTTGAGATTAGATCCTTTGCAAAGGTAGGACCACTTATAACAGCTATGTTAGTTGTATCTAAGTTTTCTTCTAAGATTTCACTGATTAGTTGACCGTTACGTTTCTCAATGCCTTTGCTAGCTATTAAAATATGGTGATTTTTTATATAAGGTGCCATTTCTTTAGCAAGATCACTTACAAAAGCTGTAGGAATAGCAATTATTAATAAATCTGAACTTTTTATACATTCTGCAACATCTGTGGTTAGCTTTACTTCATTTGGTAAAATGTAATTTGGTAATAAAACTTCATTTTTTCTCTGCTTTTCTAAATTTTCTTTTTCTTCTGCAAATTTTGTCCACATTATTAGTTCACAATTATTTTCATATAATATACTGCTTAGGGCTAAACCATAGGCACCACAACCAAAAATTCCTACTTTCATAAAAGCTCCTTTCATTATGTAATTAGTTTTATCATGTATTTAAATTTTTGTCTAGTTTTCTTTCTATATTATATATAGTAAATATTTAGTCAACTTTTATTTATTATTTTGACTTTTGCTTTAGTTTTATTTTATACTATTAACGAGGTGGAATTATGAGTATTGATGAACATATAGAAAATTTATTTGATGAACCTGATAGAGTTTTAGGTGATGAAAAGAAAAAAATCACTTTGAATGATTTAAATTCACTTAATATTATTATAAACGATAGTGATTGTAGCAATTCATTTATGAATGCCATTTGTGAAGATTTAATAGAAAAAGGTCTTAAATTTCAATATTCTAATAATGAAAATAATTTCACAGCTGATCATGCAGTAATAATATCATTGGATCAGCAATATATTTCGGGACCTAAGATGGCAATTTTAGCTCCTTATAAAAACGGAAGAAATGATGAATCAGACCAACTTGCTTTAGCAGCAAATGCAGCTTTTCAAAATGTTGGTGTTGAAAGTGTTGGAATCTATTGTGGAAAGAAAGGTTTCAGAAAAACAGAACATAATTCTATTGCTACTAGAATACCATCAGCTACAGAGGATGCTATAAAAGATGATGAAACATCTTTTGTTGATGTGTGCTTTGGTACAAAAACTCCAACTGTTGAACAAGTTTCTCAAGGAATCATTGGTACATTAATTAGATTTTGTGCATATGATGATGAGAAGGATAATGATAATAATGATTTTATTTATCGTACCGAAAGTAATGATACAATTGATGGAGTTGCTAGAATGATGGATACTACTCTAAATCAATTGTCAGCAATTAATACTTTACCTGATGTTTTAACTGCTGATGTTGCAATTATAAATCCAGTTTCTACTACATTTGATTGTTTTAATAAAGATGTAAATTATTATTTAGGTAGTGATGAAAAGACTAGTTCTTTTAAACATTAAATTTTGGATATATACTTGAAACTTGTGTTTTACTGTGTTATAATCTACTTGTTCCGTTTGAACAAGTATAGGGGATTAGTTAAATGGTATAATAATGGTCTCCAAAACCACTGTTGGGAGTTCGATTCTCTCATCCCCTGCCATTTAGAATTTTAAGCAACAGTGATGTTGCTTTTTTTGTTGTTTTGGCGTGGATGAGTTTTTGACTAGACCACTATACACATACAGTAGTTCCATCTCTAGTCAAAAAAATTTTCTATATTGGTTCTTTTGAATGGTTGTTTTGTTTATATAAATTACAAAAATATTTTATATATTAGGAGGATTTATATGACAGAACAAACTATCAATGAATTAACAAATTTTTTTCAACAATTTAGACAAGGAGAAACAAAACAAGCCACGCAAAGTAATCTAACTTTTGATGATGCAGTTAAATACTTTTTTAGGAATATGGAAGAACGTGGATTGGCAGAACAGACTATGATTTTTTATAGAAAGAAACTTAGTCCTTTCCGAAAGTTCTTAGTGCAGATTAAAAAGGTACAAACATTAGAGTTGTTAACAGAAGAAGAAATAAAATATTATATTGAAAGCAAATATTCAAAGAAAAAGACTGGTTATTATAATTGTCACGCACGTGCACTAAGAGCTTTCTTCAATTATTTAGAAAAAGATGGCTACTTAATTGCCAATCCTGCTCATAATATTAAACCGAAAAAAGTAAGACTAGAAAAGTTAGATTACTTTACAATAGACCAAGTGCGAAAGATGATTACTTCGTTTGATTTACGTTACAAGTCAGAATTACGAAATTTACTTTTAATATTAGTCTTATTAGATACAGGTGTTCGTAATAGTGAACTTGTACGAATCAAACTTGAAGATATTAATTTTCAGAATAGAAGTATCTATGTATATGCAACTAAAACAAATACCTTTCGCACTGTCTATTATTCAAAAGAAACTGAGAGAATATTAAATGTTTACAGGCGTGAAGTTTTAAAGGGAGCAGAAAAAGGCCCACTTTTTGTAAAATTTCATGCACAGTTTAACGAACCTATTCTGGGTTCTGGCATAAACACAGAAATGGTTTATGGCATTTTAAGTCGTCGTGCTAAAAAAATTTTCGGTGAAAACTTTAGAATGAACCCACATAAGTTTCGCCATACTTTTGCTACTCATTTTGTAATCAATGGTGGTGACCCTTTTTCACTCCGTGATCTTTTGGGACATACAAATATTGAAACAACTAAAATATATGTAGATATGTCTCCAAAAGATCTTAAAACTAAACACGCTGAACATTCAATATTCTCCAATATAGAAAATAGTAGCCAAGCAGGTGATTCTCATGAAAATTAGAAAATTATCTGTTTATGAAGATGCATCTAATAGACCATATATTTTATTAAAAGGTAAATGGTTACAAAAACTAGGATTTAATTTTCATAATTTTGTCGAAGTAAAAACTTATAAAGATAAGATAGTTATTAGAAAAGTAAAAGACCTGAAGAAATAATTCTTCAAGTCTTTTTGTTTTTATATCCTGCTTGTCTAATCGAACACCTATCAGAGGTTTTGAATTTTATTATACCATTTAACTAATCCCCTAGTTCTCGACTAAGCCTTATAAAATATACGAATAAATTATTTTTATATAATGGTCTCCAAAGGATTTGGAGTTTTCACTCATCATACCATAGACCCATACATAGATTTTAGTATATTTTACAATATATAATAATGAAATCTCATATATATAAATTACACTTTCAGTATAAAGTAATTCAAGTGTTTATGCAAGTAGAAATGGCACATTTCTACTTCTTTTTTTGAGTTGGAGCGCGACAACTCAAAAATCGCGTGCTTCGCCCGAAAGTGGCAGTTTTAAAATAGCCATTTCTTTTTAAAAAGTATTGATAAATAGTAATTAAAATCAAAAGTCAGAATTTCAATAGGTGGGGGAAAAAGCGGCTCTTTTATTTTATAATCTTATGACTGGGCTATCTTATTCGTACTCATGTTTATATTTATTGTATCTGCTTATATATTTTTTCTGTTATTATGTTTAAATTCTTTAGTTTTCTTATTTTTAGGTATTATACTCAGCTTATTCTAACCCTTTTTCTTTTCTATTAACTAATTTGTTATTTTCAAAATTTAATTCAATAATCACTGGACAATTACCATTTTTATCTTTATGTTCTGATTCACAATGTACATCATACCATACATATGTTGTTTTATGTTCTTCTTCAAAAATTAAATGACCATGTACACCCAATATATTTTTACATTCTTCGTAAGACATGCCAATCTCTAATTTATGAAAACTTTCTAAGCTAGGATTTTTATCACTAAGTATTATTCCACAGACAATGAACAAAATCATACATCCCCAAATAATTCCGTTTACGAGTAATACTTTTTTATTTTTCTTTTCTTGTTCAATTTTTTCTTCTTCTGTTATTGGGATTCCAAATCGTTTTTTCCATATATTTATTTTGTCTTCAGCCGCTTTTACTTCTTGTTCGTGTTTTTCCTTTATTGCATTTAATTTTGCTTTTTCTACTCTAGTTATATTGCTTGCTTCATCATCAATTAATACTTTTGCTCCACAATAATTACATACAATTTCATTTAAATCAGTATTTACCTTTAAACTTGCTCCACAATTATCACATTTTAATTTTATTAAATTCACTTTTTCATCTTCTTTCATATTCTTTATTGCTAAATAAATTATGTGCTTTCATTTCATTTTTATCAACTGTCCAGTTAACAGTGGAATCTTCCATAATAATTGTATTATTACTTAACTTGTTTTGGTGTGTTTTTATTACCTTTTGGTTCTTTTGATGTTCCGCAACTTGGACACTTCGCTATACTAATTTTCACAAATCCACTTTTTTCTAATTATATATCAATAATCTATTGGTAGTTATTATATTCTTTGTATGTTGCATAGTCAGATATTTCCAAGACATCTATTTGAATGTATTTATTCATCTCACAAATTATTTCTGAACAATTTGACTTTGTTCCTTTAAAATTTAAACTTATTATATTATATTCATATCCTAGATTACCTTTAAAGTTGCTTTTCTTTAATTCATTGAATAGTTGCTCTGCAATCAGGTTGTTTTTATTATCAAATGATACTTCATCTATTTCACTATTATAATTAATGTAAACTTGTATATATGGATATTCAGATCCTATGTTTACTAAGCTATATTCATTGTTTTTGTCAATTACGGCTTTAACTGTTTCTTTTATATAGTTATGATACTCGTCACCAGAAACCTTATAAGTATTTCCATCAGTATTATTTTCTGTTGAGCATCCTGTTATCAATGTAATAGCAATCATAATAATTATTATTTTTGTTAGTTTCAACATGTATTTCATTTACATTTACTCCTTTCTAACGTAATTATAAGATATAATTATCATTTAGTAAACTCATACTATACATTATTTTAGTGATTATTTATTTTCTTATATCATATACACATTGATGACACAATGAAACTTAAAAATATTTTAATTTTTATGTGTGATTTCAATATAGGCATGTTAAAGTTTCATTAAACAAAAATAAAGTCACAACCCCTTTTGCTTATTCTAGCTGAATTTAATTGCTTTACCTTTAACTGTTGAAATATTTTTATTTAACCATAACAATTGGCTTTTTGATAAATTTTATCTTTTCAATTCTAGTGTCGTGGTTCCTACTATTAAGGTTAAATAATTCATAATTGTTTAGCTGAGGAAAATACTTTATTAAAATTTATCATTCCTAATCTTACTCCATCTATTTTTTACTAAACCATACCAACTTTTCATATAATTAATTTGCAAATATGAATTCAAATTATTTACTTATAAATGTAGATACTCTTAAGGCTTTCAAAAACTGTTATTTTATAATTTTTGTATTTATATTGATTTAAAACATCTGAATGACTCTTGCTGTATATCTCTGCAGCTCTACCACCTGTAATCATATTTTTGGCATCCTCTATTGATAAGTCTGTAGCAAATGAAGTTATTATTGCATACCAAAAATCACTATCTACATCATCAAATGATATATTTGTATTGCTGATATAAGTGGACACAGAATATATTTCATTCTTTTCTTTATCAACATTAATGCTTAATTCTACATCTTTATTTACATTTTTATATTCAAGCTCTAAACCCATCACTGATTCAATATATTTATTAAATTTAAATTTTTCTTTTGAATATTTTCCTTCTAAAGTTTGAATATATTGATCTGAAATTTTTTTGATTTTTTCTTTATTTATATAATTTATATCAGTTACATAATCATATAATTCTACAATAGGAATATTTTCTTTTGATATTCCTCTATAAATACCATAAATTTTGATGTTTTTTTCAGTTGGAAAAGCATTTTGATATTTAGCTATAATTTGCCATTGATTATTATTTTGGTCATATGCTATTGTTGTAAATTTTTTTGTTGTAGAAGTACTTTCATCACTTATTGCATTTTCATCAAATTTTTTAATTCTAACAAAAACTTTTTGATTTATAATTTTTTCTTCTGCTTCTTTTTGAATATATTTATCATATTCTGCTTCTTCGGCAATACTAATATCATCATATTCAAATTCTTGATTATAATTATTATTACTTTCATAAATATATTTATTCGGATCATCACTATCATTTTTAATTGCACTATTACTATCATAAAAAATAATATTGATGACAATTATTATTATAAATATTAGCAATATATAAATCCATTTAGGTATTTTCTTCAATTTGTCCATGCCATTTCTCCTTTATATTTGTTATATTAAGCTTTCCATAATTATTTGGTAGCTTAAATCATTAATATTATAATATATATTTAGAAAAAACATTAAAAAATGCCAACATTTTGCATCTTTCATTATTTTTACCATTTTGATATTTCTTTAAATTTTTAACTTACGGTTTGTTCGGCTTCACCTGAGCAGATTACTTTAAATTTCCATCTACCATTGGCATCTAATACACTATTATTATCCAAACAAAAACCTACTATATTACCTTCTGCATCATATGTAGTAAACTCTACCTGCACATAAGAGTATTCTTTGTCCGTATTATTTTTAATATAGCCCTCAATACAATATGCAAAGCCATATTCATCAGGTGAACCAGTATGACCATCTTCTAGAACTAAAGCTTCTTGTTTTGTTGTTTGTGTTTTTTCATTATTACTACTTGAACTTTCAGTAGATTTACCACTTCCGCCTGATGCTAATCAAATTACAACAAATACAATTATAACTCAAAACCAAACTCTTTTATAAATTGACTTTTTTACTTTTGCTCCACATCCTGGGCAACTTTAAGCGTATCAGCAACCTCTTTTTCATAGAATTACATTTTAATAAGTTTTGACATTATTTCACTCCTTTATAGTTTCATTATAAATCAATAATTTCTTGTGGTAAATAGTTCGTGTGAATATTTTACAGTAAATAATATCATACCTATAAATGGAGGGTATGTTATGAAAATAAATTTTGATAACTTAAGAGACTTACTTATTTTTAATATTAAGTATTATAGATATGTTAATAATTATTCACAAGAAAAGCTTGCAGAATTAAGCAAGCTAAGTCCTAGATATATTACAGATGTTGAAAGAGGATTGCACTGCCCTACTATTCCCAAAATAGAGAGTATTGCAAAATCCTTAAATATTGAACCTTATCAATTATTTGTAAATGTTGATAGAGATGCTGATATTGTTAATAAAATGAATCATGGCAGACAATATAATCAAAAATAGACGTTTTATGGTATAATTATACGTAATTG
>CAVFFR010000053.1:0-11895 GCA_963621875.1 Bacteroidaceae bacterium | reverse complement strand
CATATCTTCCCATTACTTCTAGTACCATTATTCTATGATGTGTTTCTCCTGTTGTGTGTAATCTATCTAGTGCTTCTGTTGCTACTGATACTGCTGTGTTGTATCCAAATGTTATTTCTGTACATGCTACATCATTATCTATTGTTTTTGGAACTCCTATTACATTTAGACCTTTTTTATAAAAATCTCTTGCTGATTTTTGAGTTCCATCTCCTCCTAGTGTGAATATACAGTCAAATTCATCTTCTCTAACATTTTGTATACATTTGTCTGACAAATCTTGATATTCTATTTCTCCATTTTCTTTTACTACTTTATAATTAAATAGATTTGCATTGGTTGATGATCCTATTATAGATCCTCCCTTTGCTATTATTCCAGACGCATTTCTATTTCCGCTGGTGCTTAATCTTATATAATCATTGTTTAATAATCCTCTATAACCATCTACAAATCCATAACATTCTATATTATTTTCTTCTGCTGTTTTTACTATTGCTCTTATAACAGCATTGAATCCAGCTACATCTCCACCATTTGTTAAAATTGCCACCTTTTTTAACATTTTATTTACCTCCTACATTTTAACCTACGACTATTATACCAAAAACACAGAAAATTACAACATTTCTTTTAGATTTCTATACTTTTTACTATAAAGTCTACTACTGCATCTATGTTGTCCTTCTTTTTATATTCAATTTTATCTTCTGGTGTTAGTTCTGCCAAATATCTATTAAACTCTGGCACAATACTTATAGAATCTAGTGGATAGCCAGGATTTTTTGTTTGACAAGGCTTATCAACAAAGTAAAAATGGTCTTTGTGCCAAGTGTATTGACTTGTTCCTTTTTCACTGCAAACTACCATTCCATACACCCATTTAACAGTAAGTTTTCCACCGTTTTCTCTCACTAATTGTGTATAATGTTCTATCATTTCTTCGTCATTTAGCTCTTTACCATTTATTCTTCTAACATAAGTGCCTGGTTGTTTTTCTTCTGGCAATTCTTCTATAAACAAATTATTGTCCATTCCTATTGTTGGCATTTTTAATACATCATATAGTATGCTTTTGCCTTTATATACGCATTTTCTAATGCATTTTTTCCGCTTTCAATTACATTTAATTTTACATCTATATCTTTTAAAGTAATTAGTTCTATTCCTCTTTTTTCTAATTCAGCTTTATATTTTTTTACCTTTGCTGGATTAGTTGTTGCAAATAATACTTTCATTTTTTCCTCCATTTTCAAGTTTCTTTATTACATCTCTATATATGAATAATTTTCCAACTTTGATAAATATTCCTGTGCATTCATTTTCTTTTTCCTTTTAATCCAAGTAACCTTTTATAATTTGATATAATTTTTGCACTGGTAAGCCAACAACTGAATTATGGTTTCCATCAAACCTAGTAACAAATTTAGAGAATTGACCTTGAATTGCATATGCTCCTGCTTTGTCCATAGCCTCTCCACTATCAATCCATTCTTTGATCTCTGATGGAGTTATTTCAGACAAATATACTTTTGTTATATCATAATCAGTATATTCCTTTTGTTCTCCATCTTTTTCTATTATTACACACAAACTTGTAATAACCTCGTGAACATCATTTTGCAGTTTTGAAATCATTTCAAAAGCTTCTTGCTCACTCTTTGGTTTTCCAAAATGTTCACCGTTTTTTAATACTAAAGTGTCAGAACCTATTACTATTCTGTCTCCTGTAGTATTGTCAAATACACTTTTTGCTTTTAAGTATGCTATTCTTTTTGATTGTTCCTGTATTGTTAAACCTTCTTGGAAACTTTCATCTGCATTACTAACCATTACTTCAAAATCTTTTGTTATATATCCTAATAATTCTTTTCTTCTAGGTGAAGCTGATGCTAATATAATCTTCATTTTATTTCCTCCCATTTTTAGCATATATCACGAATTTTTTATTTTTTCGTGATGGTAAATATTTATGATTTAGACTGTATTTTATAGAATTTTATTTTGCAACTCTTTTTCCATTATCCAATTTATATCTTCTATTGATTTATCTACATTAAAGCTACCATTTCCTACAGGATAATATACTGGATAAAATTTATATTTCTTAGAGTTTATCTCTTTTTCAAATACTTGCTTTCTACATTGTGAAACCGAAATTTTCTCATTCAAAACTATTGAACTTACTTGGTTTCCAAAGAGAATTACTACTTTTGGATTTATTATTTCTATTTCTTTCTCTAACAAATTCAAATATTTTTGATAAACACTATTTGGCAATTCTCTTGCATCCACCTGTGTACATTTTCCAAGATTAGTTATAAAATATTTGTGTGTTTTAACATCATTATATACCTCATTTGCAAAATCTTCCGTCCAGTCTTTACCTTTAATATTTCTTATTTGGTTAAATATTGTTTCGTTTGTTAATCCCAATTTATAAAACAAGTTCCATATATTCTTTGTTCCTATCCAAGGTGATTTTAAGCCTTTCCATTCTTTTGATGACGCAATATTTCTTCCTGTTGGATTCATGAATACAAAACATATATCCGGATTATCTTCACATCCACCATTATATATAGAATCTAGTTCCTTTGCACCGTACTTCTGTTGTAATTTATCATATTCAATTTTTAAATCTTCTAATTGCATTTTTTACTCCATCTTTACTTATTAAAATTTAAGTTCTTTCATATTATTTATATCTAAACTAATCTTTTTATAAATCTCATCAACAGTACATGAAATAGTATCCTCAAACGAATATCCTAAAATATTTAATATATTTTCTATATCGTTTTTATCTCTTCCTTCAAATTCAATATATGGTGATAATTTAGGCCATGTGTCAATATCTATTTCATGCTCATTTAAAATATATTTTTCTCTTCTCTTTTCTTGATAACTTCTATATGCAAAACCTAATTCTTCAAGCACTTCATTTGTTTCTTCAAAAGAATTTACTTCTATTTCTGTTTCTTTCATTTGTTGGATATTTGATTCATTATCCCTTAAAATATGTTTTATTGTTAAAGTTGTTTTTTCTTTTATCTCTTTATTTTCTTTTTTCTCAATAGTTTTTCTCAATCTAACCCATTTTTTAGGAGTAGATTTATACTTATTTATAAATTCGTTTAATTCTTTACTATTCAATATTTCTAATATTTGTTGTTTTTCTAAAGTAAATATATCTATTAACTTATTTATTCTAAAATTTCTTTTCAAAAAATTAATTTCTTCATTATTTAATAATTCATCTATTTCTTGAAAAATATTTTTTATTTTAGTTAATGCTATATCTCTTCTTAACTCTATAGTTTCATTATTCAACTCATATAAATTAGAATAATATCTTTGATTTATATACATTAAATCATATACACATAAATATTGTTCTGATGAACTAATATATTTTCCCCCTGCGTTTTTTATTTTGTCTATTATTTCTTCTTTTTCAATATTTAAAATTTTTACCTCTAACTCCATACTGCTCATATACATTTCTCTCCTTTATGTTCACAGTTCCTGTTTTAGTTGTAGTACGGCTACACACTCTACATGACTCAGACACATTTAATAAGTCTCGCTTTAGTACACCGGGTGAACTTTTCCTTAAAACTAGATTCATTTAGTGAACCTTCGCATTCTAAACGGTATTTTTTAGGGATTCATTTGGTGGATTTCTGCATCACTTTTGCATAACTTTTTTGTTCTTTTATTAACTCTAGAAGAAAAGTCTCTTCATCTGGTATAATCGATACATTATCACCATTAATCCTTTTATTTACATTTTATTATATTTTTTATTTTTTCTAACACTTCCATTGTATCTTCATAACCAATATCTTCTGCATAACTAAACTTACTCTGATAATTCTTCCAATGTTCTTTCAAAACATCACTTTTTTTTATAACTTCCATTATCTCATCTATATGCTTTAATTTATCTATCGAATCTCTATATTCAAATTTCTTTACAATAGCTTGTCCTAGTAATTCTTTATCAAAATTTTGTTGTTGTGTAGTCCAAAGTATATAGATATCATAAAAGTCCCTTGCTCTTGTTGTATCAACATTTCTCGATATAATTGTTTCAAATTTATCTGCTATTACAGTTTCCATATTATATGCAAGTATTTCTATAGAACGATTTTCAAACATCAAACCAAATTTATAATTTACTTCTTTAGGTACAATAACATCTCCTGTTGTTATATCTAATTTCATTGGTACAACTAACTTATCAAATTTAGCATTTAATGAAACTCTATATCCTCCATATTCATCTTCTTGCCTTATTTCCTTTATATTTATAAATTCAAATATAACTCCGTCGTCTAAATTTATATTGAATATCTCATTTAATATATTTTCTAAATTGTCTTTTTCTAAATCAAAACCTTTTATTGTTGCATCCATATCTAGTGTATTTCTCATATCTATTCCAACTATAGCTGTTATTAACATTCCACCTTTTAATACAAATTTGTATTTATAATTAGATACTGAAATTCTTTCTAATAATCTTTCGAGCATATAGTTTTGCAAAATAATATTTTCATTTACATTAACTTTTGATGACATATTTTTTATCCATGCTTTTAATTGTGCTCTATTCTTAGCTATCATAGCAACACCTCCAAATATTTTCTTACTTCATCTTCTATATTAAATAATTTGGCATATTTGTGTAATCTAATGGAGTTTCTATCTTTTCTTTCTGCATATCTTTTCATCGCATCTGTAAATAAGGCTGTTTCGATTCTCTTTTTATTTCTAATAATATCGCAAATTGTTCTTTCTAAATCGTATACTTTAATCTTATTTCCATAAGGTGTTTTCATTTCTATAATCCCTATTTCATACAATTCATCTTTTAAATAAAAAAAGTCATAACTTTTATCTTTTAATAATTTTGTATTATAGTAACTTGGTATTGTTAATTGATACCTTATTGGGGTTCTATCACATAAATCATGAAAATATAAAGCTGTTTCGTGAGAAAATATTCCTTTTCTACAGATAGCTTGTGTAATAAAATATTGGTCTTCAAATGTATCTTCTCCTATATATACTCCTCTTGCAACTCTTTCTATTAGGCCTTTTTCAATCATTCTTGTTAGTACTTTATTGTTGATTCCTAATTCTTCTACTTGATATGTTTCAATCACTCCATTATTCTTTTTTAATAATTTTTCTACTTTTTGTATATCATCCATAATTTCTTTCTCCTTTGCCGTTTTCGTTCGTAAATATTGTATCATTTACGAACGAAAACGGCAAGTTTTTATATAAAATTTGCTAAAAATATCGCTTTATAATAAAATTTCTATTATAATTTTATTATATGATTGAGAAGGTTTACTCCGGTAAGCAGTTATGATTTAGAATTAAATTTTTTTACAAGATTATTGATACAATTAGTTAAATACATTATAAAAGTCCCACTACATTTTCTTTATTCCTCCATATAGCATTCTTCTTTTATTAAACTGCTATAAACCTTGATTTTTTAATGTTAGAATAGTTACTGTTTCTACACTGCTTGTCCAAGGGAACATATCTACTGGTTGTATGGTTTTTATATTATATATATCTTCTAATTTTGCTAAATCCCTTACCATTGTAGCTGGATTACAACTTATGTATACTAGTTTTGCTGGTTTGATTTTTGCGATATTTTCAACTGTCTTGTTGTCTAATCCTTTTCTTGGTGGATCTACTATTATAGCACTTGGAACTATTTTTTCTTTGTTTATTAATTCATCAAATGCAACTTCCACATCACCACATATAAACTCAATGTTCTTTACATCATTTATTTTTGCATTTTCTTTTGCATCTTCAATTGCTTGTGGAACTATCTCTATTCCATATACTTTATTTACATATTTTGATGCAAAGATTCCTATTGTTCCTATTCCGCAATATAAATCAAATAATATATCATTTTTATCTAGGTCCGCCTGATTTATTGCTGTTGTATATAATATTTCTGCTTGAACAGGATTTACTTGATAAAATGACATTGGAGATATTTTAAAAATATACTCTCCTAGCTTGTCCTCAATATAACCATTTCCATATAAGTTTATATTTTCTTTTCCTAAAATTACATTAGTATTTTTATTATTTATGTTTTTTACTATTGTCTTTATCTCTGGATATTTTTCGCATAGTAATTTTATAAGTTCTTGTTCTTGATCAAATTTAGAGTCATTTACTACTAAAATGCACATTACTTGGTTTGTGTATTTTCCAACTTTTATTACAATATGTCTTAATAACCCTTTTTGATTTTCTTCATTATATACTTGTATATTTTTTTCTTTTACAAAGTCTATAATTGTTTTTGCTATTTTCTGTGATATTTCTGTTTGAATTAAACATGTTTGTATTGGTATTATAGTATGAGTTCTTTGTGCAAATACACCTACTTCTGGTTGTTCATCTGAATTTAGTCCTACTGGATATTGTGCTTTGTTTCTGTAATTATATGGATTTTCCATTCCTATTGTTTCTAATACTTCTACTTTCTTTTTTAATCCTTTATTTACCAGATTTTGAACTACTTGTCTTTTTAGTTTTAGTGTGCTTTCATATGTCATATGCCTTAAAGAGCAACCTCCACATCTTTTATATGTAGCACAATCGCTCTCTTTTCTATTCTCTGATTTTTCTATTATATTCACTATTTTTCCATATGCATGTGAAGCCAAAACTTTGACAATTAAAATTTCACATTTTTCGCCTTTTATACTACCTGGTACAAATACAGTAAGTCCGTCTATTTTAGCTATTCCTTCTCCTTCAAAGCCATTATCTATAATGTCAACAACATATTTTTCATTTTTTACTACTGAACTTTTATTCATCTTTACCTCTTATATTTTGTCTTTTATATCTTTCATCTTTTTTTCTAATTCTGTTTGATCTTCTTTTTCTGATAATAGATTATCTAATTCTCCTAAATCAAACTCAGATGCTATCTTTTTTAAATATTTATCTCCTTCATCCAGTCCTAAATCTTTAAAAGTTTTTTCTTTCATTTAAGTATCCTCACATTCTTTAATCTCTTATATAGAATATCATATTTGCACTACTTTTGCAATGTATGGCTATAAAGAATGTTTTACTCTTTTATTATAGAATCTATTGTTTTTTCACATATAACAATGTGTTTTATATTATTATACAACATTATGTTTTATCTTATAATTTGTTTATAAGTATTTTATATTTTAGAAAGGAAATTTAAAATATGCAAACTCGTATTAAAGATTTAAGAGAAGATCACGATCTTACTCAAAAAGAGGTAAGTAAAATTCTTAATATTTCCCAAGTTGCTTATTCTTATTATGAGATTAATAAGCGTAGTGTTCCTTTAGAGGTATTATCTCAATTAGCTGATTTTTATCAAACCAGCGTTGATTATTTATTGTTTAGAACTGAGGAAATGAAACCATATCCTAAAAAACATAAAAAATATGTTGTTAGTAGCAAAACACCTTTATTAAAATAAAACTAACAGAGCTTTTCGCTCTGTTAGTTTTATCTTTTTTTGTACCACTTAGCAAATTCTTCCATGGAATTTACTGATTCATTTCTTTATCTCCATTATATATTTCTTTCATTTATCATTTTCCTTATAAAAATTCGAGAAAAGAGTAAAATTAAAATTTATCTTTACTCTTTCCATTCTAGTTATGTTATTCTTCTCTTAAAACTGCTCCACATCTCTTGTTAAGAGTTTTTAATATGCTTTCCATTTTAGTATTTATTTCTTCAGATGTCATATTTGTAGTACCATTATCAATTACTACTCTTAGCATTATTGATTTTTTGCCTTCTGGAACTTGATTTCCTCTATATTCTTCAATAAATCTTACATCTTTTAATTTTCCTTTAATTGAGCCAGAAATTTCTTCCCAAGTTACAGCCTCATCAACTAATATTGATAAGTCTTTTTCAATTAATGGTAATACTGGAATGTGAACAAATTTATTTTCTCTAGATGCATAAGGTACTAGTTCATCAACATCTAACTCGAAAACTGCGGCATTAGCTCTTTTAATTTTAGCTGCATTCATTGTTCTTATTGATAATAGTCCTAATTTACCTATTACTTTGTTATCTAGCATAATATCTAAATATCCATTTATATCTGCCCAAGAAGGTTTTTCTCCTGATTTAAGAGTAATTTTTTCCATATGGCAATAATCAGACATATTTTCTATTACGCCCTTTAACTCATAAAATAGTTTACTAGCATCTTTTCCAACAATACTTGCTGTTACTAATTTTTTATGAACTGGTAATGTTTCATCTTCTGATGATTCATGATATTCACCTTTTTCAAATGCCTGTGCAACTTCAAATAATTTGAATTCATCAAAATATCTTAAGTTTTTAGAAATTGCTTCCAACATTCCTGGAATAAGTGAAGTTCTTAAATATGCTTCACTTGGAGATGGAGGTGTAGCTAACTTAACTGCGTTTTCTTTGTCTAGTCCTGCTGCGTCTATATATTTTTCGTCTATCCAAGGATAAGTGAATATTTCGTTAAATCCACATCTAAATGCTAAATATTGTTTTATTCTCTGCTCTAACAATACTTTATTTTGTAAAACAGCATGTTCAAATTTAATAGTTAATGGTTTTGCTTCAAAGCTTTCGAAACTTAATAATCTAGCAATATCTCCCATTACATCATCTTTTAAATAAACATCCCCTGTTGAACGCCATATTGGAACAACAACATGATAAATTTTATCTTTGTATTCCACATCATATCCTAGATCTTTTAATACTGTTTCAATTGTTTCTCTAGGTAGGACTTTTCCTAATCTAATGTTAAGGAATTCTTCTGGTACATCTATTTTTTCTCTTTGTGTTTTTATTGGATAAACATCATTAAATGCAACCACTTTACTTTCAGGAAATAATTCTTTGAATAATATTAATGCTAATGAGATTCCTTGACTAACTCTTTCAGTGTCAAGATTTTTCTCATATCTTATAGAAGCATCTGTTTTTTCATAAAATCTTTTGCCTGTTTTTCTAATTGTAGAAGCTATGAAGTTAGCTATTTCAACAACAATTCCTGTTGTTTCTGGAAGAATTGAGTCTTTTTTTCCTCCACGTATTCCAGCTAATGCCATTGCATCTGTGTCATCACATATTACTAAGTCATCTTCTGTTAAGCTAATTGTATTATTATCAAGAAGAAGTAATTCTTCATTCTTTTTAGCATTTCTAACAATTATTTTCTCTCCATTTACATGAGTTCTATCAAAAGCATGTAAAGGTTGCCCTACAGCCATCATAACATAATTTGTAATATCTACGATAGCGTTTATTGGTCTCATTCCTCCATTTATTAAAGCTGCTTTCATCCACATTGGAGATTGTTTATCATATACATTTTCTATTTCAATTGCTGCATATCTATTACACTTTTCGGGCTCTTGTATTTCAACATTATATTTTGGAAGATCTTTGTTTATTTCCACACTTGGTAATTCTTTTAAAGGTACATTGTAAATAGCTGATAATTCTCTGGCTATTCCATAGTGTCCCCATAAGTCTGGTCTGTTTGTTAATGATTTATTATCTATCTCTATAATCACATCATTCATACATATTACATCAGCTATATTTTGACCCGGTTTACATTCAATGCCTTTCAGATCAACTATTTCTTTTTCGTCTTTAGGTGGAAAGATGCTCTCTAAATATACTTCTTCTGCTCCACAAATCATACCATAAGATGATTCTCCACGCATATTTGTTTTCTTTATTTTAACTAATTCTGATTCTCCATGCCAATATACCTCAGCACCTGGTTTAGATATAACAACATATTCGTCTACATATAGGTTTGAACCACCACATACAATTTGTACTGGCTCTTTTTCTCCTATATCAACCATACATATTTTTAGTGTGTCTGCATTAGGATGTTTTTTTACCTCTAATATTTTTCCTACTACTATATCGTGAAATTTATCACCAGTGTTTTCAACTGACTCTACTTCAACAGTTCTTAAAGTTAAGTCATACGCTATTTGCTTATCTGTTATTTCTTTTGGTAAATCAACATATTTTTTAACCCAATTTAATGATACTTTCATTTTGTCTACCCCCTTATTTAAATTGCTCTAAGAATCTTAAATCTGCACTATGGAATAATCTTACATCATCTACTCCATAACGCATCATAACTAATCTATCTAGTCCAATATTTATATAGAATCCTGTCCATTCTTCTGGATCAAGCTTAGCTGATTTAAGAACATTAGGATGAATTACACCTCCTGGCATTACTTCGATCCATCCATTGTGATTACATACACTACATCCTTTTCCTCCACAAACTAAGCATTCCATATCTATCTCGTAACCTGGCTCAGTGAATGGGAAAAATCCTTCTCTCATACGTACATTAATTTTTTTGCCAAATACTTTCTCAAGAATTGTCTGAATCATTACCATTCCAGAAGAAAAAGAAATATCTTTGTCAACAATAAGAGCTTCATATTGAAAAAATGCTCTTTCATGTCTTGCATCTGTATTTTCATTTCTGTATACTCTGCCTGGATATACAAATCTCGCTGGAGCACCATGTTCTAATAAATATCTAACTGATCCACCTGTTAAGTGAGGTCTTAAGCATAAACGCTCTGTTCCTAGTTTGTCTTCTGTTCCATCTAGCCAGAATGTATCCATAGATTGACGTGCTGGATGGTCAGCAGGGAAATTTAGATTATCAAAAGCATATTTTTCACTGCTAATATCATCTTCACTATACACTTCAAACCCTAATGATAAGAATGCTTCATTTAGGTCATAGCACATTTGAGTAATAGGATGTAAAGCTCCTTTACTTATAGGTGTTCCTGGTAGTGTAAGGTCTAATGGTTTATCTACAACACTCTTAGCACTTATAAGTTCGTCTTCTTTTTGTTTTATCTTTTCTCCAAATAATTGTTTAATCTCAGTTGTTTTCATTCCAACAACCTTTTTTTCCTCATTAGATAATGTACTTATAGACTTTAGAACTTCACCTAACTCGCTTTTTTTACCAGTTAGTTCTTTTGCAATATTTTGTAGTTCTTCTACTGTCTTTGCATTTTCTAATTTTTCAAGTCCATCGTTTTTGATTTTTTCTAACTTTTCTTCCATAATGGTAATCCTTTCCCTAAAAAACAAAAATAGTGATACCAAATTAAAGGACGAATTTTAATCCGCGGTACCACCTTTTTTCTAATTTCTTAGCACTTATTTAAATAATTCTTAACGACATTGACTCCATTATTGAAATTCATTATATAGCTTCTCTAGTATGGCTCTCAGTCCATTGACCATAACTCCCTGTATAGAATACTAAATAACTACTTAGATAATTTCTTCATCATATGTCTAAGATTTTATATATTAAAACTATATTACTAGTATATATGCAAAAATCACTTTTGTCAATAGAGTAGACATAAATTAAGTTTTATTTTATTATTAGAGTTGGGCGAGTAGCTAGCTCTCCAAGTGGGCCACATCCAACACTACGACTACAAGCAGCTCCACTATCTCCAGAGTGTCCAGAATGCCCTCCTCTATACACTCTGTTAGTCTTTTTACTAGCTTCTTGTGTCCATTCATAAAAATTTCCAGCCAAGTCATATATATTATTTGCTTTCCAATTTTCATTTGAGCCTGTATTCTGCTTTTCTGCTCCGACTTCAGAGCTAATAAACTCATAATTTCCTTCAGTTGCTGGTGATACTGAATCCTTATAATTTCCCCAACTTCTTGAATCTACTATGCTCTTTTTTTCTCCCTTGCTTGCTATAAAGTTGCACGCCATATCCCATTGGCATCCCCATGCCATTTGAG
>CAVFFR010000052.1:0-37228 GCA_963621875.1 Bacteroidaceae bacterium | reverse complement strand
AATAGGTTTATAGGTATATCCTTTATTAAAAACCTAAATATATTATACAAGGAAATAAATATGAAAATTTTAGTCTTAAACTGTGGTAGCTCATCGTTAAAATACCAGTTATTAAATATGGATACTGATCAAGTAATGGCAAAAGGAACATATGAAAGAATTGGAGAACAATCTTTTGTAACACATAAAGTAAATGGAGAAAAATACAAATTTGAACATCCAGTAAAAAATCACAAAGAAGCAATCGACTTTATGATAGAATTATTGCTAAAACCAGAGTATAATATAATAAAAGATTTATCTGATATAGACGGAATAGGACATAGAGTTGCCCATGGAGGAGATAAATTTAGTTCATCTGTAGTAATTGACGAGGATGTTATAAATAAAATAGATGAATGTTCAGCTTTAGCACCAGTTCATAATAAAGCAGCAATAGTTGGAATAAGAGCTGCTATGGAAACCATGCCAGGAAAACCAAACATTGCGGTATTTGATACTGTGTTCCATCAAACAATCCCAGAAGAAAGATATATGTACCCAATTCCTTATAAATATTATGAAAAATATGGAATAAGAAAATACGGATTCCACGGAACTTCTCACAAATATGTATCAAGAAGAATTGCAGAACTATTAGGAAAGCCAGTGGAAGAATTAAAAACTATTGTATGCCATTTAGGCCAAGGTGCAAGTTTATGTGCTGTGAAAAATGGAAAAAGTGTAGATACTACAATGGGCTTAACTCCTTTAGGAGGAATACCAATGTGTGCTCGTTCAGGAGATTTAGATCCTTCAATAGTTACATATATAATGAAGAATGAGAACTTATCATCTGATGAGATGGAAATGATACTAAACAAAGAGTCAGGAACTCTAGGAGTATCAGGTGTATCTGCAGACTTTAGAGATATAGAAGCAGAGGCAAACAAAGGGAACAACAGAGCTACACTTGCTTTAGAGATGTATTCGTACAAAGTAGCACAATTTATAGCTCAATATATAGTTGCATTAGATGGATTAGATGTTATAACATTTACAGCTGGAATCGGTGAAAATCAATGGACTATAAGAGAAAAAATATGTAGATACTTACAATGCTTTGGCGTAGAAGTTGATGAAAATAAAAATAAAGAGTTTAGGGACGAAGGAAAAATATCTTCAGAAAATTCAAAAGTTGAAGTTTGGGTAGTACCAACAAACGAAGAATTAATGATAGCAAAAGAAACACTAGACCTAATAAAATAATTTATAATGGTTACAAGTTGGTCAATAAGAACTTTTATATCGAAGTGCAATGTATATTTATTTTAGCGTACAAATCCCAACTGCGAACCAAATGTATAAGAAAAACCGACAAGGCATTGCCGGTTTTTCTACATTTGCTACCTTGTCGGTCCCCACACAAGTTTGTACTCAAAATAAATATACATTCACTTCGCAATTAGGATATATTAAGTTAAAATTTAGTGTTAAAAAATATAATGTAACCATTATAAATTAGCCAATGGGTTGTCTTCAACTGCGTGCCTAACTTGTTCGTTATTAACATGAGTATAAATCTGAGTAGTAGATATGCTTTCGTGACCTAATAGTTCTTGTAAAGCTCTTATATCAACATTTCCATATTGATACATTAAAGTAGCTGCTGTGTGTCTTAATTTATGCACAGAGTATTTATTAGTATCTAAACCTGCTTTTAATAATTCTTGTTTGACAATATATTGAACAGTTCTTCTACTAATTCTTTCTAATCTTTCACTTAAAAATAATGCGTCTTCAGAACCTGATTTGATTCCTGTTTTAGGGCGTACTGCTAAATAAGAATTAATAGCATTAACACAAGCTTTATTTAAATAAATAGTTCTTTCTTTATTGCCTTTACCAATAACATTTAATTTATTTTCTGAAAAGATAATGTCTTTAATATTTATTCCGACAAGTTCCGATAAACGAATACCGCAATTTAAGAACAATGTTATAATAGCAAAATCCCTTTCATTATTTCTATCATTTGTATTATTTGCAACTTTTAAAAGTTTTTTACTATCATCTAACGATAAATATTTAGGCATCCTTTTGCCAAGTTTGGGTGATTCTAAATTCATTGCTGGATTTTGAGTTATCATACCTTTTTGAGCCAAATATTTAAAGAACACTCTGATACTAGCTGCTTTCCTGGCTCTTGTAGCAGGTTTGCTATCAAAGGTATTAGTTAAATAGAACAAGTATGCGTGAATATCTTCTAAAGTAACTTTATTCATTGCATCTAAAGTCATAGAATGAATATCAATATTATCTAAGTTTTTTTCATTTGTTAATCCTAGATGATACATGAGATATTTTAGAAATCTATTAAGATCATAGTTGTATTCTTTTATAGTATTAGGTGACTTATTCAATATTGTTGTTGTGTAATCTAAAAAGGAATTTAAAAATTCTGGGTTTCCTTCAGTATTTATCATAAATATACCTTCCTCTATCTGTTAAAATATCTTAAAAAGACAATAAACAATTAAGATTTATCTATATTATATATTTTAAAAATAAAAAGTACAAGTATTGATAGTGTATTTAATTGACAATTACCATAAAAAGTGATATATATAACATAAGCTCGAAATCTTGCTAATAGCAAGTAGCGTACAATTACATCATAGAAATAAATATTTTTATGAAGGAGGAGAAAAGATGAGAGATGTAATACAAATAGTCGGTGAAATACTGACAATTCTAATAGCTATTGTAGGATATACATTGGCTATATTACGTTTTAAATCAAGTAAGCGGGAACACCGTGACGAACTATGGCTATTTGAGGGGCTAACTGCTTCCTCAGCAGTTGCAATACTTGTATTTATTATTTTTATTGGAATATCATCGCTTGTCTAGTAAAACATCCCATGGACTTCTAAAGCCATGGGATGTTTTATTTTTTATATTTAATTAAAAAAATTCAATAATTTTTCAATGTTCATATTTTATATTACTAATGTAAAAAACATTGGAGGTAGATTAATGAAAAAGAAAATATTAATAATTATTTTGACAATATTATTAACTGGAGGAGCTTTTATTGTTGGAAGACAGGTCGGATTGAATACCGAAGATAGTAAAACAAAAACAGTTATTACAGAAGAAACTGTGTCAAATCATAATATAAAAAAGACATTAACAGGATCAGGTCAAGCATCCTCAAAGACAACAGAAAAATTAGAATTAACAACAACAAAATATTTTAAAGCAATGTGTGTAGAAGAAGACGATACTGTATTAGAAGGTGAAAATATATTAGAGTATACAGATGGAACATATTTAACAGCACCTTATAATTTAGTTATAGAAAGTATTAATGTACCAGATACAGAATCAAAATGCACATCTTCAAATTATGTAGAAGTATCAGATTTAACTACATTACAAACTACAATATCAATAAGTGAAAATGAAATAGGAGAACTAAAAAAAGGGCAAGAAGTAGAAATAACTTTAACAGCTGATGAAACTAAAACTTATAGTGGGAGCATAACAAAAATAGATTCAATAGGAAACTATTCATCATCAGGAACTACATTTTCAGCAATTGTAGAATTTGAAAATGATGGTAATGTAAAATTAGGAATGAGTTTATCTTGTACAGTTATATTAGAAGAAGAAAAGGATGTAATTAGCATACCAATAGCTGCTGTATACGAAAATGACAATGGAGAAGAATATGTAAATAAAATAAATGATGATGGAACTGTAGAAGAAACAACTATAGAAACAGGAATTGCAGATGACAATTATGTCCAAGTAATATCAGGACTAAGTCTAAATGACAAAGTGCAAATAATAACAGAAACGACTGAAAGTACAACAACAAGCACTGATAATAAATCAGGATTAAGTGGATTTGATAAAGGAATGAATGATGGAGATACACAAGGTGGAGATATGAAAGGCGACCGTCCTGATTCTCCAGGTGGTGCTGGTGGTGGAATGCCATCAGGAGAAGCTCCTGGAGCTAATGGAAACAAATAGAGAGGAGGCTTTTTACAAAAATGATAGAATTAAAAAATGTTTGTAAATCATTTACTCTGGGTGGAGAAACTATCAAAGCATTAGATAATATTAATTTTAGTATAGAGAAAGGTGAATTTGTTTCGATAATTGGACCTTCTGGATCTGGAAAGTCCACACTGATGAATATTTTAGGACTACTTGATGTGCCAGATTCAGGAGAATATATGTTAGATGATGTGATGATAAAAACAGCAAAAGAAAATAGTCTAGCAGAAATAAGAAACAAAAAAATAGGCTTTATATTTCAAAATTTTAATTTGCTTACAAAATTAAATGCAATTCAGAATGTTCAAGTGCCTTTAATGTATAGAGGGGTTAAACACGAGGAATCAAATAAAATAGCATATGAATATTTAGATAAAGTCGGATTAAAGGGAAGAGAAAAGCATCTTCCTAATCAGTTATCAGGGGGACAACAGCAAAGAGTGGCAATAGCAAGAGCTTTGGCAGGCAAACCAGAAATTATTTTAGCGGATGAACCAACAGGGGCATTAGATTCCAAAACAAGCACAGAGGTAATGGAATTATTGCAGAATTTAAATGAAGAAGGGCAAACCATTATTTTAATAACTCACGATATAAATGTTGCTAAAAAAGCAAAAAGAATTGTTAGAATAGCAGACGGAAAACTCTACGAAGGAGAGGTGATTTAAAACAGTGGAAAAAACAATTAGTATTTTAAAAGTATCACTAAAAAATATTGTTAGTAATAAACTAAGATCTTCTCTTACAATGCTAGGACTAATTATAGGAATAATATCTGTTATTTTGTTAGTTGGAATTGGAACAGGAGCAACATCAAATGTAACATCAAGCGTGCAGTCTTTAGGAACAGGTACTCTGACACTTACAATAGATTCTGATTCAGATACAAGTTTGGAATATGAAGACTTAGATGAATTTTTAAAAATCCCCAATGTATCTATGTATGCACCATATAAAACAGTAAGCGGAACTGTAAGTTATGGGACTACAACTTCTAGGGGAGCACAAATACTTGCAACAACACCTAACTATTTAGATGTTATGAATTTAACAATTAGTGATGGAAGATTACTTTCAAACATAGATCTAAAAAACACAAGTAAAGTATGTTTATTAGGAACCGATATTGCAGATACATTGTTTGAAGATGTTGATACTGAAGACATTGTTGGAAAACAAATAAAAATAGATGGAGACAAATATACAGTCGTTGGTGTACTAACATCTGCTGGAAGCTCAATGGGAAATAATGTAGATAGTACACTAATTATACCATTTACAACAGCAAAATATTTAAATGGAGATACAACTATAAATAGTTTATATATAAAAGTAGAAAATGAAGATTTAATTAATAATACTATTAGCACATTAGAAAATTATTTAGAGAAAACTAAAGGAATTGGGACTGATTATTTTAGTGTATCTTCACAAAGTAGTATGCTAGATACAATGTCAGATATTTCAAATACTCTTTCATTATTATTAGGAGGGATAGCAAGTATTTCTCTAATAGTTGGTGGTATTGGTGTTATGAATGTAATGCTTGTATCAGTTACAGAGAGAACAAAGGAAATTGGCATAAGAAAAGCATTAGGAGCAAAAAGGAAAGATATATTAATCCAATTTTTGATAGAATCATTAATTTTATGTATGCTAGGTGGAGCTATTGGAGTTTTATTAGGTATGGGAATAGGAAATTTATTGCAAATATTTGGATTCAACTTTGTGGCAAGTGGAAAAATAATAATAATTTCTTTTCTATCTAGTGCTAGTATAGGCCTTGTTTTTGGAATATTTCCAGCATATAAAGCATCAAAATTAAATCCAATTGAAGCTTTAAGAACAGAGTAAGGAGGTAAATATGAATAAGAAAATAAAATTAATAATTGTTATTTTAATGGTATTAACAATATTAGGTATAAATATTTCTTATGCTATATCTAATTCTAATATGCCTGGTTTTTTTGAAGTAAACAAAACCGAAATTGCCAAAGGTGAAACTTTAGAAATGACAATAGATTTATCTAAAATAGATTATAAAAAATTTGAGTTTGTTTTGACTTCAAATGTAAAAATTGAAGGCATATATACAGACGAAAAAGTAACAGATAAAGATGATATTATCTTAAATAAAGAAGATAATGATATAGTAATAGATATAAATAAAGAACAATCAAATTTGAACAAAATTGTATTATATTATCAGATTCCAGAAAATATAGAAATAGGAACAAAAATTGAATTAAATGCACAAATAAAAGTTAAAAAATCCGAAACAGAAAACCAAGAAAAAGAAGATATAAAAGAAGAAAGTTGGACAATTGTAGATACAAAACAAATAGAAATAACGATAATAGAAAAAAATACTGATAATAATGATGATAAAAACAAAGAAAATAAAAATCAAGAAGATAATATAAACAATAAACAAAACGAAAATACATCAAAGAATAATAGCCAAAATGAAAATATACAAGAAAAAACAATAAGTAATGCAAGTGATGTAAAAAATACAAGTAACAGTGAAGAAAATGCAAAAGGAACAAATGACCAAACTGATACAGTTACTTATAAGGGATCGAGTAATAATTACTTAGCTTCTTTAGTAATAGAAGATGCTCAATTAACAACAGATTTTAACAAGGATAAATCAACATACTTTGCTACAGTAGAAAATATAGAAGAAATCACAGTAACAGCAAATTCAGAAGATAGCAGTAGTAAAGTAGCAATAACTGGAACAAATTTAAAAAATGGGGAAAACAAGGTTTTAATTTCAGTAACGGCAGAAAATGGAGATGTTCGTTATTATAGAATCTATGTTACTAAAAATTAAAGGAGGAATAATGAAAAAACACAAAAAATTAATAATTATTTTAATTGTTGTTATTGTTCTAATTATATTTACTGTAACATTTTTTATCATAAAAAATAAAAATAATAAATCTTTTGAAAATTCACCAAAGGATTTTGAACAATTTATGAAAGATGATATAGATATAAATAATTTTGGAGAAAGAGCAGAAAATGAATCACCAAAAGAAAAGACAGATCTGAATGATAAACAATCAACTACATTAAAAACAAATACAGAAATAAAATCGGCTTTGTCTGAAAATATAGAATTACATGCCACATATTACTTGGAAGAAGTATATGTAGAAGAAAATCAATTTGTAGAAGCAGGGGAAAATATTTTAAAATACACAAATGGAACATATTTAGTAGCTCCTTATGCTTGCTACATAACGGAACTTAACTTACCAGACTTAAATGGAAAAGTTTTAAATAGTCATTATGTAGGAATTGCAAGTAGTAATTCATTAATGGTTACAATGAATGTAGATGAAACAAATTTAGAAAAAATAAGTATTGGATTAGAAACAACAATTGAAGTTACATCATTAAATAAAACTTATAATGGAAATATAACTCACATTGCTAGTACAGGGAATAATGGAAAATTTGAAATTGAAATAGAGTTTGAAAATGATGGTGATGTAAAAATAGGAATGACAGGCTCTGTTTCTATTACAATATAAGATGAATTAAAAAAAGCTAAAGTAATAACTTATCATTTAAGAAGTTATTGCTTTTTATAATATATATGTATTATAATAAATTTACATAAATATACTTTTATATAAGAAATGGGTGATTATTATTAAAATATTAATTATAGAAGATGAATACAGTTTAGCAGATGCAATATCAGAGACCCTAAAAAAAGAACATTTTGATGTTAAAATTGTAACTGATGGAGAAGAAGGAGAGTGTGAAGCACTAACAAATATTTATGATTTAATATTATTGGACATAATGCTACCAAGCAAAAATGGATTTGAAATATTGGATACCTTAAAAAATGAAAAAATAGATACACCAATTATAATACTAACAGCAAAATCTGAAATATATGATAAATTAAATGGTTTAGAGAATGGAGCAGATGATTATATTACCAAACCGTTTCATATGAGAGAATTACTAGCAAGAGTTAAAATTATACTTAAAAGAAAATCGAATATTGAAAATATGAGTTTTCTTGAATTTGGAGACATCAAACTAGATTTAAAAACTGGAGAAATAGTTTGCAAAGAAAGTAGTATGGTAATAAATGGAAAAGAGCTAGATTTATTAGAGATACTATTGCTAAATAAAAAACAAATAATAGATAGGGAAACTTTAGCTAACAAAATTTGGGGATATGATAGTGAGGTAGAATATAATAATGTGGAAGTTTATATATCATTTTTACGAAAGAAACTAAAATTGTTAAAATCAAATGTTAAAATAAAAGCAATTAGAGGAATTGGATATAAAATGGAGGTAGAAGATGATTAAAAAACTAAGCAAAAGAATATTTTTTATTATAATGGTGGCTTTGTCAATAATTATTTTAGGAATTATAATATTATTTACTTTTTTTAATTATTCAAATGCAATTAGAACATCTACTACTATGCTTGATAGATTTATAAACTTTGAACCCAGAAACACAATAGAAGAAAGAGAAAATACAGATAACAAAATGAACTTTGATGTAAATTTTGATGGAGTATATATTTTTAGAATCGAAAATTCAAAAATTCTAGATAGAACAGATAAAACAGACGATGAGAAAATAGAACAATATGCAATTAAAATAAGTAATGGAAAAAGTGAAAACGGAATTATAGGAGATTACATTTATAAAACAAAAAGAACAAGAGAAAGCAATACAGTTATACTTATGGAGAACAAAGCGGTATCTTTACAAATAAAGAAAATAATAATATTTTCTATAATAGGCTGTGTTGTATCTTTATTCATTATATATGTTATCGCAAAGAAATTATCAACTGTTATTGTAAAGCCAATACAAGAAACATTAGAAAAGCAAAAACAATTTATTTCAGATGCTTCACATGAACTTAAAACTCCTCTTGCTGTAATAGAAGCTAATACAGATGTTTTAGAGGGACAAGTTGGAAATAATAAATGGATAAATTATATTCAAAACGAAATAGATAGTATGAATAAATTAATAAACGAGTTACTATTACTTACCAAAATAGAAAACATAGGCGAATTAAAAGAATATAGTGAACTTGACATATCAAAAGAAACAGAAATTATTGTTTCAATGTTTGAAAGTATGGCTTATGAAAAAAATGTTTCGTTAAAAAGTGAAATTCAAGAAAAGATAATGCTAAACGGGAATAAAGAAGATATCGGACATATATTATCTACTTTAATTGATAATGCAATTAAACATACAGAAAAATCAAAAGAAGTAATTGTAGAACTAAAAAAGAACAAAAACAATATAATTTGGCAAGTAAAAAATATGGGAGAGCCAATCCCAGAAGATGAAAGAGAAAAAATATTTGAAAGATTTTACCGTATTGATAAGTCAAGAAATAGAAAAGAAAAAAGATATGGATTAGGTTTGGCAATTGCAAAATCAACAGTGTTAAGATATAATGGAAATATAGAGGTTTCTTATAAAAATGGATTTACAATTTTTAAAGTTATTATCCCAATATAGTGATTTGAGCATTTTGGAGATGCTTGAACAAAAACTTATTTTATAATATGTAAGCAAAATATAAAAATTAAAAGGTGATAAAATGTGGAATATAAAAGAAATAAAAAAGAATGCTAGAAAAATGCTAAAAAATAATTTATGGACTTTATTATTTTTAGGTATGTTTATGTCTATAATAATTGGAAGATATATGATAAATAATGATGGATTTTCAAATTTAAAAATAATATATAATCATATTGTAAATAATGAGAATAAAAATAATTTACAAAATTTTATAATAAATGATTGGGCCGACGAAATGTTGTCTCAATTATTCACAGGAAATGTAACTAATTTTATAAATGAATATAATGAAAAACATAATGTTACAAAAGGTGTAATTTATACATCCTTTAATGTTTTTACTAAAGGACAACAACAATTGCAAAATACATTTAATGCTATTATGAATTATGAAAATAGTCAAATAATTACAAGTATAGTAGTAATAGCAGTAGCAACTGTAGGAATATTAATACGAATATTTATAGTATATCCAATAAGAGTCAGTGAAACAAGAATATATTTAGAAAGTATTAATTATAAAAAAACAAGAATAAAAAGGCTGACATATGCATTTAAAAAAGAAAGATATTCAAATGCAGTAAAAACACTGCTATTAATGGAAATAAGAAAATTTTTATGGAATCTTACAATAGTTGGTGGAATTATAAAAAATTATTCTTATAAAATGGTTCCTTATGTAATTGCAGAAAATCCAAATATAAAAGCTAAAGAAGCAATAAAAATATCAGAAGATATGATGAATGGAAATAAGTTTCAAACCTTTAAGTTAGATGTATCATTTTTAGGTTGGGCTATTTTACAGTATATTACCTTTGGAATTTTAGGAATTTATGTATCTCCTTATTATACATCAACATATACAATATTATATAAAAATTTAAGAAATGAATATATAAAAAACAAGAAATATAAATTTGAATTATTAAACGATGATAAATTATTTGAAACAAACGATTTAGACAAGTATCCAGATATATATGAAATTGAGCGAAAGAAGATTAAAATTGATTATAATAAAAAATATGAAATAACATCAATCATATTATTTTTCTTTATCTTTTCTTTTTTCGGATGGTTATGGGAAGTTAACTTGTTTTTGTTTAGAGATGGAAAATTTATTAATAGAGGTGTTTTACATGGTCCTTGGTTGCCTATTTATGGCTGGGGATGTACAATAATTATTTTATTAACAAGATTTAAAAAGTTTAGAGAAATGTTAAAAAATCCTATGCTAACTTTTTTTGTTATAATGAGCCTATGTAGTATTATTGAATATATAACATCTTGGTATCTAGAACAAACAAAAGGATTAAGATATTGGGATTATATGGGAAATTTTTTAAATATCAATGGAAGAATATGTTTAGAATGTAGTATATTTTTTGGACTAGGAGGATCTTTATGTGTATATATAGTTGCCCCTTTTTTAGAAAGGTTGATTCAGAAAATTAATACAAAGACAAAAATAATTATTTGTACAATATTGTTGTCATTAATCATTACTGACAATATATATTCATCAAAAAAACCTAATGTAGGAGAAGGAATTACAGAAATTGTTTATCAAAATCATATTTGATAACGGAAGTAAGTCAAAAGGGGAAGATGATAAGATTATGGGAATTATTTTATATATATTATTTTTGATATTCTGTATATTTGCAGGATTCAATGGAATGCCATATATGTTTATATTTCCAATTGTAACAATTATAGGGATTATCGTATTGTGGAATACATCTGGAAATTCAAATAACACACAAGATTATTCAAAAACAGATAATGATTCCTCAAAAGACAATGATGACCTAGAAGATTTTATATTATTTAATATGTTTTTTAATAATAAAAAATAATATTTTTACTTTTTTGTTCAATAATAAATAGACTAAAACTATGATTGTGAAAAGAGGGTAAATAAATGAAAGAATGTGTATTTTGCAATATTGTAAAGACTGGAGATAATAATATAGATGAAATGATAAATATATTTAATGATAACAAAAAATTGTTAAAAAATATATGATGGAGTAGGGGAAAGAGCTCTATTTTCAAAATGTGCATAAATTGATAAATTTTAATTTTACAAATTTTTTAAATTATTATTTACGATAAAATAGGTAGTAAAATATTTTGTGTAAAGTTTTAAAAATTATATAACAAAAATTTTTGAAAAAATTATTTTAGAAATTTTAGATTTTTAATTTTGAAATTTTATAAATTTGAATTTTTATAAATAATTCTAAAATCGAACATTTGTTAATTATGTTCGTAAATAAAAATTATTATAAAATTTTATAATTACTTATAAAAATATTATATAAATTTAGATTATTAATTCATAATATAATTTTATATATTGAACACATCAAAATCGATTTTAAGACATTTTTATATAAAACTTAACAAGTTATATGTTTAGATTATAATGTTCAATTTATATAATTTTATAATTATGATGAAATTCTTATGAAAATACTTAATTTTAGGCATCTTTTAAAAATGATGAAAAATGGCTAAAAAGTGACGTACGAGAATCGATTTTAAGGCGTTTTTATTTTTAAGGCATATAGTTTGTTGTTGCAAAAATACGGCAAATATAGTGATTTGAGCATTTTAGAGATTTTTATAAAAAATAAAAAATTTACTATAAAATATATTATTAAAAATAATTAAAATAAAATTTAAGTCAAAAAATAATTTGAATATAAAATTATAAAGATAATTTATAAGATTGGCTAAGATTTGATTTTAAATTGAAATAAGATTAAAGATCTGGAACTAGACTAACATTATTACAATATTAAATATATAAAGTAATAACATTAGTCAAACGATAGCTAATAATTAAGCTATAAAAGAGTGTAAGTAAAGTGGTTGTAAGGCATTAGAATGTATGCCTATATATTTTACCCTACACCTTTTTGCGCAAAACTTTGATTTTGTGCAATGTTATATATTAGATATAAAATGGTAGTACTATACTACCCTACAAATTATTATAGCTATTATATATACTAAAAAAATTATTTTGTTAATAGAATAATTCTTTTTTAAAATAAAAACAGATAAAGAAATTTATTCATATCTCTATCTGTTTTTACGAGTCAGTCAATCAAAATTATCCAATGTATCAGTTATCTTTATTAGCTGATCTTCTGAAAACGTTTTTTTATAAGCAAACCATTTCTCTAGTTTCTTGACGGGAATCCCAATCACTTCTGATAGTTTTTCAAGGCTAATTCCTTGCTCGTACATAATGTCCTCTACTACCATAGCTGTTGAAATATTTTGCTTATACAACCGTTCTCTTTTTGGAAATATCTTGTCTAACATATACCCTCTCCTCCCTTTATACAATGTAATACTGGGAATTTTTTCTGATACAGGAATAAATTCTGTATTTATTATTATAACATATTTTATGTAATATTCAATAGTTATTTCAGTCCCGGCAATATTTTTCTAAGTTTTGTAATGAATTCTTCATTGGTCTTAGTAGTAATCAGTTGATTTATAAATTGTTCCGTGACTTCTGTAACTTGCATACTTGATAAAGCTTTTCGCAAAGCAAATATCGTAGCAAGTTCTTCTTGTGAAAGTAGCTTTTCTTCCCTTCTTGTTCCTGATTTATTAATATCAATGGCTGGAAATATTCTTTTTTCTGAAAGTGATCTGTCTAAATGTACTTCCATATTTCCAGTACCTTTAAATTCTTCAAAGATTACTTCATCCATTCTGCTTCCTGTATCGACTAGAGCTGTTGCTAAAATAGTTAAGCTTCCTCCAAATTCTATATTTCTGGCAGCTCCAAAGAATTTCTTTGGTTTGTGTAATGCTGCAGGGTCTAGTCCTCCAGATAAAGTTCTTCCAGATGCTGGTATTACTAAGTTATAGGCTCTTGCAAGTCTAGTTATACTATCTAATAATATAGCAACATCTTTTCCGTGTTCGACAAGCCTCTTTGCTCTTTCTAATACCATTTCAGCGACTTTTACATGATGTTCTGGTAATTCGTCAAAAGTAGAATAGATTACTTCTCCTTTTATAGATCTTTTCATATCTGTAACTTCTTCGGGTCTTTCGTCAATAAGTAGCACAATTAGTTCTATTTCAGGATGATTTGCAGTTATACTATTAGCTATCTTCTTTAATAATGTAGTTTTTCCAACCTTTGGTGGAGCAACTATCATTCCTCTTTGCCCTTTTCCTATTGGGCAAACTAAATCTATCATTCTCATTGCATATTCGTTTGGAACTGTTTCTAATTTTATTCTTTCTTCTGGGTATATAGGCGTTAAGTCGTCAAACTTTCTCCTTTTATAAGCTTTTTCTGGAGCTTCCCCATTAACTGCTCCTACATAAATAAGTCCAGGAAATTTTGCGTCTTCTTTAGGAAATCTAGCGATTCCTTTGATTTTATCTCCTTTGTCTAATCTAAATCTTTTAATTTGGATAGGCGATATGTATACATCTTTAGGGCTTGATAGATAATTTTCTCCTCTTAAAAATCCATAACCATCTGGTAATATTTCTAAAACACCTTCTGCTATAAAATCGTCTGGATTTGTAAGTTTATACTCCAAATCAGAATCATCTCTAGCATTTTTGTCTATTTGATATCTAGTATCATTGTCAATAGTAGTATTTTCTTTTTGTTCTACTACTTTGTTAGAATCTGCTTGAGTAAGTAATTCTATTAATTCGTCTTTTTTTAATTTTGTTACATTTTTTACGCCTTTTTCTTTGGCTAATTGGCGCAATTCAACTAAAGTACAATTTGATAAATCCATATAAAATCCTCCATTGTTTTATTTAATCTATTTTAGTTCGTTTATTGGAAAGTTTAAGATTAATAAATTTTATTGATATAAAAATCTATATGTATTATATAGCATTTATGAAAAAAAAGCAAGAAAAAAAGAGAGAAAATTCTCTCTTATCTACTAATATCTATATAAACTCTCTCATTAGGTAAGTACATATCTAATTTTTCTCTTGCCATTTGCTCTATATATTCTGTTGAATTAACATTTGATTTTGTTTTATTTAACTCTTCGTTTTCTTCTGTAGCAGTTTCTAGTTGTTTTGCATATATAGAAGCTTCTGAACTATATTGGTTTAGCATTTTTTGTTGTGAAATAAGTGTTACAACAAAATATGTTAAAAAGATTGCTATTATGACATTTTTGTAAATTTTTTTCATACGATTATCTCCAAAAAACATTTTATCTTTCCATATATTATATTATTCTACATAAGATTTTAAAATCCTTTCTTTATTTGACAATTTTTTTATTTTTCTTTAAATGCAACCTTTTTAAATTAATTATTAGTACATAAAATGGTTTTGATAATAATTTATATATTTTTTTAATAGGGAATATTATAATAGAAATTATTTTTATTATTACGCTTTTCAAGAATATTATAATTTTTACATTTATTTTTATAAAATATTTGCTTAGTGTAAGTAAATATAAAGTCAGTCCGACTTGCAATTGCAACAAATATAAAAAATCTTAATTGTCCATTATTAAATATAAATAACATTGCTATTAAAAAAATTCCTGTAAGTATTCCAAATAATATGTCTTCGATATAAGTTGCAATATCAGATGTTTTAAAGGCTTTTCTTAATATTCTGAATATGTCAAACCATAGTCCTATTATTACACCACAAATAGTATATATTGCAAATAGGTAAATTTGATTATTATCCATATGTTCCTCATCTCTTATGAAATTTATTTAAAAATCTTGCCTAATAAACTTCCATTGTTTTTTTTGTTTATATTTGCATCACTATATCCTAAACTAAAAATCTCACCTTCAATTATTACCTCAAGACTGTCAATGCTTAGTTTATTTATTCTTAATTCTTCTCCCTTTATTGTAAGCAGTCCAAGCTGAGTTTCTACAATTACAATTTGATCGTCAAAACTTAAAACATCTACCACACCTGTTACTGTCAGCTTTTCCCTATTTTCTAATATTATATTTTGAATTATATTGTTATTTTGAATAGTATTTTTTCTATCTTCCATATCAAGCCTCTCTCTTTCCATTGTTTCTCATATATTTTATTATATTCAGGTCTTGTCTATTTTAGAACAAAAAATAAGCCACTTAAGTGACTTACTTTTGGCTTTTTAGATAGCTATCAATAAATCCGTTTAAATCTCCATCCATTACAGCTTGAACATTACCAACTTCATAATTTGTTCTATGGTCTTTTACAAGTGTATATGGGCAGAATACATAAGAGCGAATTTGACTTCCCCAAGCTATATCCATTTGAATTCCTTTTAATTCTTCTATTTTGTCTTTGTTTTCTTTTTCTTTTAAATTTAGTAATTTAGATTTTAACATTTTCATAGCTGTTTCTCTATTTTGAATTTGTGATCTTTCGGATTGGCACGAAACTACTATATTTGTTGGAATATGCGTAATTCTTACAGCAGATGAGGTTTTATTTATATGCTGTCCTCCTGCTCCAGATGCTCTATATGTATCTACTCTTAAATCTTCAGGATTAATGTCTATTTCTATATCTTCTGTTATTTCAGGAAGCACTTCTAATGATGCAAAAGAAGTATGTCTTCTTCCTCCTGCATCAAATGGAGATATACGGACTAGCCTATGAACTCCCATCTCCCCTTTTAAGTATCCATATGCATATTCTCCTGCGACTAAGAAAGTTACACTTTTTATACCTGCTTCATCACCTTCAAGATAGTCTAGTTCTTTTACTTCATATCCATTGTTCGTAGCCCATCTTGTATACATTCTATATAACATTTCTACCCAGTCTTGTGCTTCTGTTCCTCCTGCTCCAGGATGAAGCGTTAAAATAGCATTATTTGAATCATATTTGCCTGATAATAAAGTATTTATTTCTAGCTTCTCAATGTCTTTTTCTAACTGGTTTATACTTGAGATAATTTCCTTTGCTTCTTCAAAATAATCAGAACCTTCTTCAATTTCGGAGATAGAACTTTCTTCAAATATCAAAGAGTTTAGTGCTTCTATATCTTCTAAGTTAGATTTTATCTTTTTATAACTCTCTGTTTTCTTTTTTAATGAAGTTATTTCTTTTAATATTTTTTCCGAGTTATTAGAGTCATTCCAAAATGCTGTTGATGAGGTTTGAATTTCTAAATCTTTTAGTTTATTTTCTAGTCCAGCAATGTCAAAGAGAATCTCCTATTTCTACTAATCTACTTTTTAGTTTCTCTATACTCTTTTTATTTTCATCTAAACTAATCATTGTATTCTCCTTTCTCAAAATTTCCAAATGATAATTTTCCATTTAATTTTTAATATTCTTGTTGTCTATTACATTAAACAATACCATTCATTATCTCTAATTTTTTCATACTATTCTATGTTTTCAATTTCTTTTATTAACTCACTTATTATATCTTCTTTGTTATACTTGCTCCCTGTTTCCATACAAAGTGATGTTGCTATCTTTATTATATCTTCCGGCATTGATTTCTGATTAACATTTAGTCCTATTCCAATTATTACATAATCAAGTTTTGTTGATACATATTGAGTTTCTATCAAAATGCCTCCTAACTTTTTTTCGTTTAAATATATATCATTAGGTTTTTTAACATAGGTATCAACATTACATCTTTTATTTATTATATTTGAAACAATTATTCCAATTCTATATGAGTAATCTAATGGTATAGCTTTATTCCTATTCTTAATTAGAAAACTGCAAATAATACTATCCTTATCAGAATACCAAATTGTTCCTTTTGTTCCATATCCTGCTGTTTGTTCTTCACTTATAATTACAATATTATCATTAGTATTTTCTGCAATTTCTTTGGCATATAAATTAGTGCTATTTATACTTTTTAAATCTATTCTAATCATAGCCAAGCACCTCTAAAAATTATTTTCATCTAAAACATATTCATAAACTTCTTTTAACTTTTTACCAATATTAGGCAAATCTACATCTTTGACTATTTCATAGCCTTTATCAGTCACATTTTTTAATTTCCCATTTAGTATATCAGTTATCTTATCTTTGCATTCAGAAATATTCTTTGTTTTATATATGTTTTTTCCATCTTCTAAATATTTGTAAATCGGTATATCATTTATTATTGTCGGAGTTTTTAGTGCCAACGCCTCTAATAAAACTATCCCCTCTGTTTCTTCTCTTGTTAGAAAAATAAATAAATCAGATCCAACGTATGCGTTTCTTAATTCTTCACTTTTAACAAATCCCGGAAATAAAACATTAGCCGGTTTATTTTTTATTGCATAACTTATTTTTTTAGGTATATATTTAAAATCTAAATGTCCAAACCATATAAACTTATATTTTGGAAACATTTATATAATAGCACTTTCATATTAACCCATTCCTTTCAGCATTCTATTATTTTTAAATATTATCACATAAAGTCATTGCTGCTTTTATTACATCATCCATATCATAATATTTATATTCGGCTAGTCTACCACCAAATAGAACTCTATCTTCTTGCTTAGATAGTTTTTTATATTCATCTGCCAATTTATTATTTTTATCATCATTTATTGTATAATATTTTTCCATACCTTCTGTATAATCAGATGGATATTCAAAAGTAATTACTGTTTTGGGAGAAGTTGAGTTATATTCAAAATGTTTATGTTCAATTACTCTTGTATAAGCAACTTCATTTCCTGTATAATTAACGACTGCATTTCCTTGATAATTTACTTTATCAATTATTTTTGTGTCAAATTTTAATGATCTATATTCTAATTTTCCAAGTTCATAATTATAGTATTCATCAAGTGCTCCTGTGTAAATTATCTTTTCGGCTATATTCATATATTGTTCTTTATTATAAAAAAAATCAGCATTTAATTTAACTTCAACACCATCAAGCATTGCTTTAACTAATTTAGTATATCCACCAATAGGAATGCCTTGATACTTATCATCAAAATAATTATTGTTATAAGTAAATCTAATCGGAAGCCTTTTTATTATGAATGCGGGCAATTCACTGCATTTTTTTCCCCATTGTTTCTCTGTATATTCCTTTATAAGTTTTTCGTAAATTGTCCTTCCAACAAGAGATATTGCCTGTTCTTCAAGGTTTTTAGGCTCTGCTTTTATTTCTTTTTTTTCTTCTTCAATGTGTCTTAATGCATCTGCCGGAGTAAAAACATCTTTCCATATTTTACTAAAAGTATTCATATTAAATGGTAAATTATATACTTCGTTTTTATAAATTGCTATCGGAGAATTTGTGAATTTATTAAACATAGCAAAACCATTTACATATTTCCAGATTTTATCATCATTAGTATGGAAAATATGTGCTCCATACTTGTGAACATTGATACCCTCTATGTTTTCTGTGTAAACATTGCCTCCAATATTATTTCTTTTATCAATTACAAGTATTTTTTTCCCTTGCTTAGATAATAAGTTTGCACAAGTTGCTCCAAATAATCCAGCACCAACTATAAGATAATCATATTTTTTCATCGTTTTCACCTATTTTAATATTTCTTCAATTTTTTCAAATGCTAATTGACTTCCATCATAAGACCTAATTATTTTTTGATATTTTTCAAGTTTATCAGTATTCTTTTTTCTAAATTTTTCTAATTTTTTGACATTTAATTTATTGATATCTTCAACACGCATACCTATCTTTCTTCTTTCAACCATTTGTGCGGTTAATCTATGTTCTTCTTGTTGCGGAATACAGATTTGAAAAATGCCAAAATAGATACTTTCATAAACGCTACATAATCCTCCATGATTAACAAATAAATCTAGTTGGGGTAAAAGTGCTAATTGGTCTGTAGATTTTACAAACTCAATATTGGGTAGATTATCCATTTGAAGATTGCCAACACTAATTATGGTATGTTTTCCTTTTAATAACTCATTATTTATAACATTATTTAAAAGTTCACCATTCTCAGTAAATATAGAGCCTAACGACACATAAATATCATATTTATCATACTTTTTATTACTTCTTTTAAGTCTATCTTTTATCGTAGTACCTACAAAGACAAAGGATTTGTCAAAAGTTTTATAAAATGGCTGACATTCTTTTGGTGAAAAAACTAATGTTAAATCTCCTTTATTAACAAATAAATCCATTGGGCTAAACTTTCCAAGTCCGTTAGATAATCTAAACATTTTTTCTTGTTTATATAATTTTATTATTGAAGAAAAATTTGTAAAAATCAATTTCATTGTGGAAATGAACATATGTGAAAACATAAATGTCCAAAAATTATAGCCCATCAAACCACTTAAACAAATAGACTTTATTTTTAATTTTTTAGAAATATTTTTAGCAAATGAACACATTGAATCATATAAAATTAAATCTGGTTGTTCATTTTTTACATCACTAACATATTCTAAATAGGCATTTCTATTTAAGTGTAATAAGTTTTCAAATAAATTATAAAAATTTGCAGTTACATCACTTAAATTATAAGTATCAAAATCAATTTTATATTCTTTATAATTTGCCCCTGTTTCTTCTACAAAACTCTTATACTTTTTACTACAATACCAGTCCACAGAATAACCATTCTCAACTAATTTTGATATAACTGGGTATTCTGCATTCAAATGCCCAAATGCAGGTGTTGAAAAATATATTATTTTCTTTTTCTTGTTATTATTTTTACTCATATAAATTCCTTATTATTTTATCTCCCATTTTTTAAATATTAAGCATACATTATGTCCTCCAAAGCCAAAGGAGTTAGACATTGCATATTTCATTGCTGAATTTTTTACTGCTTTATTTGCTACAAAATTTAAATCACATTTTGGATCAAACTCTTTATAATTTATCATTGGTGGCATTATACCTGTTTCTAGTGTTTTAACTGTAACAAGTGCTTCTATTGCTCCACTTGCACTTAATAAATGTCCTGTCATTGACTTTGTTGATGAAACATAAGGCCTTGACTTAAATATTTCATTTATAGCCTTTGTTTCAGTTTTATCATTTATTGGTGTAGAAGTTCCGTGAGCGTTTATATATGAAATATCGCTTTCTTTAATATCGGCTTCTTTTAATGCTCTACTCATTGCTTTGGCACAAGCTAATCCATTATAATCTGGAGAAACCATATTGTAAGCATCACAATTACAACCATAACCTACTATTTCTGCATATATTTTCACATTCCTTGCTTTTGCATGTTCTAATTCTTCTAATATAAGTATAGCAGAGCCCTCTCCTATTACAAACCCACTTCTTCTTTTATCAAATGGAATCGACGCTTCATCTTTATTATCCCCTCTATATAACGCTTTCATTGTAGAAAAACAAGCAACTGCAAAAGGTGTTATTGAAGCGTCACTTGCACCTGCAACCATTACTTTTTCATATCCATGCTTTATTTTTAAATATGCTTCTCCTATCGAATTTGCTCCGCCACTACAAGCAGTAACAGTTGCCATATTGCAACCTTTTGCTCCTAAGTCAATCGCGACTTTAGCAGAAGCCATATTAGGAAGTATTGCAGGAATTAGCATAGGTGACATCCTTGACGGTCCTTTATCCTTTAATGTTTCAAAGCCTTCATTTACTTTTTCTACTCCACCCATACTATTTGAGATATAAACTCCAAAATAATCTTTATCGAAAGTGGTGCTGTCTAATTTACTATTTTTATATGCCTGGTTGGAGGCAATTCTTGCTAGATTTATAAATTTAGAATCAAATAATAAATCTCTCTTTGATATTCCAGTATAGTCAACATCTTTCACTTCGGCTGCATATTTGGAATCAAATTGTTTCGTATCAAAACTCGTTATTAAATCTATTCCATTTTTTCCATTTATAATGTTGTTCCAAAATGTTTCTACATTATTTCCTAATGCAGAAACAACACCCATCCCCGTTATAACAACTCTTTTCATTATAATATCTCCAAATCTTGTATTTTTTCTATATGTATTATTTTTAATTTTAATCTATTATATATAGTAATAGAACGAATGAAGCTATCAATAGATTTTCCTATTCCAACAACATAAAATTCATCAACACCATCATTTATCATATTAAAAATAATTTGTTCAAACTTTACTGAATTATATAATTGACTAACAAGTAATTCTTTTATATCATTATTTGATTTATTTCCAATATAATTATAATAAACAGGTATAGTTAGATTATTAAAATTATATTTATCTAGTTCATTCTTCAATTTTATACTAGATTCTTTTAGTAATCCAGAATGAAATGCACCTATAACATCAAGTTTAACTACTTTTTTAGCACCGCTTTGGATACAAATTTTTGAGCATTTTTCTAATTCTCTATTATCTCCTGCAATTACAACTTGATCTGGTGAATTATAATTTGCTATCCAAACTTTATCAAATTGTTTAACAATTTCTTCTATTTTGTTTGTATTTAAGAACATAATTGCATACATTCCCGTATTTTTTCCGTACAATGTTTCATACATTATATTCGACCTACTTTTTAAAATAGAGATTGCATCTTCTACACTTATTGCTTTTGAATAACAAAGTGCAGTATATTCTCCTAATGATAACCCTGTACACACATCTGCATATATACCTTTATCATTTAGCAGTTTTGATAAAATTGTACTAATAACAAAGTTTCCAATTTGCGAATATCTTGTGTCGTGTATCAAATCACTTTTATCTACAAACACTTCTTTAAAATTAAAATTTATATCTAATTTATCAATAAAATTTCTTGCAAATGAATTATTTTCATATAGTTCTTTTGCCATTCCACTATATTCATTACCTTGACCAGTAAAAACAAAAGCTTTCATTATCTTTTTCTCCTTACTGCTCTATCCCAATTTCTTATTCTTTCATATCTATTATTAATTAATTCTTGAATATTTTGTTTTTTTAAAGATTCATATTTATTAAGTATGAAGTTTTTAATATTTTTCACATTATAATCCAAATCTTCATTTTCATTTATGACCTCATCAATAATCTTATCTTCGAATAAATCATTAGCCGTAAATCTCATACTTTTCAGTAATTTATTGCTAACTTTTTCTTCTTTATGTATTATTTTTAAGTATGCTTCTGGAGAAATAACTGTGTATATAGATTTTTCCAGCATTCCTATTGAATCACATACTGATAAAGCAAGTGCTCCACCGCTTGATCCTTCTCCAACAACAATAGATATTATTATCGTTTTTAAATCCGAGAAAGTATATAAACAATCTGCTATTGCTCTAGCTTGTCCATTTACTTCTGAATATGTACTAGGGTCTGCTCCAGCACTATCAATAATATTTATAATTGGAATATTAAACTTTTCGGCAAGTTTTGATATTCTTAATGCTTTTCTGTATCCTCCTGGTTTCGTTAGCCCATAATTTGTATCTTTGTTTTCTTTTAAAGTTCTTCCTTTATTTTGAATGTTGAAGATAAAATTTTTGTTGTCTATATTTCCAATACCAGATAATATTGAAGTATCATTACTACTAATTCTATCTCCTTTCAATTCTATATATTTATCAAATATATTTATTAAATAATCTTTCCCTTTAAACCTATCTAATTTTCTAACATCTTTTAGTAATTTCATTAAATTGTCATTTTTCTTTAACTTGATTTCATTTTTATAATTAATTCTTACTCTTTTATTATCATTTTTAATCATTTTTAATATGTTTAATAAAATATCTCTTATCACTTTTCTATCAGCAATAATATCTATCATTCCATTTTTTTCGTTATATTGCTCTGTTTGAAAATTGCTATCAAGTTTCTCATTGTATAAGTTTTCTATTATTGATTTTCCTGCAAAGCCAATTTGTGAGTTTCTTTCTGCAATGTTTATATCTCCTAATAATCCAAATGAAGCAGTTACTCCCCCCATTGTTGGATTTGTTAAACAAGAAATATATAATAATCCTTTATCGTTATGTCTTTTAATTGCAGCATTTATTTTAGCCATTTGTACTAATGAATATAAACCCTCTTGTATTCTAGCACCACCACTTGCACAGAATAATATTACAGGTAGTTTTTTATCAGTAGCATATTCAAATGCTTGCGTTATATTTTCTCCCACAGATACGCTTAAAGTTCCCATCATAAACTTGGAGTCCATAACACCTATAACTACTTTTATTCCACCAATATTACAAGTTCCAACAAGTATTGCTTCTTCAAGATTTGTTTTTTCTTTTGCTTTATTTATTTTTTCTTCATAATTACATTTTTTTGATATATCTATTTTATTAAACTTTAATTCTTCGAAAGTATTTTCATCAGAAATATATAAGATTCTTTGTTTAGCAGTCATATACGAATTATAACCACAAGAGGTGCAAACGAAAAACTCATCAAGTTCTCCACTACATTTTAAACATATATTTTTATTTTTTAATTTATTATTTCTAACAATAATATTTCGTTTTTTTACTGCTAATACATTCATAACTTCTACCTCTAATATTTCTTAAACTTGTAATTTCCTTTTTTAAAATCTTTTGTGCTTATTATTTCGTAGTTAAAATCCATATTTGTTTTTATTCCTGATATTATTAACTCATCTAAACAATTTTTCATTTTATTTATTGCTCTATCTCTTATTTTATCATAGGTTATTATTTTCATTAACAAGGAATCATAATAAGGTTTTAACGAATATCCTTGATAAATGTATGAATCAACCCTTATATTTCTACCAAAAGGTAAATTCAATATATCTATTTTGCTACCACTTGAAATAAAATTATTAACTGGATCTTCAGCATTTATTCTACACTCTAAAGCATAATAATTTGGCAAAATAAATGTTTCTTTGTCATTTTTATTACCATTAGATATATTTATTTGTTCTTCAACTATATCTATATCACTTACAACTTCTGTTATTGTATGTTCCACTTGTATTCTTGCATTTATTTCCAAAAAGTAATAGTTATAATCACTATCTACTAAGAACTCTGCTGTCCCAACATTATCATATTTTAAAAATTTAAATATTTTCAATGTTTCTTCTTTAATATTATTAAGTAATTCTTTATTGTCCAAAGATGATGGTGTTTCCTCAATAAACTTTTTAAAATTTCTTTGAATTGAACAATCCCTTTCTGGAAGAATACTAATATTGCCATACTTATCTGCTACTACTTGCACTTCAATATGTCTATAAACATCAATATATTTTTCAACATAATAATTATCTAAATTAAATTCTTTCTTTAGTTCTTTAATAGTTTGTTCTAATTCAGATGATGAAGAAATTTTTTTTATTCCTCTACCTCCACCACCATTGATTTGTTTAATCAAACTAGGATATACTTGATTATTATTTAATTTAATAAAATCTTTTAATTTGTAACTGTCAATTAAAGGTACATTGATTTCCTTTAATAAGTCTTTTAATTTTTGTTTATCATAAATCTGCTTCATTACATCAGGTGATGGTCCAATAAATATTAAATTATTATCAATAGCTTTTTTAGCAAAATCATAATCTTCACTTAAAAAGCCATAACCTGGATGGATTGCATTACAACCTGTTTTAGTTGCAATTTGAATAATACTATCTACATTTAAATATGAATTACTTGGAGTATTATCTCCAACGCAATATGCTTCATCTGCCAAAAAGACATGATAAGAGTCTTTATCGCATTTTGAATATATCGCAACTGTTTTAATATTTAATTCTTTACAAGTTTTTATAATTCTAACTGCAATTTCTCCTCTATTTGCAACTAATATTTTTTTAATCATAATAACAACCTAACTTCATTACTTTTTGATTATATTCAAGTATATCATTTTCTTTAACTAATATTTTTTCTATGATTCCATCTTTTGGGGCAACAATATTATTTAAAACTTTCATTGAATTGATTATAAATAACACCTCATTCTTTTTAACTCTCTGCCCTATTTTTAAAGGTTTTTCTCTATCTAAATATATTCCTACTGTTGGAGATGTTATCCATTCGTCTTCAATATTATCTTTTGGTTCAGTATTAATATCTCTTTCCAACGATATTTTTAATTCTCCATCTTCATAATCAATTTTAGTTAAATTTTTTTCATCCATAATTTCAATTAAATTTTTAATTTTTTTTAATTGCATTACACTTCTACTCCTTTTATTTCAAGTAAATCAATTACATCTTTGATAGTTGCTAATTTCCAAAGTTCTTCTTCTGTAATATTTATATCATATTTATTTTCTAATAAAACAGATAACTGAACCGCAAGTAAACTATCAATGTTTAAGTCTTCTCTCAATTTTGATTCTAGTGTAATATCTTCTTCAACCCCTAATTGTTCTGATAATACTTCTTTTATTATTTCTAGCATAATTTCCCCCTATATATTTAATAATAAAATATTACAAGTCAATCCTGCTGCTGTACCACACAATAATACTTTATCACCTTTTTTTATTTTTCTATTTTCTAACATATCACATAGTATATATGGGATAGATACTGATACCATATTTCCAAATTCACTTACTCTATTTACATATTTGCTTTCATCAATTTTTAACATTTTCATAATAAAAGGTAACGCTCTACTTGCTTGATGTGGAATAACTACATTTACATCTTTAATAGATACATTAAACTTTTTCTCAAATTCTTCAAATAATTCTGGTAATTTCTTAACACATAAACTTAATATTGGTTTACCCTTCATATCAAATGTGTAATCTGCTTTATCTTCTGGTCTATATTTCATTGCAGTTTTTAGGGTCCCTCCACCTCTTACCTCAGTAGCGTGTGCTCCCTCTGAATATGTGTGAATCAAACTTCCAACTATTCCTTGATTACCATCTTCTGATTTTGTAAGTACAACTGCACTTGCTCCATCTGAAAATAATGTATAACTTTCTTTTTGTTCTTCATTTAATCCAGTTGATGAAGCATCACTAGCAACAATTAAAACATTCTTATACCTTTCTGCTTCAATTAAGTATGACATTATGTCTAATGCGGTTACAAAACTTGTACAAGTTGTATTTATGTCCATTGCAGGTATATTTGTTCCTTTTGCTATCTGTTCGTGAATAAGTGCAGCATTACAAGGTATAGGCTGCATAATTCCAGCACTTGCTGAAACAATACAGTCAATATCCTTAATATCTAGTTTAGCTTTTTCTAGTGCTTTCTTTGCTGCTTTGACTGCCATATCCAACTGTGTTTCATCATCATTACATCTATATCTTTTTTCTCCATCAAATTTAAGTATATTTTTGGGTAAGCAATTACCATATCCTATTATTTTAACGTTTCTCATACTGATTGTTTACTCCTTTCTACACGTTTCATTTTTCTTGATAAACTAAATTCATATTTTTCAAACTTTATTTTAGGGCATATAAACTTCATTTTTTCAGAAAGAGTTTTAAATTCATTACTTATTTGTCTTTCTATTTTTTCATTTATATTATCAATATAAACTATAATGTTGTCTTTATTTTCTTGAACTACTTTATAATTTTTAATACCTTGTACATATATTACACATCTACTTATAAAATCAGGGAAAACTGTAACCTCTTTTTCTTTTATTCCTTTGAAAATAAATATATCATCTTCCCTACCTTCTATTTTCTTTATAACCAAAGTTGGAGAACCACAAGGGCATTCCTTTTTATCCTCAACTAAAATATCATTTAATCTGTATCTAATAATCGGCTGTGATTTTCTTAAAAAATCTGTAATTATTGGTATAAATCTTTCTTTATCAATGTATTCTTTTTCAATGTATATAACATCTTCATTTATATGAAAGTTTCCACACTCACATACATAGCCTAAAAATCCCTCAGTGCATTGATATGCTTGATGTATTGTTTTTAATTTAAATACTTTCTTAAAATATCTTTCATCTTCATTTGTTAATACTTCTGCTACTGAAATAATTTTGACAGGATTAACATTTATTTTCTTTTCTTCTTGTGCTTCTGCAAGTAATAATAATACTGATGGAGGAGCAACTATTATTGTTGGTTGATACTCATTTAAAGTTTTCATATTTTCATTTATGTCTTTCATAATATCAAAATATTTGAACTTAATTGCTTTTGAGTCTATTGTTTCATATAAATTATTATCTGCTCGTAAAAAAAATGCTATTTTATGTCCAAGAATATTCCCTTTTGGCAAAAACTTTGCTAAAACTCCACCTGCCCATAATGCTCTTTCTTCATCACTTATTATAAATAGACCTCTTGCCCCACTTGTTCCAGAAGATAAACCAACTGATATATTGTTTAATTTTTCATCAAAGTTCCTACTCTTTTCTCCATTTATTGCAATTTCAAGTGCTTTATCTCTATCAATACCAACACAATTCAATTTATTGAAGTTCTCCATCATAATTTTTTTATCCATTAGTGGTAATTTTTTAAAATCTTCAATATTATCTACTTTTATATTTTTAAAATATTCCGAATTTGCTTTTATGTATTTTATTTGTTTTAAGAGCATTCTTTTTTGATATTTTTCTAATTTCTCTTTTGTCTTAAACTTTTTTAAATATCTCATTGAAATAAAGCTTTTTACAATCTTCAATTTTTCACTCATAACTTAATCACCTCATCATCATAAGTATCATGGCTAAAACACAACTTAATATTATTTTTTTGCATTTTTTTAAGTAGTTTATCATTTGCTATGTAGTCGTTTATATCTGATTGGATAAGTTTTGGAAAAATTCTAAAATCTTCTGCTTTACCTACAAAATTATTACCCCAACTTGAATCTGCACCTAAAAATACTCTATTTTCTATTAAGCAACAAATCTGTCCTTTGGCGTGTCCATTAATTTTTGTGAGTAACATACTTTTATCTCCAAACAAGTCATAGTATGAAAAATATTTGTTTTTATTTTCTTCTAATTTTGTATCATTTATTATAGTTACATTTTCTTTAAACCATTCTGGCAATAATTTATCAAAAATCAAATATTTTATTTTATTTTTCTTATAAGTATTAAATGCTTCCTCTGATATTATTATCTTTGCATTTTTAAAATATTTAACACACCCAATATGATCTGGATGTAAATGTGATAAAATCAAATACTTTATATCTCTACATTTAATGCCTGCCTTTTCAAGTTGAATATTGATTTGGTCTGCATCTTTAACATAGGTTGGATTAAACAAATTATATAATTCTCCTTTCCAACCTAGATTATATATTTCTGTACTATATCCTGTGTCAAAAAGAATATATCCCTCTTTTGAGTGGTTCACTAAAAAGACTCCTGCTGGAAATTTTTTTATTTCTTTTTTATGCTTTTTGAAAATCAATTTTAAGTTGTTTGTACAATATCCACAATTATAATATTTTATTTCTTTTATAATCTTCTGCATACCTTTTTATCCCTTCATTTAATGTCATTTTAGGAATATATTCCAGATCTTTTTTTGCTTTTTCTATATTTAAAGTTTGACTGTATCCTAATGTACAAATATTATATTTGGTTATTGTTGGTTCTTTATATATGTGGAATGTCTTGTATATAAACTCAATAATAGAAGAAACTCCATACATTAAATTTAGATTTATTTTTAAATATTTAGGTGGTTCATTTATTTGCTCAAATAGTTCTTCTAGTATATCTTTAAACTCTCTTGGCTCTCCGTTAGTAATGTTGTATGTATTTCCTACTGCTTTTTTGCTTTCAATGGCAAGTCTTAATGCTAGTGCTACATTTTCTACACAGGTTATATCAACAATATTTTTACCATTATTAAATAGTGGAATGCCTATTTTTCTATTTGCTTTTATAATTCTTGGTATAATGCTGGTGTCTCCTACTCCAAATAAACCTCTTGGCCTTATAATTACAAAAGGTACATCATTTGTTTTTTTTATTTCTTTCTCTGCCATTATTTTACTTTCAATATAGTAATTTAATTTGTTTGTATCATCATAGTCATTTTCATCTATATTTAATCTATCAACTTTACTAGAATAAATACTAGGAGATGAAACATAGATAAGCATTTTTATATTGTTCTTTTTACAAGCATATAAAACATTTTTTGTTCCCTCAACATTTGTATTTATAAAATCTTCTCTTTTGCCCCATACTGTTGACAATGCTCCTGCATGAATAATATAGTCAACATTTTTTGAAGCATTAACAATGTCTTCCCTAATACAAAAATCTCCTACATAAGTTTCAACATTATCTTGCTTTAATTTGTCAAGTTTTTCTTTTTTCCTTCCAAAAGCAACCACACTATAATTATTTTCGAGCAATTCTTTTATTAAATATTTTCCTAAAAATCCATAAGCACCCGTAACTAATACTTTTTTCATTTAAACTCACACTCCATTGCAGATCTATTAATAACTAACTATTTTGATGCAACTATTTCCATATTTACCATTTAAATTATATCATTTATTGTTTTATTTTGCTATAAAATGTAGAAAATTTATACAAAACAATATCATAATTTTTGTAGAGGTTATAATATGGAATCGTTGCCACCTTTTATAAAAATTTAAAAACTTCAAATAAAATGTATCTAAACACTTTACGGAGTTCAAAACAAGCGAAAAAGTCTTATTTTATGGGCTTCTTTCTTGTTTTATATTAGGCAAAATTATTGTTATTTTCTTCCATTGTTATACCTCCATTTCTATTAAAGTTAAAAGGTGTCAACAAATATAATCATTGTTCACACCTTTATTTTACTACATAATTTTATTTTTTTGTTGACAAGCTCTGAAAACCGACCAACCTAATAATTTTTGAATTTTAAATATTTCTTTATTTTATACTACTTTCCACAGCAATTCTTGTATTTTTTACCACTTCCACATGGCGAATTACTAATTATATTATCAATACTATTTGTATCTATTTATACTAATAATATCAAGTATTTTTGTCATTTATATTAATTGTATTATTAGTATCATTTTTATTATGCTTTCCAATTTTTTGCAAACAAAATGCAAACAATGTTTACATTCGTTATTATGTTTTTAGTATATACTAACTAAAAGGAAAATTCAAGTATTTGCAATTTAAAATTTATAAATATGATCTCATTACTTCAATAGATTTTCTTAAATCATCTATTTTAGCAACCCCGATTATCTTTCCTATGATGTATCTGATTCCTTATAAAAGTGTGTATACTAACTTGATTAGGCTGTTTTTCCCACGGATATATTTTGTCCTCTTTTTTCTGTTGTATAAAGAATTCATTGTCAAATCTCTTTATTCCATTACTTGTACTATATTTTTCCATTATGGATTCATATAACTCATTATGATATTCCTCAGAAGGTAAATCAAATGCTAAATAATTAGTTTCATTACTTGATATATACGACAGTTTTCTTTCATCAAATTCTTTTACATCTTTATCCTTTTTCAAAACTATATTCTTTACATTTTCATTATAAGCTAACTGCTTAATTAATAGTGGTGAATGAGTTGTTAGTATAACTTGAGAATCTTTGGATATCTCCAATATAAAATCGACAAACTTTTCTTGTAATCTAGGATGTAAATGTAATTCTGGTTCATCAATTAATATTATAAGTTTTTTGCCACTTTGTTTCGACATATAAAATGAATATATTAAAGAAAACATCATTTCATATCCTGAGCCTAAAGAGGCTAAGTCAATTTGCATATTTGATAGTGTTTCAACTACGAGATTAGCTTTTTTAAAAGGTAAATAGTTATCAATAAAATCTAATTTAAGACTATGCCCACTTATTTCTTTAAATTTATTAATTGCTTTTTCTAAGTTTTTATTTGATAATTCTTTCTTTATTTTTTCATTTAGCATCGTATTAAGATTTTCTACACTGTCTTGATTTTTATAATATTGAAAATTAAAATCATCCATTATTCTATCAAATCTTGTATCATTATATGTACCAGCTCTAGTCTGATACAATCTGTTTTTATCTAAATATAATACATCTAATTCATTAAATCTTCTTGTTCCAAAAGAATTAGTGACTTTCATTCTTAAATCTGGCGATCCTGGTTTAGGTTTCTCATCATCTGTACTTATATATAATTGATCAGTCATTATAAGTGACAGCAATTTATTTTGATTCGACTTTTCTCTTGTTTTTCCTATAAACTTAAATCCCTTAGCATCAAAACTTGAATTTGGAAAAACACTTTTAACATTAAAAGTATCTTTTGTTTCAATTGTTATTTCAGTTTCTTTATTTGAATCGTTCATATCTGAAATATCAAAACTTTCTGCTTTATACTCTAGTAAACTACTAGCTATTGCATCTAATATAGTAGTTTTACCACACCCGTTTTCTCCTACTATAGTTGTTAATCCTGTTCCATATTTTATATTATCTGGCACATTAAAATTTAATATTTTAAATTCATCGTTAAATAATTTATAATTTTTTACTATTAAATTAGATATAAACATTTAAATCCCTCTTTATCTTAATAAACTTTATTGTCAAAATATTTTACTACTTCCATAGTCTTTAGTCTATTAGCTTTTATTTCGTTAGCAAGATAAAGTAATGTAATTATAGTCATTGCATTTCCATATACATTAGTAAATATAGTTATTCTTTGTAATTTTTCCTCTATATTACCAATGAATTTTCCAGAAATAAATGAAAAGTAAAATTTATTTATATTATCTCCAAATTCTTTCCACCACTCATTACTATTTCTTTCTTTTTCTCTCTTATTGTTTTCTTCTACATATCTAACCATTTCATCAACTTGAGATATTGGTAAATTATATCCATTAGAATATGCTTTAGTATCTATAATAACTCCATAATTATCAGTACTATTTTCTGTATAAATAATTCCATCTGGTTTTCTAGAGCCTCCTAAATGAACTCCTTTGTAATTACATTCTTTAGTAAGTAATTCAACCGTTTTCATTTCAAATAATCTATTTTGTTGACTATCAAATGCTAAATCTACTAAAGATAAGTATTCATGAGATAATGTGTCTAGTTTTTCTCTTAAATTATCTTTTTCTTGAGTAAATTCTGATTTTTCGCTGTTCTCAATTATTGGAATAATAAAATCATTTATTTCGTCATTAAAATAATATTTTTCTCCTATTTTTTCTATGTTTAAGCCTATATTTATAAGACCATCTATATCATCTTTAACTACTGTAAATAATTCGGATATTGTCTGTATTTCAAGTCTATCTCTAATTTCTTCTAAAGTTAGACCACTTTTACATTCAATTAAGCTTTTTATTATCAATGCTCTCCTTGTTCTAATGTAATTTCTGTCTGTTCCTTTTGTTGCGAGCATTTCCCATGATATATTTTTACTAATTCTTTTATGCCTACTTCTTCCATTTACCTTATTTAGTGATTGTATTCCTTTTGCTGTAATCATATATGATTGACCAATTTTCTCTTTATAATTTTTTCCACCAATATTTAATTCAACTTCTTTTGCTACTTGAACTAATAATCCAAGTTTAGATAACCATTTAGCAATCATTCTAGCATACTTATCTGAAGAACCTTCTGTATCTGTTCTTAATTTGTTTCTTTCTTTTGTGTCTTCAGTTGTAGCTAATGTCATTATTAAAACATCTTGAGGAATACTTGTAAATCCATCTTCACCTATAAAACCTAAATTTTTACCCAATTCAAATTTGGTTTTTACTTTTCCGTCAGATAATAGATTTAATATTCTAACTGCTGGTGGATAGCTTAAAAGAGAATCTATTAAAATGTCTTCTTTTTCTTCAATTGTTTTTGCACCTGTTAAATTCAAACCTTCTTCTGTAATTTCAAAAGAATCATCAAAATAATTATATTTTATAAACCCTAGTGCTTGCGCCCATCTAACAAAATTATCTGCAGGCCAATCACTAATAAAATCTCTTACTTGTCCTTTCACTGTTGCTTGTACTATTCCATTACATCTAGCACTAGATCTAGGTGTAAAAGAAGTTCCAACTAAATCAGCATATTTTATTTTTAATGGTATACTATTTAATACTTCTAAAAAGTGACTTTTTCCATCTCTTTCTTCAATTAGTCTATCAATTTTTTCATTTACTAATTCCTTATGTGTTTCTGATTTATTATCAAAAATTGATACAACTTTAATTAATGATTCAAAATCACTTGGATCTTGTACCCAGCCGAAAGTTCTAAAATTCTGATTTTCCATTTTTCTTAATTCTATCAACTTTGTTACCTCCTAATAATTTACAATTAATACTTCAATACTTTTTTCTCTTGTAGTATTATAACTTGAATTAGAATAATCACTTGTCAAATATATTACTTTGTATTTTTTACTCCATTCTTTAAGTAGTTTATTTTCTTTTCCCTTATGCTCTATAACATTAGATAATGCAAACCTTACATTCTTTTTGTCTAGCTCGTCCAGTACTTTATATAATTTTAATTCTTCTTCTTCTTTCCAATCTTTAAAGCCTCTATTTCCATCATTATAAGAACCCGTTGTTATAAGATATGGTGGATCACAATATACAAAGTCATTATTATTTAAATCTTGCAAATTCAATTTATCAAATTGCTCTGACGAAAATTCAATGTTCATATCTTTTAGCTTTTGAGTAAATAATATAAGGTTATTCCTCATGTTGTCTGAAAATTGACTTCTATTTCTTCCAAATGGATTATTATATTCTTTATCATTATTAAATCTAAATTGATAATTAAATGAATAACAAGATAAAGTATATAAATCTATTGGATCTTTTGTTTTATTATAATATACTCTAAACTTTTTAAACGCCTCTTCATTTTCTTTGGATAATCCATATTCATCTATTCTATTTTCAATATGTTGTAATACATCATTAATTGGTTTATTATATAATTCTTTATATAAGTCTATAATAAATGAATTAATATCATTACAAATAGTTTTCTTGCTATCTACATTAATTCCAACATTAAATCCCCCAGAGAATAAATCAACAAAACTATTAATATTTTTAGGAAAATATTCTGTTAATTGTGGAAGTAATTTATATTTTCCTCCAATATAATTAAGAGGACTTTTTAAGAATTTCTTTCTAGACATAACATCTACAGTATATTCATATTTTTCACTTTCTTCATTTACCATCGCTAAACTATGGATAGGAATATTTATATATACATCTTCTTTTTTATGCTCTTTAATCTTTGATATATAGAATAAATATTCATAATGTATATCTAATTTTTTTGTTAGTTTGTTTTGATATTGCTTATATGGAATCTTATATAATTTGTATGTATCTTCGTTTCCACAATCTATTAAAATGCTTTTAATTTCATCTTCACTTAATAATCCATCTTGATTATAACTCACAATAATATGCTTAAAATTAGCCTTTTTAATTAATTCTTTTAATTCATTATAAACTTTGTTCTTTATACAATAATTTGATTTCTCGGTTTCATATTTTCTAATACCTGTTTTTCCTTTTATCTCTGGATTATCATATCTAGCTATTGTTTCTAATAAATGATAATTAGGTAAATATTGTCGTTCATTATATGGAGGATCTAAATATAGTATATCTCCTTTAATTTCTTTAATTAATTCATTAGCATCTCTATTATAGCATTTATTATTAGACTTATTATCTATTACATTCAATCTAATCAATTCAAATTTCTTAAATGCTCTTTTATCCCATTGCTTTAAGTATGCACCATATGTACCTGTAATATTGGAAACATAAGGTACTCCTTCAATTAGTGATGCTAATAGATAATAGTATTCGTTTATTGTTATTAATTCTTTATTTTTCCAATTTTCTATTTTATTACGAATAAAATCGATTCTTAATGCATTTTCAGGTGTTAAATACATTCTTTCACAATTATCATTTGGTGAATAATTTTCATATATAAATTTATTAAAGTTTTCTTTTGATATATCAGTATTTTCTAAGTAATCAAATACATCTTCTATATTTAAAACTTTTCTTATCTTATCAAATGTAGGTGTATCAGTATTTTCTATTGTACCCATTTGTAAAATATAAGATGAATACAATAAATCATTTGATATAATAGTATATTTATTTTTAAAGAATCGTGAAACAGATGCTGTCCCTGAAAAAATGTCACAAAACACTTTCTCCGTTCCATCACAGTTATCTTTTATTACCTTTGAAATATCATTTAATAAATTAGTTTTATTACCTATAAATCTCATATTTTTCTCCTCTGCATCCTAAAACATCCTTATTCTATAACATATTACTTTTTTTTACAATATATTTTCAAATATTTGTTAAAATTTTTTGAGAGCTAGTAATTATACTAGCTCTCTATATTCTAGTATGCAATTTCATATTTAATAATATCGTTTATTAGTTCAGAAGTCATAACCTTATCAAATGCTGTTGTAACATCTTTCTTATTTTGCTCTGTACTTGATATATAAAAGTTTTCAGTTGTTTCAATATATTTGTGTCCTAGAATATCTGCAACATCTCTAATCTCAACTCCATTTCTCAAATTAGTTGTTGCATAACTTCCTCTTAAATCATAAAATCTACAATCCTTAATCCCAAGTTCTTTATGGATTATCTTAAATGGATAGTTCAAAATATTTCTTCCTACATATTTTCCATTCGGTCTTGTAAAAACTAAATTTGCAATATTCATATGAAGAATATTTCCATTATTCTCAATAATTCGTCTTTCTATTAACTTTCCGTTTTTACCAATTACATCTTCAAAATAATAGGTTATATATTTAGATCCATATAATTTCTTTAAATGCTGTTGTTTCTTCATTTACGATTTTTAGGTCTTCCAAGTTTTCCTCCTTTCTAGCAAGTATGCATTTGTAAGCAACAAAAAAGGCTTCGTTATCATAAACGAAACCTTATATATTTTATATCACTATTATTGGCTATATATTTTATTTTTCCCTTTTGGAGCCACAATTGATATTAATGTTTCGCTTACTTTTTTACTGAAAAATTTCTTTGCTTACTTGCATTAAAATTTTTCTCAAAAAAGATATCAGATTTCTTACTTATCCACAGGTTACAAATTACTTGCTAAAAACAAATCTTTAATAAGCCTAATAGCTTTTCACTTTTAGACATATAAATATTGTACCTGTAAATCAAATAAGATATCTGTTAGTGCTTACGACATCAATATTACTTCTTTACATTGGTTGGAGATAAATTACATATCTTATGATAAAACCAACACCGAGCCTCCGAGACAATGGGCTCCATTAAATTCAATCTGGCTTCCGTCTTGATAATCGAAAAAAGTAATTTCTGTTATTACCTTATTAGCTACTTAAAGCCAGTTCTTTTAGATATAATGTAGTTCAGAACTAAAATATATGATTTCAAAAGGGAAATATCTACTATTCAATTTTTCAGTTGTATCCTTTATCGAATACACCTATTTTATATCATCATTTTTTCATTCCGTCAACTAATTATGAAAAATTTTAAAAAAAAGATAGAAATTTTATTCAAATCTCTATCTATCTCTCGCAGAAATTGTAAGTTGTCGCTTAACTTGTTTTCGATTAAATCAGTAAATATATAATTT
>CAVFFR010000051.1:0-37967 GCA_963621875.1 Bacteroidaceae bacterium | reverse complement strand
AAATTTTCCCGTTAATGTTTGAATTTTTTTAGGACATTTTCAAAAATTATTGACATATTTTAGGTAGAATTTTGCTAATTATAAGTAAAATAAGAGGGGAAATTCCCCTCTTTGTGCAGCATTCTATCTATTGCTCCATGATTTCTCTTAGTTTTTTGATTCGTCTATATTTTTCTGCATAATCTATGCTTAAAACAATAATTTCTTTACCATTGTTATGCTTAATAATGAGAATATCTCCTTCTTTGGCTTCTCTTGCACAGATTTCTAATTCGGTCAATGGAATATCTACCATTTCGGTTTCTTTGTCCTCGAAGTTGATTTTCTTGCTTTCTATAATATCCACAAATTCAAGTTCGCATACTGCGTATTTTCCCTCTATTCTGTCTATTGACGCATAACTAATCATTTTTGGCACTCCTTTCAGCTAGTTCAGTACCGCTAAGGTAGTCTCCTGCCGAACAGTCAAAAGTAACATTGTTGTAAGTTATTGTCGCTACAACCGTACCATTTTCATCCGTCCGGTAGACTGGAATTTCTCTGCTCTTAAGGTTTTCCATTGTTTCCTTAACGGGATGGTTATACTTGTTCCCAAGTTTTGCAGAAATTAATGCATAATCTGGCGATATTGCATCCAAAAATTCTTCACTTGTTGAAGTGTCACTTCCGTGATGTCCAACTTTCAAAATTTCTGCATCTAGGTCTATTCCAGAGCTAAGTATTGCTTTTTCTACTTCTTTTTCAGCATCTCCTGTCATAATGACATCCATCTCTCCAAAGGATACTTTTAAAACTATTGAATAGTTGTTCAAATCACTATTCTTAACTTCCCATATTGGTCCAATTACTCTTATTGTTGCCTCTCCTAGATTGTAGATTTCTCCAACCTGAGAATACTCCAGATTATATTTGCCTGTTTTTAGCTCCTTCATTAATTTAAGGTACCAGTTCGTGGTAACTTCACCATTTTTAATTTCAGGTAAAATTACTTTGCCAATTTCAAAGTTGGTAATAACATCATACATGCCACCCATATGATCATCGTGTGGATGAGTTCCAAATAGGTAATCGATTTTCGTGATGCCTTTGTCTTTTAGATATTTTACAACATCTTTTCCTGTGGACCGCGTTCCGCAGTCAACAAGGCAGGTGTTACCATTTTGTTCTAGCAAAAATGAGTCTGCCTGTCCGCAATCAATCATTGTGAGCTTAAGCTCTCCTTGGAGTTTTTGTACTTCTGAAGAAGAATTTTGACCATTAGGCTGAGTTTCAGTATTGCTAGAGTTACTTTCACCCACTTGATTAATGGCTACCACGGCAGCAATTAGTAAAAGTGCTATTGTTACTATGGTTTTTGATAGTTGCTTTTTTTGATCGTTCTTGGTATTTGCCATATACGATGCCTCCTTATAAATTTTATGTAAATAATTATACCAGATTTTATTCACAAAAGCAACCGCTTAGTCTTTATTTATCATATGTACAGGGAATTTTCCTTGTTTTAATATTTCTTTTATTATTGCTGGTTTTACTGGATAATCATCTATCTTATCTATGTCTATCCACTCATATTGTAAATAATCTTTTCCCTCTTTATTCTTCAATGTATATTCAATTTTCTTATCTTCTTCGTTTACAAATTCTGCCCTATGAATAAATAATATCTCATGATACTTAGAACCCTTCATTTCGAAAAAGTTTTCTATTACGCCTCCATGTTCTATTATCTCAGCTTCTTTTCCAAGTTCCTCTTCAATTTCTCTTTTTACGGTAGTTGCCGAATCTTCGCCGATTTCAACTCTTCCTCCTATAAAAGTATAGTGATTCGAGTTAAGATTTCTGTGTGTTAAGACTTTGTTGTTATGAATTATAATTCCAGCAGCCCTTACATTTAACCTGTAACCCTCTACTTCAATTGTTAAATCCATTTTATTTAATTCCTTTCTAAGACTTTTATTTATAAAACAAATTTGAAATTTATCGGCATACTCTTGGTATGTTAATAAATTTCAAATGTTAGTCTTATATTCTTTCGCCTTTTACTAATCAGCATTATATCACATTATTTGCTTTATGCAATGGTTATTTATCAGAATCATCATATAAAATCATTCCAGCGCCTAAATCATCATTTGGTCTTGATATAAATCCAAACCTCTCATAAAAACTCTCTCTGCCCTTTGATGCTCCTAAATATGTTCTTATCTCTGGATTTACTTTTTTATACTCGTTGATTTTCTCTAATAGCGTGTTCATTATCTCTGTACCAATTTTCTTGCCTTGATACTCCGGAATAACCATTACATCTTGAATATATAGAAATATAGTTTTATCTCCAATAATTCTGCCATAACCAATAAGCTTTTCCCCATCATATGCACAAATTGAGCATAAAGTATTGCTTAATGCTTCTTCCACTATCTCATTTGTTCTTTTTCCCCAACCAACCGCTTCAGTAAGCATATTAAACTCATCAGCAGTAGGTGTTCTTTGTATATACGTTATCTGCATTTTCTCCTCCTAAAATTAATATAAAATATCTGCTTCATATGACTAGGTTTTATCAACCTCTTATATTATCTAATAATCTCACTTTCAAAAAATTGTTCTTGAAAATTTGTAAACTGTCTAATCTCTTCATCTGTAAGGTTCTTGTCTTCTGGAACAATTATTAATTTGTCATCATCGTCATTCGTTCTATGAATCACAGCTATGCACTTTCCTGTAAACTCTTGCACAGGCTCATTTACTCCTAACACATAAGCATCCAGCTCTTCTCCGTCGCCACTTACTGTATTTGGAACATAACCATAATTTGCTTCATATACAAATCCATGCTTTGGATGTTTGCTATTTAAAGGTCTATCTATTTTCACGCTTACATTCTTTTCAATGAATTCATAAGACTCTCTTTGTTTAGTTCTTAGTGCCAATTCGTATTCCTCTCGTCCAAAATCAACAGTTGGCACAATTTCTTTATTATTAAACATTTCCATAAACTCGTCTATACTCACCCATCTAAAATCTGTAGCCTCTCCATCTGGGAATGTAATTTCTTCATCATTTATATCACGTTTAAACAACCACAAATCTTTGAAATTTGCAGGGACCATTTCACGTTTTACCTCTTTTAGAAAAATAGCTTCTGTTTTCGAAAATTTAATTCCTAACTCCTCTTTTACTTCTCTTAGAATTCCCTCCAAACTTGTTTCTCCCTTCAAAGCAGAACCACCGTTGCATTCCCACATTCCACCAAACTTCTTAAATGGAGCTCTCTTACTAATCAATATTTCATTTTTTGTGTTTAAAATAATGGCTTGTACTACCAAATGGTATTCTCCATCTTTAAACTCATACACTCCTCTTTCTGCCGTTTTTCCTGTCTTCTTTTTGTTTCCATCATATATATCCCAAAATTCTGCCATAAAATCCTCCTTTTAGGTTTATTTTTCCACAATTATAGCACAAGATGTGGATTAATGGAATTCATTTGTAATTTTTTATTCTTTTTAGCTAAAAGTAACCACCTCCCATAGAAATCGACAAGTGTCGTTTTCTATGAGAGGCGGTTTGGGATGCAACTCACTTATACTGAGCGTGGTGGCGTACTGCCACAAAACCTCTTTCGGTTTTGTCCAGATAGGCTTCTAATTCAACCCAGTCATGCGCATCATCGTGCGTATTCCGAATATCATTCAGAACCTTCTGAGCTTCCTTTTCAGTTGCATATGCGTGTGCAGAACGGAAGACTTCTTCGTATGCGAGGTTTTTGCCATTATAAGTTTTGGGTGCTTTCATTTAAAATTCCTCCTATTTAGGTAATACATATATTATACCACATTTTTGTAATTTTCTCAAGTTTATGTTAATCTGTCGATACAATATATTCACATCGCTCTCCTGTCATAAGTCGATTTTCTCTTTACTTTTGCAGTTCTACTTGAATTCATTATAATCAAGTTTGTTAAAATCTTTATCAGCCTCGGATATGTATAAGAATTGCTAATTGACATCATTTTTACTTTTTTAATAATGTGTATTATATATGCAATGCCAACAATAGTCATCGCAAAAATCATAATATATGCAATGTTTATTATACTTTCTTGTAGCTCAGTCTTGCTTATTGCTGTATAAATATTAATTATATTAAAAGTAATCGGCACAGCATATACTCCAACCACTATTTGTGAAAAACTTGAGTCATCATATTTATCTTTTTTCTTGTTATTCTTTAAATAATCTCTTAGCTCTCTCATACATTCAGAATTGTACATGTCATTTTGAGTCAGAATACTTTTGACCAACTTTATCTCACTGTTTAAAATTATCTTCCTGTTATATTGAATAACATCATAATACTTGTCTTTAGAAAACATTTTATAATGTTTTCCGCCTAGTTTCTTGCTCTTATCATACAAGATATTATTGAATTTCCAGAAAATATATACAATAGTAGCACTAATTGCAGTAGCCATAAACAAAAAATTCGCCCATATCACTTTTTGAAGTATACACGTAATACAAAAATAAAATATTCCTATCACTATCACTTTATCCACTACCTTTCTCATTTCTGTAGTCGCCATTACATTTAAACTGTTTTCTTCAAATATTCTTACTACTTCATCTGTTACTTGTGCACCTTTAATCTTATATTTACTCATTTACAATCACCACTCTTCCATCTTTGCAAATTCGTACTTTATTCTGCTGTATCAATTGTTGTCCTATACTTTCAATAACTTGATAAAACCTATCCTTTTGCATATCCAACTTCTTTGTAATATCTCTTAGTCCATGTTCTCTGTTCTTCATAATTGCATTTATGTTTAATTGAATATTATCAATAATCAGCTTTTCAACTTTTTTCCATTTTATAGGATATATCCAACTGTCAATCTTGTCCACATATTCCATTTCATCATACATTCCAATAAAATCCATCAGAGCTGATATACTAGTTTCTTTAAAAGATTTTATTACCGCTCCTAGCATTTGGTATCTAGCTTTAAAAAGCAGTTTTCCTATTAGTCTCTCTTTATCAAAAGCTAAATTCTTTTCTATTTTTCCTTGTTTTAGAATATAATCCATTCCTACATCAATCATCTCCTCCTTGCTCACTCTAGAGCCATACAAAACCTGCATCTTGTGAGCAGTCTTCTCAATTCTTTTATATAATTCTGTGTAATTTTCATTTATAAACTCCTTAGATAACGCTGGACTTTCTCCTATCCAAATTCCTTCCTTATTCATTGACAAAACATATGAATTCTCATAATAACAAATCTTAAAATTGTATATATACGTCAAAAAATCATCCACTTTAATTCTGTACTTTTTACAGATATTATAAACTTCTTGTTTCTTGTACATCCTGCTGCCATACTGTTGCAAATACTTTAATTCAATTTTTATAAGATTCACTAATTCTCTCTTCGTATACTCCTGATTCATTCGAATAGTCGTCCAAGATTCTGGCGTTTTATATTTTGCATTTTTATAACATCCAAGTATTAATATTAAATCTTTCAAGTCGATCTTTTCATTTGCAGAGATTTCAATAAGTCGTTTTATCGTTAGCCTCTGTCCATTCTCTATTTCGTATTTCTTTTGAATCTTGCTTCTTAGTTCAAACCTTTCCATATTTTTTGCTCCTTTTATTGTAAAATATAAAAGCAGAATGCATTTATCTGCATCTGCCTTCTTTGGTTTCCTTATTTTATATTCTAGAGTTTTGGCTATTATATCATATGGAATAGTTTTGTATGAGATTATATATTAAATTGTTATAAAGATGTTTGAGGTGATGGATTTGAGGTTGGTGGTGCCTTCGGGTTATGAGGGCGAATATTTGTTTTTATTATTTAATATTGAATTGTATTTAGCATTAGTGTTATCAATACTTTTAAAGATTTTTGTTTAGTGAATAATTTGGCTGAAATTGTACCCTTTTTGAGAAATTGATCCCCAATTTCTCCCCAATTTTTTAACAAGATTTTTTGAAAGTATTTGGTAGATTTTTATAATTTGGAGGTTTATTTTATGGAGAATAATTTTAGAGAAAATAAAGAAGATATTTTAAAAGAATGGTTAGATTTTAGAGAAGATACTGGACTAGCTTACTTAACAGAAGAAGATAAAAAACATTATATTCAGTTTGATGAAATTAGTGAACGTATTTTGAAAAATGTTCCTAAGCAGAATCATAAGTATGTTAAGAAACAGCTTGAATTACTTGATAGAAATTTTTTGGATTATGTTTGTTATTATAACGAGAAATATTATAGGAATGGATTTGTAGATGGAATCCAGCTGATTAGTGGATGTATTAATTCATAAGGAAAAGCCGAGTTAATTCTCGGCTTCTTTCTTATGAATTTTATCCTTCGAATCCATATTGCATTTTAAAATTAATGTTATAATATTTTGCAAATAAATCTATAGAAGTCAAGAATATTTGAGAAAGAGTACTAAAATCTAGTTCGTCTTGAAATTCAAAATTTGCATGTGCAATACTATTTCTTTTTTTCCTTGCAAAATCAATTTTTTCTAATTCCTCTTTTGAAATAACTCCATTCATATATAACATATTCGATTTTATAGCAATTGTATAATTTATATCATCTTTAAGCTTTTTATATAAGTCTTTCTCATTTAACGCATCATCCCACATTGCATTCAGTACATTTTCAATAACAAAGAAAGATAACAATATTGAAATATCAAAATTACTCTTTTTAGTTTCTAGAACACTCCTATAAAGCATATATACTATATTTTCTATTTTTTTATCAATAATTAAATTGAAATTTCTTTCGAATAATTTAAAAAACTCATTTATAGTGTTTGTATCATATACAGGTGTTGTATTATTATTTCTTTCAAAAACGTTTATATCATCTCTTTGCATAATATCATCTAATTTTATTGTCGCATCACAAGATTTAAATTCTATCTCGTTATACTCATCATTAGCAGTACAATGCATAATGTTTTTAACATTTATTTCTTTATCGTGTATAAAAAATGTAGTTTCACCTTTTTTTATATTAAGAAATTCACTTGATGTAGAAAACATTACTGCTAAAATAGTATTGGCTAATTTTATTAGTCTGTTATTTGATTTAATCCAATCATCATTTTCATAATTTCTATCTGCAATAAATATAAGACTATCACTAAAAATTCTTATAATAATATCATTGCCATCATACGAATATACTATATTATTTATATTTTTATAACATTCTTCTATATTATAATTTAAAAGAATAGATGGTTTTTTTATAATTTTCCCGTCATATACTATAAATTTTCTATCTAGATAAAATGCAATACCTTTTTTATTACTCATTTTTTATTTCCTTTTTTATAATATAATTTACCATTTTTTATGGTTTCAAAGCTGTAATTGGAACAATATATATTCCTGTTTCAGGATCTTTTGCAATAACATCTGTATATCCAACTATAACACACATAAACTTTGGTTTCTTTACCATATTATTACTAAATTCTATTAAACTTTTTTTAGCTTCGTCAACTTGATGATATCCTAACTTTATTTCTACAGCAGCATATTCTCCACTATTGAATTCTAAAATAGAATCAACTTCTAGTCCTGTTACATTATCTCTAAAATGAAATAATTTTCCGTCTAAATAATCCATATATATTTTTAAATCTCTTTCAACTAAAGCTTCAAACATAAATCCAAATGTTTTTAAATCATTTATTAATTTATCTTTAGTTAAATCTAAACAAGCACAAGCAAGTGATGGATCTGTAAAATGTCTCTTGGCAGATTTTCCAATCCTATCAGGAGATCTATAATTTTCACTATAAGCATCTTGATTATCTATTATATGAAGCCTACTTAAAACGTCTAAATAATCATCCATAGTAATTCTACTTTCAATAAGTTCTTTCTCTCCTGCTTTTTCTTCAATATCTTTTAATAATGTACTTTTAGTTGCTACTGTTGATTCATTTCTTGCTAAACTTTTAAGTAACATATTCATTTTATTAACATCTCTTTTTTTATCATCATGAATATCTTTATCAAGAATGGCTTCAATGTAGCTTTTAGGAATTATATTTGCTTTGTTTCCTTCATTTTTTATATTAGATGGCCATCCACCACGTATTATTAAATTGGCTAATTCATCTAATGTGATTTTTTTATTTAATTCATTTTTTACATTATCGTTTAGCATATCTTGTATAGAAACTTTACCTGTTGAATCTCCTGATTCATATAAACTCATTGTATGCATTTCTATTTTTCCAATTCTTCCTGCACCAGAATGATGTATTTTTTCCTTTTGTTCAGCATCTGTTAATTTAGTAGAACATGTTAAGATATAGTTTCCTTTTTCAGTTGTATCATCACATTTTCTTCTAACAGCATCCCAGACTTCAGGAATTAAATTCCATTCATCAATTAATTCTGGTTTCTCATCATTTAAAATAAGATTTAAGTCTAATTTTGCTTTTTCCTTTATTTCATCATCATCTAAAAGAACTTTACTATTTGCATGATTTAAAGATGCCCATGTTTTGCCACACCATTTTGGACCTTCTATACTTATTGCACCAAATACAGATAAGTATTCTTCTATTTTTTTATCTATTAATCTATCAATATAACTTTCTTTTCTTAGTGACATATGATACCTCCTATCAATATTATTGTATCATATATTTTATGTATATTCAATACCAAATATACATTTTTTAATGTTTTTAATATACATTTTTTAACGCTTATAATATACATTTTTTAAAGTATAAAAATTTATATTTCATTTAGATCTGTAAGATTTTTTAAAGATATATCAGAAACAGCTATGATATTATCATTTTTTCTATATACATCTTTACTTATTATATGTTCATTTACTATAAATACCTTATATACCTTCCAGCCATCTCCTTGAAGATTATATTGTTGTTTTATATCTTCTATATGTTTTTCAACCCATTCCGCTCTTCTTTTCAATTTAGTACTATATGATTTTTTTCTTTCACTATCTTCAAACATCTCTTTATATTCACAATAAATTTCATATGGATTTTTTGATAACTTAAAATCTTTTACTTCACCTACTACAATTTGTTTATTTTTATTATAGATGTATAAAATATCTATATCTCCAAGATCCTTGCTTTCCTCATCTAAAATTCTCTTTCCGTTTATTTTTTTTAAGTTTTTATCAACAATTAATTCAGAAAATGTTTTTAATATCTTATAAACATTCTCATTAAAAACTTGTCCTCTTTTTTGGCTCACTTTTCCAATATATTTATTCATCTCTTTACTTTTTGTCCTAAATTTTCCATCACTTATAAGATCCATTATAAACATTGTCATATGAAATATATTTCTATTTCCCCATATATACTCATCACCTCTCTTTATAAGAGGACGCCTTGTAAATGATAATTCCCTATTAAACCTCCAAGGATATACATCTTCTTTTCTATACCCATCTGGTGGTATGATAAAATCGCTTCTTTTTTCTAAACAAATATAATTTAATATTTTTTTTATCTTTTCATTATCAATTTCTTTTATTTCCTCATGTATTTTTGTAATTATTTTTTCACAGTTATATTTCTTAATTTCACTTTCTTGTTCGTCTCCAATTAAAATTAAGATATAACATACTTTTAAGAATTCTTTAAATGTAAATCCATTTTCAAAATTAAATGCTGTATCCAATTCATCAGGTTCAATTTCATTCTTCATTATAATTTGATTCCATTTTCCTATTGAATTGTATTCAAACTCATTCATCCTTGCATTTAACATAGTAATTCCCATTGCATCAAATTCATCTTTTTTTGTTCCTATTCTATCAGACTTTAATATTTCAATAGGAGTATTAAACATTTTATATCTAAATAAATCATTATTATATGCCCACTCTATTATTAATGAACATATTGCTAATAGCCTTTCATATTCAGACTCTCCTAAAATCTCACTGCCTGATGGTGGTTGAGCAGAAATATATTCTATTAAAAATTTAGTTGCTTTTGTCACTCTTTGATTTTCATTAAATTCTCTCCATATTTTATCTTTTTTCTCTGGATAGCATAGAATATCATTAAAATGTCTTTTCTGAAAAAGCATCATATTATATATTTCTTCTTCTATATCATAATACATAGTTTCAATTAATCTGTATGGATTCAATTTACTTACTTCTTTTTTTAATAACATATATAAATAATCTACTATTAATAATGTTATTTCATTTTTATCCTCCTCTTTAACTATTCCGTAATTCCATTTTTTTAAGGAAATAATATATTTTCCAATTTCATCAAGTAATTCATTTATATCATTTTCGTTGATTTTTCTATTTTGAGGATTATCAATAGGTTTAAAATACGGAAATATTTGATAATCTAAAGTAAAAAATTTTTGTTTTTTATCAGGTAAGAAAATTTTGTCAATTTCTTTGTAATCTTCATGTGTAAATTTTAATATCTGATTCATTATTATAAAAAATAATTTTTTTTCTTCTTGATTATCATTTCTATTAAAGCAATGATATGTATCAGGTGTTATGTTTAATATAATTTCATTATTTTGTTTTCTTATTGAAATAGTTTTATCAACTGAATCATCATATTCTTTGTTATAAAAATAATCTATTCCATTTCCTGTAATACTTATTTTTATATTAACATATTTTTCTGATATATCTTTAGATTCAATAACTTTCTTACATTCTCCTATCCAATAGGAAATTGCATCTATAATACTATGGTAAATATTCAATTCCTCAGTATCTTTCACTTTTTCACTATATATCCATATTTCAATGTTTTTCATTTTCACTAATAAACTTACAATAATATTATTTCTATCTATACTGTCACTAACATATATATTTCTTGTTTCATCTTGAAGAATCACTTCTTCGAGATATTCAGGATTATATGACTCAACTAACATTCTATTCTCTTTCTTTAAAGCTTTGATCATATATTCCGTATCATCTCCTGCTGTAAGATATAACATTGTATTTTTAGGATTAAACTCATCATTAATATAAAAAGAATAATTAGAATTAGTGTATATATCTATATATGGAAGTTCCCCAAATGCTTGTGGCATATTTAATAACTTATTTTTTGATTTTATATATCTAGTTATAAAAAATTTTTGTTCTCTTTCGTTTACCGAAATACATTTTAATTCATAAGGATTTAGACATATTGGTCTATTATATGTATGCCCATTATAGCCTATTATCATGCTTCTGCCAAAAGAATTGTAAATTAAGCATATAAATATATCTTTTTCTTCTATTTTTCCTTTTAGTTGTTTAATAATATAATTTATCCTTTTTTCTAATACATTTACAATTTTATTATTATCATATTTATCAAATACTTTTTCACTACTAAATTTTCTTCCATCATCAAAGATTCCTACAGCTATAATTACTTGTTTATTATCTCCACTTAATAAAATTTCTTTATATGATGCACTTTCATTTTCTAATTTTATATTTAAAGATTTTTCATCTATCTTTTTATTTCCTAATCTGTAAAAATATTTTTCACAATTTTTCCATATGACATTATTATATATGTTGATGATATTATCTTTTTCACCATATTTATCTGCTATTATTATTATATTATGGACTAAAAAAGGAACTAATATTGATGGAGATAAAATTATTACATTTCCGTTATTATCCTTTAAAAAAGGATTCTTAAAAAATTTTTGGTTATCTATTCTTAAAATGTTTTCAATATCTTCATTTCGAAAATCACAATATAGTAAATCTATCAATTTCTCATCCTTTAAAATTCTTTTTACCTCATATTCACTAATTATTATACTTTGTTTTAATGTTTCTAATCTTTGTTCTTGAGGTATAACTAAATTAGGTATTTCATCATATTTTTTTAAATTTTCAAAACTTATATTTGCACCTTTAGAAACTTTATCTGAAATTTGTAAAATAAAAAATATTAATACGCTTATTTTCTCTACAAATTCATTGTTAATATCGTTAGTATATTTATAAATTGCATCTATAAATCCTTGCAATATATAGCCAGGTATATAATTAATTCCTGTAAATACATTATAATTCTCATATAACATTACTCTATCAATAAAAGGATTCTCTGGCGGATCTATTGCCAAACTTATATTCATACTTTCAATTAATTGTATTATCTTTTTGAATTTTCCCATACTTATTTTATATGTAGATTTCAATTCATTTTTTGGTAAAGTAAGTATTGCCGCAATTACTGGTTCAATAATTGTAGCTTTATTTTGATTCTCCGGTACCAAATTTAAAGCAGATAATTTAGCAATCACATCATAGACATCATACTTTTTCACTTCATTTAAAATATCTATAATTATATCTTTGTCTCCTTTTTTAGCAAACTTATAATATCTTTCAAAATTATCATATATACTATCCATTTTTACTCCTTTTATCTATGCTATCATAAAAAATAATATTTTTTTGTCGAAACTTGTCACTAATTATCAAAAAAAGCAAAATAATTCTGTAAAATTAATTACATTATTACTTTGCTTTCTTTTGTAAATCTTTATTATATTACCAACACTTTTCTAAGTCATTAGCTTCATATGAATCTACTATTTGTCCATTATTTATTGATACCATATACAAATTTCCATTTTTATCAATAATATATCCTTCTTGGCCTCTATATTTAACTCTAACTCTATCTCCAATTTTTAATTCTGTATTAGTGCTATCAAACAAACCACTAAGTAATCCCATCTAACTCATTCTCCTTTTAGTTTATATTCTTCTTCATCTTCAGCAACTTTCATATCATAATAATCCTGTTCTTCATTAATAGAATATACAATATTATTGCAATTTCCATTTAACCTACTTTTTAAATAGTCTGATAATTTTTTGTCAGTACAATAAACGTAGCATCCTTTCATTCCTCTCGTCATCAAAGTTCTATAAGTATTTTTTATTATTTCATCAGCTATTTTCTTTCTACCTTCTTCGTTATATGTTCCTATACCATTCAACGATGTATCTGTCGAAGCTCTTTCTGTATAATCAGTAACAATATGATCTTCTTCATATCTCATATCATTACCAATAATAACTCCAACATAGTCAAACTCTAATCCTTGTGTTGTATGAATACATCCTGCCTGTTTAACTGTATTTTCGCCCAATGCAAATATTTCTCCACCTTCTAGGTTCCAACTCATTTCAAAATTATACTCTGGAATTTTTATATCATTATAATTAGGATTGTTTCTGTTATTTTTCGGCCACTTCCAGCAATATCCCGCAACAATTCTAGACTTATTATTAATCTTATTCTTTTCTTCAATTGCATTTCTTAATTCATTTGGATTATCAAAAACTTTAAACTCATAATCAAAACCATCTATATCCAAATTTGCAGTTTCTCTTATTTCTAATACATTGTCTAGCCATGCCATATATCCATCTGACCCATTGCACCTAAATTGGCTATCTAATTCATAAACACATACTTCTGCGCCTAGCTCTTTAGCAAACTTTTCTATTAATTCTTGACTTCCTATATCTTTTAAAGTAACTCTCTGATTTTCATCTAAGAAAAATACTGAAAATTTTGAAGCATTTATTATTTCTTTTATTTGATTTTCACCATGTCCAAAAAAATCAGATTTTTCTGTTAATCTATGTGCTTCATCTACAACTAAGCAATCTAACGCATTACTTTCTTCCTCAATAAATTTTCCTGAACCCTGAAATAAATGATCAATATATTTCTTAGTAAAATTGCCTCTTAATTTATTAGAATATACTAATCTAGGTGCAGAATTCTTAGTTACATAGAAACAAGTCATATCTTTTTTATTCAATTCAACAAGTAAATTTATTGCTAAAACAGATTTTCCAGTTCCAGGTCCACCTTTAACAATAAAAATTTTCTTTGAATTAGAATTAACAGTATCAACAGCATCTCTCAAAGCATACTCGTAAACTATTTTTTGAGAATCTATCATATAAAATTCTTGATTTCCTTTTAGCATACTTCCTAAAGCATCTTGCAACATTTTAGAAGGTCTTATTCTGCCATTTTCTATTTCATATAAAACTTCTTTATCATCGCCTATTTCTATATATTTTTTTATAAACTCTCTTAATTTTAATACATCATTATGCGCAAAAAGAGGAGCTTCTCTAGTATATTCTTTATATTGTTCTTTTAACAATGGGTCATTTTCTTCAAAATAATAATTATGCAAATATGCACATGGTCTAACATTAATCTTTTTATCCTCTACATTTGCATTGTAGTCTCTTATTAAATTTGCATACGTCATTGCTTGATATGAAGGATGATTAACATCCCTTAATGCTCCTCCAGTATATGTATTAACTTTGTATATACCATCAACTTTATCAACTTCTGTACATTCATCCCACTGTTTTAATTCAACAATAACTGCCTCATGAGAATCATTTTTGCTGTATCCTGTCATCATAAAATCAATTCTACTTCCTGTTGGAGGAATATTATATTCTATCGCAACACCAACATTTTCAGGTATTTCTCTATCATCTAATACCCCTCTCATATATTGCATAGAATTTTTCCATGAATTGAATTCTTGTGGAGAAGGTTTTCTATGTATACATTCGATATATTTTTCTCTAATTTTATCTGCTATAATTCCTAAATTAACATCTTCAATAAATGTTTCTTTTACCCCTTGATATACTAACATAATAATTCCCCCATTAATTATTATTAAAACTATTTCATATAATCTTCTATTTTCTCTATTATTCCTTTGTCAGCAGGTAACCAATCGACACTATATAATTCATCCTTTGAAAGCCATTTTGAAGCTTCATGTTCTTTTAAGACTAAATCACCTTCTAATATATTACATATAAAACAATCCATTGAAAGATGAAAATTAGGATAATCATATTCAATTGTATCAATTTTTTTATTAACATTAATTGTAGTATCTAATTCTTCCTTTATTTCTCGAATTAAAGCTTGTTCTGGTGTTTCTCCTTCTTCTATTTTTCCTCCAGGAAATTCCCATCCATCTTTAAATTCTCCATATCCTCTTTGAGTAGCAAAAATTTTGTTATTATCAACTATAATAGCTGCAACCACTTTTATATTCTTCATTTTTACCTCCATTAGCAATTTATTATATATTCATATATATCTTCTCTAACAGGTGTTTCCAGGATCCATTCTATTTCAACTGCTGACTTATTTGTATTTGGCATAATGAATTCTTTTACATTTCCTGTAGCATTCATTCTTCCTAAATAATAGAACTCTTTTGAAATTTTATCATCCTTATTTTTTCTTACAAAAAGTTCTACTTTTATTCCTCTCTCTTTTGCATTAATAAAATTCTGAACATCTTCTGATAGAATTGTTCTTCCACTTTTTGAAATAGCAATTAGTTTATTACTACTTTCAAAGTGATCTTCATATTTGATAGTATCATTTATCTCTTCATTTTTATCATAATTAATAAATACCGGAAATGTTTTTGTATCTTTATCATATTTATATCCTCCAATATTTAGAGGGACTTCATTATTTTTCCAGTTTAATAATCTACATACATCTTCATACGTATATTTTTGATATATTGTAAATTGTGTATCTTGATACTTTTCATTGTAATACTGATTATATCTATTAATTCCAAATTCTATTAGTTCATCAAGTATATTTCTAAAATCATTATTTTTTAACATTTTTTTAAATTCATTTGAAACAGAATAATCATTTTCTTTTTCTTCTATAAAAACACATTCTTTGTATGTATTTTTACTAGATCCTGATGCAAAATTATTTGTTAATACATTTATAATGCTTTTTCTTTCATAATCATTAAGACCTAAATTGTATGTTTCTTTTAAATTCTTTTTTAATTGATTAAATAATTTATCATTTTCATTCAATATGATTCTTAACAATTCAAGTTCATGAATTCTTTTCCCATTTGCTAATTTTTTTGATATAAACTCAATTATTTTTTCCTCATCATCTGATAATCGTATCTTATATTCTTTCTCGTACTTAACTAAAAATTTGTAATATGAACCCAAACTTTTATTATCAAATATTCTTAATACATCCATTTCACCATATTTATCAAAATCTAATAAAGATGGTATACGGCCTAATTTATTTTTTAAATTAGTATAATTTTCTTTTATTAATTTTATATCTGTGAAATCAGCTGTATCTATTGCTTCGAAAATTCTTTTCTTTGCTATCTCATCAAAATGAATTGTAGATGAACCTGGTATTATTCTTTCTCCCTCTAAAACAAATCTACGTATATTATCTTTGTTATAACTTCTATCTCCTGATAAAGCAATTGGAATCATAAAGTTATTTTTATAATTACCTATAAAATCTAGAATTACAACATATTCCTTGTCTGTTGCTTTTCTTAATCCTCTACCTAATTGTTGAACAAATACTATTGGAGATTCCGTTGGTCTTAGCATAATAACTTGATTTATTTCAGGAATATCAACACCTTCATTAAAAATATCTACTGTAAAAATATAATCAATTTTTTCATCAACATTTTTCGATGTTAACCTATTAATTGCATCTTCTCTCTTTTCTTGTGAGTCTTCACCTGTTAGTGCAATTGTAAAATATCCTTTTTCATTAAATTTTTCACTTAATACCTGTGCTTCTTTTTTTGAACTACAAAATACTAATCCATTTGTCGTTGTTCCAGAATGTCCAAAGAATTCAATTTGTTTTATAATATAATTTACTCTTTCATCACATGTAAGTCTTGAAAAATTTCTTAAATTTGTGTTATCATATATTGTCTCATCTTCAAATACTATATCTGTAATTCCAAAGTAATGAAATGGGCATAAAAAATTTTCTTCCAATGCTTGTTCTAATCTTATCTCATAAGCTATATTATGATTAAATTCTTTATATACATCATATCCATCTGTTCTTTCAGGTGAAGCAGTCATCCCAAGCAAAAGTTTAGGTTTAAAATACTGTATAATTTTTTGATAACTATTTGCTCCTATTCTATGAGCTTCATCAATAACGATAATATCAAATTCATCTTCTTTAAATTTCGTAAGATTTTCTTCTTTACTCATCATCTGCATAGTTGAAAATAAATAATCTGTTTCAAAATCTTTAGAATTTCCAGATAATAATCCAAATGTTTTCGTATTACCAAAAATTTTCTTGTAACTTTCTATTGCTTGTTTAGCAATTTGTTCTCTATGAACAAGAAATAGTGCTTTTCTTGGATTATTTTCCCTTAATGCAAAAGCTGACGCATATGTTTTTCCCGTTCCAGTTGCTGATATCAATAATGCTCTTTTTTCTCCTGCTTCAATTAGTTTATTTAAATTATTTATAAATCCAACTTGCATTACATTTGGTTGCAACTTATATTCTTCTAAAGAAGCGATTTTCTTTGAACTTGCTATTTTTCTTTGTTCTTTTATTATTTTGTAATTTAATTCATATGTTTCAATAAAATCCTCAAAATTTAGACTATATTTTGAATTCCATAAGCTTTCAAATTCACTTAATATTTCTTTTACATATTCACCATATTCTGTAGATACAATTTTTGTATTCCACTCTCTATTTACTGATAATGCTTTTTGCGTCATATTTGAACTTCCAGTAATAATTCTATATATATCTTTATTTTTAAATATATATCCTTTAGTATGAAATCCTTCCCCTGCCTCTTCCGTCATATACATTTTTAATTCAATGTTACTTAATTCAGCTAATTTTCTTAAAGCTTTAGGATCACTAAATTCTAAATAATCTGTTGTTAATATTCTTCCTTTTATTCCTCTTTCTTCCAATGTCTTTAATGTTTGTAATAAAGGCGCTATTCCACCATCAGTTATAAAGGCAACACTAATATCAAATTTATCACATTTTAATAGTTCATCTTCTATGCTAGATATTACTTTTCGTCCTTCTTTGTAATCGTTGGAAATAAATTGTGGTTTAAAAGCTGTATTTGACTGATTATTATAATCTATGAATGCTGTTTCAATTCCTTCATATATTAATTCTTTTTCATTCATAATAATTGCCCCCATTAATTATTACTATAATTTATTATATTTTGTACTTACTCCTTTAGCTTTATCTATAGGATATTTTTTTCTTGTTTTATCTAACTTTTTTAATATTATTTCTTTTGGATCTACTCCTAATTTCATAGCCATTTGAATACAATAAGTGAATACATCTGCCAATTCCCCACATACCTCGTCCTTATCATAATTATTATTCCATTGAAAACATTCTAATAATTCTCCTGCTTCAATAGATATTGATTTTGCTAAGTTTTCTGGTGAATGAAATTGATCCCAATCTCTTTCTTTATTAAATTGTTCAATTTCTTTCATTAATTCTTCCATACTAAACACCTCATAGTTTATATAAAAATTCTATTATATTTTATATCATAAAATGTCGTTTTTTACAATATTTTGCAGTTTTTATATAAAATTATAAATATCATTCAATCCAGTCCAAATTTTCTTCATATCTTCTTTAAATCCATCTAAGTATACAGTCCTTATTACTCCACTATTGGCTAAATGTGTTAGTTGATTAATATTATTTCCTATTTTTCTTAATTCGTGAACAAAATTCCTAACATCTTCAATTATGATAATATCTCTTTCTAAGCCCTGTTCAATTAAATATTCTGATAATGTCCTATTGGCTTCTTGACTCTTTTTTATCAATTTTTCTTTTTCCTGTTTTGTTACTCTAATTGTTATTACATTATTTTTTTTCAAATTTTACTCCTTTCAGACTTATGTGGTTTTACCACTTGATCAATCTATTTGTATATACAAATGGGAATCTTGCTTAAGAATTCCCCAAATGGAACTTTTATAGAAGCAAGACTCCATCATTTTATTTTTAAGTGTAATTACAATAGCTATTTATAATTTTTTCAATATCATGTGGTGAATCGCTTTCACTTATATACTCTTCCTCAATTATTAGTTTATACTTTCTTTTTATATCACTTTTACTGTCTAATCTTTTAGTTATATATTTATTATTTTCCCATTTTTATTGTTATATTGTTCCAAATTCACCTCACTTTCTTAAATTAGCATACAAACTATCCCAATCAAAATTTGAATAATCTCTTTGGTCATAGTTTAAATAACCTTTCTTTTTTGAAAAATCTTTTTTACTTTCTTCTAATTTATTTTTTTCTTTTTTATTCTCTTCTGCTTCGTTACCTAACGTTACATTAACGTTATTTTCATTTTTTTGATTTTCTCTAAACCTTTTTTGTCTTTCTCTATTTTGTTCTTTAACAAGTTCATATTTATCAGCACTTTGGTACTTGTCCCAATTTTTGATTTTGTATATATTGTCCTCACAAATTAACATTTCAAAATGGATTAACTTGTCCAATATATTTTGAATTTTTTTGCATGATTTGTGTGTAATTGTCGCTAGATCTTCTACTGTCATTGGTGTATTTTCTGACATCATAATTTTTCCACCTTGCATAGATATTCCAGCAATTACTAATAATTGAATCCATATCCTAAAGAACGTGTCCCCATCACGTTCTTTTAGTAATAGTTGCATTTTAGGATTTGCAAATATATTTGTAAACACTTTAATCCATTGCATAAACAATACTCCTTTCCTACTTCTTTATAGAATTTTCTTCTTTTTCTTTTAAATATTCATCTAAAGCCTGTACTCTAAATAATACTCTACCACCCACTCTAGCACATGGTATTTGTTTTCTTCTTACTAGCTGATTTACTAGCCAGTATGATATTCCTAAATACTCTGCCGTTTCTTTCATTGTTAGTGTTGTTCTTTCTACTTTTGGTAGTTCGTTCATAAAATCACCTCCAAATTTAATTTTTTCCAAAACTTGTTAACTTTTTACTCATTTTTTCGCCTATATAGTTAGAAAATAAAATTTTTTTCTAAAAAGTCGGTACATTTTCGGGACATATTTCGCCTATATGGTTGAAAGATGTTAATTCAAGTTTTGCTATGCAGTTTGTAACTAGCTAATTACTAATTGTTATTTTAGTTGTTTGACTAAGAATTAAAAACACGACAATTTACAATTTCTAAAAATTGTATTTTTGTCGAGTAAATTTAAAAGGAGGGATTTTTATGTATCATCTATTTAATGTTTTATTTGATGATAGTACAAAAGAAGAAAAATTATTTTTTTATAAATTAATACAAGACCAACATACTAAAGAATATGCCTCAGTTTTAGTAACTGATTATCCATCTAAAGCAATTGGTAGTTTTCTATTTGATTTTGTAAGCCAAGATTTTTCATGTAGGAAAACTTTTTGTGAATTTGTTAGTAATTATTGTTTTGAAGCATTATTATATGCTTATTATCCTTATCGATTACGTAATCCTGATTATTCATTTGTAATTAATGAAGAAGATTGTAATGATTTGTTAAATATGTTCTTTAATGCATATAGTAAAGATTTTTGTTATTATAAACAAGAATTATATGATTTAATTAATACTAAAGATCGTTTAGATTTCTTTAGTTATATTGATAAAACTGAACCTGTAAAAATGAAACCTTATGAATATGAAAAATATAATAATGTTAATATAAAAGAACATTTAAAAAATATTAGTATAAATTTTGATTATAAAAATTGGTTAAATTGTAATTATAAGAATATTGAATTTGCATACGAAACGGATAGTTTTTTCTCTATACTCTATTTATTTATGTGGAAATTAACAAAATTGGATAATGTTGTTTATGTTTGTAAAAATTGTGGTAAGTATTTTATTCCAGATTTTCAATACAATTCAAAATATTGTAACAACATATATTCTGATAATAAAACTTGTAGAGAAATTGCAGCTCAAATACAATATAAGAAAAAATTAGAGGCAAAACCTGTACTAAAAAAATGTAGAACATTTTATCAAACACTACAAAAAAATGCTTCTTTATATGGTGGAAAGCATATTGAAAGATATGAAAATTTCAAAAAAGAATCTAACGTAATGAAAAAAGCTTTTGAGGATGGAAATATAAACATAAAAGAATTTAATGATTGGATTAATAGTAAAAAACTAAGGAAGTAAATCACTTCCTTAGTTTTCAAACACCTTATTATCTCCTAAATATGTAGTAGCATTAGTTTTCAACATTACAACTTTATTCTCAAGTAAATCTAAAAAATTCAGATCTTCATATACAACTTTTTTAAGTTCTTCATAATCAATTGCTATAATTACTGTACGATCCAACAAATAATTAGCATTTGCAATTTGTAAAGAAGGTTTTGTAGGCTCATTTATAGCAACTACTATCCCACATTTTAGTCTAGAAATTTTTAAGATTCCTTGTATTTTATGAAAATATGTATTTCCCGGATTATTTTTTTCATTCTTGCATTCTACAATAATTATGCTTCCTAATTCATTTAAAAAATATGGTATTCCTAGTTTTAGTTTATTCTTTACTAAGCAATCTATTTCATTTGTTTGAGTTCTTATATTAGCAGCTTCGAATACTTTAACTATTCTTAAAACATATTCTGTAAAATTTCTCAATTGATTTCCTAAAGCTGTGGTATTTTTTTCTTTTTGGCCTATCTTTTCAAATAACTCTATCATCTCTATTTTTTGTTCTTCTGTTGGATTATAAAAAAAATCATTAGGATTTAAAATATTATCTTCAAAAAATGCTCTTAAAGAATCTGTATTACTGCAATTTATATTTTTTTTTAAATTTAATTTAGCAGTATCTCCTATATTAATTTGATTATCGGTCTTTTTATATAATATTTGAATGTCCTCATCTGTAATAATTATATTCTCATTTTCACACGCATCACAATTATTAATACCTTTAATTTTATCATATAATTCTTCTATTGAAACCATTTCTATAACATGATCACAATTTGGACATTTTATAGCATATCTGCGTTCTAATATGCCTAGACTAACAGAATCTTCTAAAATTGATTTAGCTATGGGAAATTCAATTTTTAATTCATTAGATGCTTTTGCTATTGAAATTCTATCACTTACTCTTCGAGGCAAGTTATATAACCACAAATCATATTCTTCAATTAATTTTTTATTATATTTTTTTTCAAGAGTTAATAATGTTTGATAATACATTATCTATATCCTCCTCTATTACGTAAGCCTCAAATCTTACGCAACAAAATTTATTTTTTACTGATATTTTAGCTCTAAAAGTATTAGTACTAAAATTTCCCTTTTGTTTTCTAGCATAAACTAAGAATATTCCATCACAAGTCCCTTCATATTTTATTGACTTTTTATTATCAAAAAACTTTTCTTTGCATTGTAAAGGTTCATATGATGTAGTAGTTTCTTCTACTTTTGTCATTTCACTATCTGTAGCAATTAATTTATATGGATATGCTTCTCTATCATTTATAAATATGTCTTTATCTTCAACATTTATTGATATATATTTTTCTATAAATATTTTCATATCCTCTTTTGCTTTATCAAAATTTATTGGATCATTTATTTCTAACATATTTAAAGTAGTGTTGATAAAAGAATTAATATATTCATCCATTTCTGTAATTTTATTTTCTATTGCCTTAGGTGTAAAAGTATATTTTTCTAATATATTATAAATTGATTTTTTTACGCTTTCAACGTATTCTTCTTTATCTATTTTATTTGCATTAAGTTTTTCTTCAATATATTTAACAGCTTGTATTATAAGACTATCTGTTGATGTATTTAATCCAATTTCATCTATGTTTTCAGAACTTACTGTATGAAGATTAGTTTTTGACTTTGCTCTACCAAAAATTAGCTTTTTATTTAAATCAATATCCACAAATATAGGATAAGTAATCCTATTCTTTACATCTCTTTTTTCTTCTATTAAAAAAATAGTAAAAACAAATTCAATTTTATTATTATCAATTTTCATACTTTGTAAATTAAGTGCATTTCCTTCTGTAATATTAGAATATAACTTTCTATTTCTACATTCAGTAAAAGATCTTCTAAGAATATCATTATTTGGTTTCGTTTCAAATTCAATTTTTCGGAATAATATATTTTTCATTCCTTGTTTTAAAACAACTTCTAACCAATCTTCAACTTTTGCTTTATTTTCATCATTTACTTGAGCGAATTCATTTATTGATTTTAGCAAATCCATTCTCGTACATTGAGTTTTTATTCCATTATTGACACAAAACTCTACCATAACTGGATTAGTAATATAATTCTCATTTTCGTTAGCCCAACATTCTGGTATCATTATTATTCCCCCTTATAGTACATTTATTATAATATTTTTTGGTACATTTTTCAATATTATATATTATTCAATTTATAAAATTTGTCGAAATTTGTAACATACTATAAATTTACCCTAAAAATTTTTATTTTTATTTTTTTCATTGTCGGGTTTTGTTTTCTTTTTTCAAGATGATACAATAAAATCATAGTAATACACTCTATTACTAAATAAAACGAAAGGAGGCAAAAATTGACTGGTAGTATTGAAAAACGAGGAAAAGACAGTTATAGGTTAGTAGTATTCAAAGGCTATGATTTAGATAGAAAAGCTATAAGACATCAAAAAACAATACATTGTAAAAACAAATCCGAAGCAAGAACTGAACTTGCAAAATACATTGCAGAAGTTGAAAATGGTTTTGTTGTTGAAGGTAATGTACCAACATTTAAAGAATTTGTTGAAATATGGAAACGTGATTATGGATTAAAGGAACTTGCACCATCTACTTATTACAGATATTTAGGAATATTAGAATCTAGAATTCTTCCCTACTTTGGACATTTCTATATTAACAAAATAAAACCTACAGATATTATGCAGTTTTATGACTTATTAAGTAGAGATACACAATTAGTTAGGAAGAAAAGTAATAATGGTAAGAAAACATTAAAACCTTTATCTGGTAAAACAATATTAGAACATCACAGACTACTTCGTGCAATGCTACACAAAGCTATATATTGGCAATTAATTGTATCTAATCCTGCTGAAAGAGTTCAACCACCTAAAGCAATGGAACTTAAAAGAAGATATTATTATGATGAACAATGTAAAATACTACTAGAAAATCTAACAGAACTTGGTGAAGAACAAATTAAGTACAAAGTTGCAATCATCTTAACAATATTTACTGGGGTAAGACTTGGTGAACTTATGGGATTAGAATGGCAAGATGTAGATTTTAAAACTGGTAAAGTAGTAATTAATAAATCTCTTCAATATGCATATGGTAAAACATATGAAAAAGAAACTAAAACAGAAAAAATATTATACCAATCACTATAATTAATAGTAAATTCTCTAAAATCTATTTGTTTCATTTCTTTTTCTTTGTTATTTTCCATATTCTTTTTTAACTCCTAAATTTCCCACAATTATATCACCAAATGTTAATAATATAAATGATTCTTAAAAAAGAAGAGATTTCTCTCTTCTTTTTATTATTCTACATTTTGATTAAAAGAATCATTTGTTTGATTTATTGAATCGACAAATCCTGGTAATAATGCATTTACGAAATCCTTCTTACTTTCTTCTTTTATAACCCATTTTCCGTCTTGCTTTTCCATTTTTAATGTTATATTAGTAGTTATATTTTCTATTTCATTAGATTCCATTTGTTCTTTTAAATAATTCGCTAATTCCTCATTCATTTGTTCCTCTGAATAAGTTGGAGTAAATGCATTAGCAAATGCTAACTGAATTGCTTTTACTAAATAATTTCCTATAATTTTTTTCATATCTTTATTTGTTATATCTAAAACTACACTTGCTTCATTAAAATTAGTTTTATTTTCAATAATAGAATAATTTAATTTATTAAATAATATAATATAATCAATTGTATCTTTTGTGCTATTCTCTTGATTAGAATTATTTTGTAATTGTTCTAATACTTCTTGTTTTTGATTATTATTTTCACCTGATTTTAAATTAGTAAACATATCTTCAATAGTACTTTCTACTTTATTTTGCTCAATCTTTAACATTACAAAATAACCCAAAATAGCCATTGCTACGATTATTACTAAGGTAATTACTCCAATTAAAACTTTTTTATTCATCTTTTCCTCCTATTATCTTAAAACTATTTCATATACATCGTTTCCACATTTTATTTTAGCCACTATAGAACCTTCTCCATTTGCTACTTCATCAGGTATATCAAATAAATAATGTAATTTTCCTGTAGTTAAAGGTGCAATATCAGTTATATTAGCATATGTAAAATCACTATCTGTATCCTCTATTACACAAAATCCCGTGTACTCATATTTATTATCATATTTTATTGTCATTGATGCAATATTGTCAGCCCTAACATTTGATTCACCTAAATTTTTATAATCATATTTTATTTCTAAGTATTGATGTCCATCTGTTTTGGCTTCATAGTAAGTGTAAAATGAACTTGTATTAGGTGGTAATATAGTTTTACCAAAATTTATCCCTAAAACAGTCAATTCATATTTATTTTCTTTTGTTACAGTTTCATTTAGATTTAGTTTTACAGTATCGTTCTTTGCTTGTTTATTACTTTTATTTATTGTAATACTAGTATCTGCATTTTTGTTACTTGTAGTTATAGTTGTACCTGATGAATTTCCACTTTTGTTATTTGTTGATAATAACATAAGAATGAATAGTAATAATACAACTATAATAGTAGATTCAATAATAATTATTATTTTTTTAATATCTTTTTTTTCTTCCATATTTTTCCCTCCCTTTATAAATATATCATATAAATAAAACTTTAACAATAGGTTGTTGTTTTTTTATTTGTTTTTTATATCATATCATACAATATTTAAGAAATTTGTCGAAATTTGTAAATTATAATATTATTTTGTTTAATATTTGTATACGACCTTCGAGTTTCGCCTTTTCATAACCCGAAGGTGGTAATTTAATTTGTTAGTTAAAGTGCTGATATATCTTATTTTTAAGTTACTTATATGGTATAAAATGTTAAAATTTTTTAACAAAAATCATCACTTAAAAATTGCTTTTCTGAATTTTCGCCGTTAAACCGCCGTTAAATCAATAATTACAAAAAAATCAGGAACCTTGAAGTTCCTGATAAATGTGGTTGCGGAGGTAAGACTCGAACTTACGACCTTCGGGTTATGAGTTCACCACATATTCACTCTATTATTTCCTCTTTCTTGCACAATACACTGCTCCGCCTATCGCTCCTAGAGTTGCTATTCCTCCTATCGTTGCTCCTACTTGACGTTGTTCCTCAGTATTTTGTTCTTGTGAATTTTGAACATTCGTATTTCTATTTATTTTGTTTATTTGTTGTTCATCTTCCACTGTAACGCTTATTGTATTATATATGCCATTAGACATTTTCACTGTTATGTATGCTTTGCCTGTTTGTTTTGCAGTTATTTTTCCATATTCAGTTACTGTTACTATTTCTGGATTGCTAGATGTCCATTCTTTTATTTTATCAGTTGTGTTTGTTGGCTCCACTGTTGTAGTTAAGGATTGGACTTCACCGACTTTCATATTGATTTTGCCCTGTTCTATTACTATTTTTGTTGCTTTAATCTCTTTTGGTGCTTCTTCTTTTGTTCTATTATTTACAGTCGATTCGTTTTTCTGTGTTTTATATGGACATTGTCCATTTGTATGTAAGTGGGCAGGATACCCTCCGCAATGATAATGATAACTTCCGAGACCACTTTTATTATTATTGTCTCTATGTCCGCCGTTTGAATCTGTTCTTCCTGAGTGTGCATATGTGCCACTATTAATGAATAATGTTCCCAGTATTAATATGATTGTTGCTACTTTTTTTAGTCCGTTTTTTCATGTTTTTCTCCTTTTTATAAATTTTTCAATATTATATACAATAGTATTATTAGTACCCAAAACCACCACTGTTTTAGTATATTTTTTATTTCGTAATTGTTTTCTTCCTTATCATTTTCATTTTTCACTTCTTCTAGTGTTATTTCTTCTTGTTCTGTTATTTTTGGCTGTTCTCCTGTGTCGTCAAAATCTTTCGTTGCTAATATTTCTCTTGGCATGCCTTCATTGTACTCTGATATTATGCCTTCTTCTTCCATTTGATCTATTATTCTTCCTGCTCTTGCGTAACCGACTTTAAATCTTTGTTGTATAAATGAAGTAGATGTCTGCCCTGTAGTTATCACTTTTTCTATTGCTTCTTCTAATAGCGGATCTCTTTCACCGTTTATATCATAATTATCTATATCTTTTGGTTTATCATTTATATATTGTTCAATTTCTTTGTTTATTTCTGCTTTGCCATTATTGTTTTTTACTTCTTCAATAACTTTATTTATTTCTTCATCGCTTATATATGGAACTTGTATTCTTTTTGGTCTTCTTTCTTCAGTTTTTATAAATAATATATCTCCATTTTTTAATAGATTTTCTGCTCCTGCCATATCGATTATTGTTACAGAATCTACCTTGGATACTGTTTTAAATGTGATTCTTGCCGGAATATTCGCTTTTATTCTTCCCGTAATTATATCTGTAGAAGCTCTATATGTTGAAATAATTATGTTTATCCCTACTTTTCGAGCAATGTTTATTAGCACATATAGATTATCTTCCGTTTCTTTTTTATCATACATCATTAAATCACACAGATCTTCTATTATTACCACAATTCTGGGGATCTTATTTTGAGCTATTTTGTTATAGTCTTCAAAATCATCTACTTTGTTCTCCGCAAATAAGATATTTCTTTTGTAGCTCTCTTCAATCAGCCATTTTATTGTTTGAATTGCTTCTCTAGAATCCGTTACCGTTGGAGTTAGTAAATTCGGTATATCTTTGAATCTTAAAAAGTTAGTTGTTCTTGTGTCTATTAAAATTATCCTTAACTCTTCTGGGGTTGTCTGATAGATCATATCTATTACAAATGTACTTAGTAAGTTACTTTTTCCAGTTCCTGTTGTTCCAGTTATTAGTAGATTCGGAAGTTTTACTAAGTCTTCTACTACATTTTCTCCGTTTAAGTCCTTTCCCAGTATTAATGGTATCTTCTTTTCTTTTATTTTTTCACTTTGCATTAGGTTTCCTATTTTTAATTTTGTATAATTTTGATTTGGTATGTCCAGAGCTATTACTTGCTTTTCGCCAATTACACTAAGTTTAATATTTTCAACTCCTAGTACATATTGTAATTCTTGTACTAAACTTTTTATTTCTTTTACTGTAGTATCTCCTTTAGGTTTTATATAATATCTTGTTATTAAATTTCCAACTATTACATTTTCGACTTCCACTATTGCACCGAAACCACATAATGTTTCTTGAATCATCTTTGCATTTTTTTGTTCCTCTGTATATTCGATTTTCTCTTCGTTACAGCATAATATCTCTTGTGATGGTGGGTTATATGTATTTTTCATTTTTTCTCCTTCTTTTCTGTTTGCTTTAATTTTACTACTTTATATTTGCAAAGTTTGTCGAAACTTGTCGTTTTTTTAATTTTTTACTGTTTTTTTGTAAAATAAAATAATAGTTACTTTTTTGTAACTATCATTCTCCTCTATATTTTGTTTTCCAACTTCTAAATTCAAATCTTTTGTCTTTTTGCATTATCAATGTTGCCCATGGCTGTTTTATACTTAATACCTTCATAATATTTCTTTCTTCAATTTGCATAATTTTTATTATCTTAACTCTATTCTCCCAACCTCTTCGATACTATGATATCTCTAACTATATAGTCATTTTTCTCATAGAATTTCAAACCGCTCTTGTTTGGTCCAAATACTTCTATGTTTATTCTAGCGCAATTGATTTGTTTAAAATACTCTTCTATTTTTTCTAGTAGTTTTTTACCTGTACCTTTTCCTCGGTCTGCTTTGCTAACAATTAATTCTAAAACATTTCCTGTTTTTGCGCAATCGTTTGTTAGTTTGTCAATTTCATCTTTTTCGTTGACAACTCCTATGATTACTCCATTAACGACTCCATTCTCAACAGACACAAATACTTTGCCGTTTTGGTTTCTGACATTTCTCATGTCCATCTCGAAAGTTTTTTCTCTGTATTCTGGTGACATTATTTGTGTATGCCAGTCATCGATGTCTATTAGGTAGTTTTGTAATTCTACTAATAGATCCTTAATTTGTTCATCATATTTTTTGTCGTATTCAACAATCATTTTATTTAACTCCTCTTTTTTATAAAACTGGCAAACGTTTGCCTACTAAATTATATCATACTTTTTATCGCAAGACACGAATTTGTACTTTGTTTTTTCTTATGTTACAATATAGTATATAATTTTTATAAGGAGTTTTTTATGTATTGGAATAAAATGATACCTGAATTGTCTGTATCTAATTTAGATAAGAGTTTGACTTTTTATAAGACTGCTGGTTTTGTAGTTGAATATGATAGACCTGAGAATAATTTTGCTTTTATTTCTCTTGGAGAAATCCAGTTTATGCTTCAGCAAGTTTCTGCAGATGATAAATGGAGCGTTGCTCCTCTTGTTTACCCTTTTGGTAATGGGATTAATTTTCAGTTAGAGGTAAATAATTTGTCTGAAATATATGATAATTTCAAAGGTTCTGGATACGAGATATCTTTTGATATTGAAGAGAATTGGTATAGACAGGATGGTAAGTTGCTAGGAAATAAAGAGTTTTTGATTCAAGATCCTGATGGTTATTTGTTAAGATTTTTTCAGGATTTAGGTGAAAAACCCATATAAAAAATACACCTTCAAATGTCAGGTTTTTTATCTAGCATTTGGAAGTGCATTTTATTTTTCTTTTATTATATATATATACTTTAGGAATTTTATTTTTTAATTTCTTTATATATTTCTAATCTCTCCAAGTGTCTCCGTTTATGAATTGTGTTAGTGCCATTATAAATGATTCTCTTGTCATGTCATATCGTGTAACTACATTATTTGTAAGGTGTGCTATTCCGCCTTTTTCGTTTTTTAGTCCGTTTCCATTGAATATTTTATCCATTACGATTCCTAGGTCTGTGTTTATGATTTCGTCTACATATTTTTCTGGTACAGGAAATGCTGGTCCTGTTCCAAAGCTTTCATAACCGTTTTTGTCTTTTATTACGGCAATTTGTATGATGCACCACTTTCCTAGTTTGTCTGTTATTCCTGATTCCACTCCTATAAAGAAGTCTGCATCTATGCTGTTTTCTTTTGCATATTTTATTAGATTGTTTACTCTGTTGCTTGCTCCTTGATATATTTCGTCGTTTACAGGCTCGTCACTAACGTCTGAGTTTACTGGTATTCCTATCATTTCTACATTTGTGTAAAATTTCTCGAATGCTTGTTTTGCGCCTTCTATTTTTCCTTGATTTTTTGTTCCTATTAGTACTTTCATTGCTTTCTCCTATTTTTAGTATTATATTTATCTTTTTTATAAAGTAGATATTGATGTTTTAGCTATTTTATCACATCCTCTTTGTAATATCTAGTGTTTGGGGATTTCCTTTTTTTGATTTTTCTGCTATAATGTTTTTATCAATTATAAGGAGATTTTATTATGAAGAGAATTAGTAAAGATGATTATTATTTAGAGATTGCTCATGTTGTGTCTAAGCGTAGTACTTGTCTTCGCAGACATTATGGTGCTGTTGTTGTTAATCACGATGAGATTGTGGCTACTGGTTATAATGGTTCTGCTCGTGGTGATGCTAATTGCTGTGATATTTATGAGGAATGTCCTAGAAAGCATAAAGCTCACAATTCTGGCGATTATGGAGATTGTCCGGCTGTTCATGCTGAGCAAAATGCTCTTCTTTCTGCTTCACGTACTGAGACTATAGGTGCAACATTGTATCTTAATGGTGATGAAATAAGTGTCCAAGGTGACTCTGTTAAAGAGCTTCCTATGTCTGAGTGTTTTCCTTGTCCTATTTGCGAGCGTATGATTCGTAATGCTGGCATTGTGCGTGTTGTTGGACCACAGGGTACTGTTTTTGATTTGAATAATTAGTGTATAAAAAGATTGAATCCAAAAAGGGTTCAATCTTTTTATATCATTTCTTCTATTGTGTGCCATGCTAGTAGTGCGCATTTTACTCTTGCTGGCATGTTTGATATGTTTTTTAGTGCAATTGCATCTTCTAATTTTTTTAGTTCCGCTTCGTTTGTTGTTTCTCTTTTTATCATTTCTATAAATGTTTTTACTATTTCCTTTGCTTCTTTTATTGTTTTGCCTCTTAGTGTGTCTATCATAATTGAGGTTGATGCTTGTGATATAGCACATCCATGACCTGTGAATGCTAGGTCTTCTATTATGTCCCCATTGACTTTTATTTCTAGCTTTATTTCGTCTCCACAGTTTGGATTGTGTCCCATTTTGCAAGCTGTTGCATTTTCGAGTTTTCTTTTATTATACGAATTTGTGCTGTGCTCCATTATTAGGTCATTATATATTTCTGTAAGGTCTTCCATTTTTCACCTCTTAATTTTTTATATATTTTTCGAATATTGAATATGCTTTGTTTAGTGCTTTTACTAATTTGTCTACGTCTTCTTTTGTGTTGTAGAAGTAGAAGCTTGCTCTACAAGTCGAGTCTATTCCTAAGTATCTTAATAGTGGTTGTGCACAGTGATTTCCTGAACGCACGCATACGTTTTCTGAGTCTAGTATACTGGCAACGTCGTGTGGATGTACTCCTTTTATGTTGAAGGAAATTACTGATGAGTGGTTTTTCCTATTTGGTGTCATATATAGTGTTAAGAATTTTAGTTTTGATAGTTCTTCTTCTGCGTATGTTACTACTTCGTTTTCTATTTTGTTTATTTCATCATATCCTATTTTTTGAATGTAGTCTATTGCAGCGCCTAGTCCTATGACTCCTTCTACGTTTTGTGTTCCTGCTTCAAATTTGTTTGGAAGTGGTGCAAATGTTGTGTCTTGTTCATACACATATTCTATCATGTCTCCGCCCATTAGAAATGGTGTCATTTGGTTTAATATTTCTCTTTTTGCGTACATTACTCCTATTCCTAGTGGTGCTAGCATTTTGTGTCCTGAGAATACTAGAAAGTCAGCATTTAAATCTTGTACATCTATTTGCATATGTGGAACGCTCTGAGATGCGTCTACTATTACTTTTGCTCCTTTTTTGTGTGCATATTTTATTATTTCTTTTACATTGTTTATTGTTCCTAACACATTTGAAACATGAGTTATTGCAACGATTTTGGTTTTGTCTGTTATTTTTGCTTTTATTTCTTCCTCTGATAACTCGAATTCATCGTTTATGTACATATATTTTAGTGTGCTTCCAGTTTTCTTTGTTACCATTTGCCAAGGTACAAGGTTTGAATGATGTTCCATTATTGATAACACTACTTCGTCGCCTTGTTTTAAATTGTTTAGTCCATATGAGTATGCAATTAGGTTTAAGCTTTCTGTTGCATTTTTTGAGAATATTATTTCTTCTGGATGTTTTGCATTTATGAACTTTGCAATTTTGCCTCTTGTGTTTTCATATAGTTCTGTTGCTTCTAAGCTTAGCGAATATGCTCCTCTGTGCGGATTTGCATTGCTATTTTCATAGTATTCTTTTATTTTATCTATTACATACTGTGGTTTTTGTGCCGTTGCTCCGCTGTCTAAGTATGCAATGTCTTTATTATTTAATATTGGAAATTCTTTTTTTATTTCTTCTATGTTCATTTTTACTTCCTTCTTAGTTTAGTTTTTCATCTATTTTACTGATGATTTCATTTTTTAAATTTTGGTCTGATATTTGTTCTATTATTTTAATAAATCTCGATTTTACTAATAGCTTGACCGCTTCTTTATAGCTTAATCCTCTTGACATAATGTAGAATAATACTTTACTATCGACCTTTCCAGATGCTGTTGAGTGGTTTCCTTCTACGTCTTCTTCTGCACACAATAGCATAGGAAGTGCTATTGCTTTTGCTTTGTCTGACAATAGCATACAATATTCGTTTTCGTCTCCTTTTGCTTTTTTGCATCCTTTCTTAAAGTCGATTGTTCCTTTAAAGTGTTTCTTTGCTTTGTCTGATAGAGCTCCCTGTACATCTATGTTGATGTTTGTTTTTGCTCCATAAAGTTCTGCTATGTAGTTTACGTCTTTTAGTTGTTCATCTACTCCTAAATATACTGTTTTTACGTCGTTTTGAGCATTTTCGCCTTGTAGATTTGAGTAGTAATTGGTTATGCTTGATTTTCCACCTATGTCTATTATTGTGTAATTTACTTTTGCATTTTTGTTTAGTATGCTTTCTATTGCTTGAAAGTTGTCTGATTTTTCGTTTAGTAGATTGATTATATTTACATTTACTTCTGCATTTTCGTCTGCTATTACTTTAAGCACACCATTGTGAAAATGTTTTTCTTCTCCTTGTGATTTGTATTCTATTGTAATTGTTGATTTTCCTTTTGCATTTATTAAGATTTGGTCTGTTAGATTTTGATTCTCTTTATCAAAATTGCATACTATTTTTTCTTCTTTATTTTCTAGGTTTATTTTTATTTTGCTGTTTGCTTCGATATAGTCTAGTCCAATTCCATATTTTAGGCTTAAATCTTCTTTTAATACGGTTGCATCTTCTGGTATTTGCATATTTTTAAATTTTTTTATGTCTTCTGGGATTTTTACGTCAATTTTTATGTTGTTTATATTAAAGTTTCTTGAAGTTCTTACTGGTGTATTGTTTAGTTCCATATTATCCGATGCTCCCTTCTAATTCTAGATTTATTAAGTTGTTCATTTCTACCGCATATTCAACAGGAAGTTCCTTTGAGACTGGATATGCAAATCCTCTTACTATCATTGCTTTTGCGTCTTCTTCTGATAATCCTCTACTCATTAAGTAAAAGATTGCTTTGTCGCTTATTTTGCCTATTTTTGCCTCGTGAGAAAATTCTACTTCATCTGTTTGTATGTCGTTAACCGGAATTGTATCTGATCGTGATATGTCGTCTAACATTAGAGATTCGCAACTTACACTACATTTTGAGTTTTTTGCATTTTCTGTTATTTTTACTAATGATCTATATGTACAAATTCCTCCGTTTTTTGATATTGATTTTGAGTTTATAACAGATGAGGTATTTGGTGCATTATGAATTGTTTTGAATCCTGTGTCTAGATTTTGTCCTTCTCCTGCAAATGTTATTCCTGTATATTCTGTTTTTGCTCCTTCTCCGTTTAATATGCTCATTGGATATAACATTGAAACCTTTGATCCAAAAGAGCCTGTTACCCAGTCCACTTGTGCATTTTTTCCTACTATGGCTTTTTTAGTATTTAAGTTCATCATATTTTTTGACCAGTTTTCTATGGTAGAATATCTTAGATATGCATTGTCTTTTACATATAATTCGACGCATCCTGCATGTAGATTGACTTTGTTGTATTTTGGTGCCGAGCATCCTTCTATAAAGTGAAGACTTGCTCCTTCGTCTACTATTATTAATGTGTGTTCAAACTGACCAGATTCTGGTGAGTTTAGTCTAAAATATGATTGAAGTGGTATTTCTAGTTTTACTCCTTTTGGCACATACACAAATGATCCTCCTGACCATACTGCTGCATGTAAAGCAACAAATTTATGGTCATTTATCGGCACGCATTTCATAAAGTATTTTTTTACTATTTCTGGATATTCTCTAACAGCTGTTTCCATATCTGTATAAATTACGCCTTGTTTTAGTAATTCCTCTTTTATGCTATGATACACTACTTCCGAGTCATACTGTGCTCCAACTCCTCCTAATGATTTCTTTTCTGCCTCTGGAATTCCTAGTTTATCAAATGTGTTTTTTATGTCTTCTGGCACTTCTTCCCAACTATTATTTAATTTTGTTTTTGGCTTTACATATGTTGCTATTTCATCCATTTTTAGTTCAGATAAGTCTGGTCCCCAAGTTGGAAGTTCTAATTTGCTATATGTTTCTAGTGCTTCTAGTCTTATTTTTCTCATCCAATCGGGCTCATTTTTTTGTCTAGATATTTCCTCTACTATTTCTCTGTTTAAGCCTTTTTGCATTTTGAATTCATAGTTATCTTTGTTTTTTATATCATATATATTTCTATTTACTTCTTCTACTTGTGTTTTCATCTTAAATACCTGCTTCCTTATATTTACTAAATCCGTTTTCTTCTATTTCTTTTACAAGTTCAGCAGAGCCTGTTTTGACTATTTTTCCGTCGATTAAAATATGAGCATAATCTACTTTTAAATCTTCTAATATTCTCATATTGTGTGTAATAATTATGACAGCATTTTCTTTTGATGCATACATATTTATTCCTTTTGATACAGCTTTTACAGCATCTACATCTAGTCCCGAGTCCGTTTCGTCTAGAATTGCTAACTTTGGATTTAAAACAAGCATTTGCAATATTTCATTTTTCTTCTTTTCTCCTCCAGAGAATCCAACATTTAGGTTTCTTTCTATAAGCTTTGAATTCATATTTAATTCTTCTGCAAATTTGTTTACAGTATCTTTAAGCTCAAATATTTTTACTGGTTTATTTTCTATTTTGTTTTTAGCTACTTTTAGAAAATTAAATGAAGATATTCCTGGAATCTCTTCTGGTGATTGAAATGACATAAATATTCCTTTTTGAGCTATTTTATCTGTTGATAAATTGTTGATATTTTCTCCCTCAAAGTCTATTTCACCACTTGTTTTCTTGTATTCTGGATTATTTAAGATAACATTTGCTAATGTTGATTTTCCTGCCCCATTTGGTCCCATAATTACATGTATTTCGCCTTTATTTACAGTAATATTTAATCCTTTTAATATTTCTTTTTCTCCTGCAGTAACATGCAAGTCTTTTATTTCTAATAATTTATTCATAATTTATTCCTCTTTAATTCATAGTAATACAGTAGTAATTATAACATTTATATCATAGTAAGTCAATAGGAATTAAGGTTAAAAAAATTAGTGACCTTTTTTTAGTCACTATTTTATTAAATCTTCTAATGTTTTGCTATCTACATATTGATTTATTACATTGTCTAATCCATCCCAGAACATGTATGTTTTGCAATATTGTTTTCTATCACATTCACCATCATCAGTTACACAGTATACTGGTGCTAAATCTCCTTCAGTTGCTCTTAATATATCTCCTATTTTATATTCACTAGGAGCTTTGGCTAATCTGTAGCCTCCCATATTTCCTCTTGCTGTTTCTAAAAATCCTGCTTTGTTTAGCATTGATATTATTTGCTCTAAATATTTATTTGATATTTGTTGTCTTTCTGAAATGTTTTTTAATGATATAAATTGTCCATTTCCGTTAATTGCTAAATCCACCATTATCCTTAGTGCATATCTTCCTTTTGTTGATATTTTCATTTTGCTCCTCCTATTACTTTTTCTTGTTTTGTGCTTCACGAACTATATCTCTATATGGTTGATCTTTCTTCTCTAAACTTTCGTTGTTTACTTTTCTTGTACGCAAATAAATTCTATTTTTGCCTCCTTTTTCCACAATTATATCACATTTTGTGGATTTTTCTATATTTTTATTCAATTTTTAGTTTTTTGTTATATAAGTTCTTAAATTCAAATATTCTTTTATGTTTTTTTACATATATATTGACTTTTGTTTTAAATTATGTTAACATATTTATGTTTCCAATGCAGAAACAAATACCCCAAAAAAAATTTTTTAGGAGGTACAGCTATGTCGATCTCTACTCCGTACGGCATTTCGTACAACATCCATGGTCACAATGGGTACAATGGGTCCGAGCGGATTCCTCATGTTCACATTATGTGCCAGGGTCGTCGCATCTCTGTTTCCCTGCAGGACGGTAGAATTATCGTCGGTAGCGGTCAGCTCGATCGCAACAAGGAACGGGAAGTCCTGAACTGGGTTTCCTCTCATTTGTACGAGTTGAGAGCCGAGTGGAACAGCAAGTCTGATCCGTACAAGTAAATTTCGGCACTCCCATCGCTTCTCGCGATGGGAGTTTCCTTATTTTTCTGCTATTATTACGTATAATCTTTTTTAATAGCAGCCCTTTTGATTCGCTATTAATTGGCTTATTGCCTTTTTTGGCTTTTATTATGTTTTCTTGATAATTACTGTTCACGCTGGTACTTACGCTTTATTGCTAAGTTCTATTTTATTATTAGAGTTGGACGAGTACTGCGAATATCAGATTCCTCACTTGGTGAGCCGTCTAAACTACTAGCGCTTCTGCTACAAGCAGCGGCGCTTACTCCAGTATAATCGAACCATCCTCCTCTATATATTCTTTTGTAGTACCATTCAGACTCTTGTGTCCATTCTACACAATTTCCCGCTAAATCGTATATATTATTTGCTTTCCAAGCTTCGTTTGAACCCGTATTCTTTTTTGTAGCTTGCTCATAATTTCCTGTATTTGCTGGTGATACTGAATCCCCATAATTTCCCCAACTTCTTGAATCTACTATGCTCTTTTTTTCTCCTTTGCTTGCTATAAAGTTGCACGCCATATCCCATTGGCATCCCCATGCCATTTGAGTTTCTACTTTGTCACTGGCATTTAAGTCTTTACATATAGCATATAGCTCATACCAATTTGCATTTGTTAGTGTTGATTTGTTTTTTTGTACACCTTCTGCTGATAGTTCATATCTTCCAATATAAAATCCTCCATATTTTTGTATACTTTCTATCATTTGTTTATAATTAGCCACAAATGCTTCAGCCATTTGCTCAGAACTTTCAAATCCTAATATTTCATTATAATTCTGTTCATCAAAATCATTGCCATTATTAGACCATTCGCTTCCTTCTACTAAGTCAGGTTCACGGAAACTATTATTATTTCCTGGTATTCCTCTCGGTGCTCCCTGTG
>CAVFFR010000050.1:0-2104 GCA_963621875.1 Bacteroidaceae bacterium | reverse complement strand
TGTCTGGTAAAAATTCTAAGCCTTCTGGTATATCATCTCTTATTTTTTCTGCATACCCACTTGCTTCTCCTTCATTGTATACTCTTATTGTATATGTTACTATATCTGAGTTTTCTACAACTACTGGATTCTTTTCTGGGCTTATTTGATATGTGTATTTTGCTGTTGTCCCTGTTCCCTTTAATGGGCTTACATCTACTTGTGGCTCTCTGTTTGTTATTGGCTCATCATTTACTGCTGTGATAAATTTCTTTAAACTTAAGTCAAATTCTTTTAAGATTAATTTTTCAAAGTCATCATCATCTTCTTGTCCTGGTATATAATCTGGATCTGTTGGGTCTTGTATATTTATTTCTTGGTCTTTATAGCTTGGTAAATCTGCTGGTATTACTACATTTTTTACAGTTGAATCTCTTTCTCCTGTACTTGGATTTGTTATTACATTACCATTTGTATCCTTACATCCTGTTATGTCTGCAATATTTGTTATCTTCTTTGGCATATTTGCTGTTTCTACTACTTTACATCTTATTTGCACATCTCTATAGTCTAATTTTGTTCCATCAAATGCTAATATTTTATTGTTTTCTGGGTTTTCACTTGTTGTTCCGTCTTCATCTGATAAGAAATTTGTTTTTATTGTATGTGTATCTCCAGAATCATATTTCCATCCATATTTCAAGTTTGCCGAATCATCTATTAAAAATTCTAACTGTTCTGGTAAATGATCTGTTATTTCTGTTACATATCCATCTAGTTCACCTTCGTTATATACTCTTATTGTATATGTTACTATATCTCCTATATCTACTTTTACTGGTGTTTTTAGATGTTTATATATTGCTGTATTTGATGTTCCATTCTTTAGAGCTTCTAGTCCTTCTATTGTTGGAACTCTGCTTGTTAATCCTAATTCTTCAATTCTTTTTCCATTTATTTCTGTTATAAATTTTCTTAACGACATATCGAAAACTTTTTTTTCTTCAACTTTTGATGCAACCGCATCTTCAAAAGGTTTACTTTCTTCTTCTACAATTACTACTGGTTGATTATTCTCTAAATCTGTTTCTGTTGACCAATACCACTCTTGTCTTATTGTATATTTTCCACTTATTTTCATTGTTAATTGTGTAATATCACTGCTTGTTGGAACTATTAAATAAAATTCTTGCCCTATTAAGTCTTTAATTGTTTTGCTTGTTGTTACTATATCTCCATTTTGATTTTTAATTCCTATTGTTGGTGTTATTGCTCCATCATTATATGTTACATCTGTTATTTCATATCCTAAATCTAATACCTGATTTATTTTGTATGGCCCTGCAACATAATTTGTTCCTATTGTTTGCATTTTTCCATCTGATTTATCTTCTATTTGAATTGGTTTTGCATCTGTTGCAACTGTTGGACTTACATAATCAGCTTGTGCAGATGTTATATAATAATCATATAGTGCTGTTATTGCATCATCTCTATCTTCATCTATATTAAAGATTGATTCATATTCTTCTCCAGATTTCTTTATTTTTAAATTTGCATTTCCAAAGTGCCAATTATCATTTGGATTTGTAAAATACCATATTGCCATTTGTTGTACTACATCTATGTCATCGTTAGTTAATGTTTCATAAAATTCTTCTGGTATTACTTTTGATAAAAATGCTTCTCTCTCTGCTGTATTATCTTCTTGTGGATTTTCTGGCATTATAAATAAATGATCTAATACCCACATTAATTTATTATAATTTTCTCCTGTTGGTAATACATCTTTGTATGGGCTTGATATTGCTGATACATTTTTTAAGTCAAATTTATTTGTATATGCTATTGCTCCTGTTGTTGATGGGCTTGCTGAACCAAATCCTGCTCCTCCCTTTATACAGTATATTGTCTTTTCTCCTTGTACTTTACTTGTTTTATTTGTTGATGTATATGACAATATTTTAAATATTTCTAGTTGTCCTTGTTTGTACGCATAACCAGAATTTCTGTATAATTCTATTCCAAGATATAATGGTCCCGCATTTGCTGCTTGTACAAAATTTGACAAGCTAAGTGCTGTAACCGTAATAATACTTAGAATAAAGCTTAATAGCATTTTATT
>CAVFFR010000049.1:0-2397 GCA_963621875.1 Bacteroidaceae bacterium | reverse complement strand
AACATTTACTACACAAAGAAAGAAGCAAAAGTAACAGTACATTATTATGAAGAAAACTCAACTAATAAAGTATCAGAAGATAAAGAGATAACAGGTAAGGTAAATGACGAGTACACAACAGCAATAGCAGATGACATACCAAGTAAATATGAATTAGTTGCAACACCTGCAAATGCAACAGGAACAATGACAGAAGATGCAATTGAAGTAATTTACTACTTCAGAAAGAAAGCAACTCAAGTAATAGTAAGACATTACGAAGAAGGAACAACAATAAAATTAAGCGAAGACGTAACAATAGATGGTAGAGTAGATGATCCATACACAACAGAAGCAGCAACAGATGTACCAATTAAGTATGAATTATCAGTAACACCAGCTAATGCAAATGGAACAATGGCAGAAGACACAATTGAAGTAATTTACTATTATAGAGTAAAAGATGCTGTGTTAAATATCAGATACCTTGAAAAGGGAACAGAGAAAGAACTAGCACAGCCAGAACAACAACATGGAAAAGTAGATGAAGAGTATATTACAGGAGCCAAAACAATAGATGGATATACATTAGTAGAGCATAGTGGAAACGAAAGAGGAAGATTTGAAGTAAATCCATTAACAGTAACATATTATTACTTGTATAACACAAGAGCTACAGTTCAATACATAGATAAGATTACAGGTCAAATATTAGAACAATCAACAACAGAAGGACTAGAAGGAGATGACTTTGTAACAGAAAGCAAGAGTTTTGATAACTATATCTTAGTTGAAGAACCAGCTCAAAAAACAGTTAAGATGACAAAAGAAGAACAAGTATTAAGATATTACTACATACATGTTTCTGGTGGAGTAATTGAAAAACATATAGACGTAATTTCCGGAGAAGTATTAGACAATAAGACTTATGAAGGAAACGAAGGTGACGAATATAATATTCCATCAAGAACATTCCAAGGATATGACCTAGTAGAAGATAGATTACCAGAAAATGCCCAAGGAACAATGACAGTAAACCCAATCGAAGTAATTTACTATTATATTTATAAATCAAAAGTAACAGCACAATATGTAGACAAAAATACAGGAGAAAAACTAACAGAGGATGAAGTACAAAATGGACATGAAAAAGATGCATATATAACAGATAGAAAAACATTTGACGATTATAAATTAGTAGAAGTTCCAGCAAATGCAGATGGAGAGATGACTAAGGAAGATATTATAGTAACATACAACTATGTACATACATCAGGAGGAGTAATAGTAAATCACTTAGACATCAATACAGGAAAACAATTACTAGATGAAACAAAACAAGAAGGATACGAAGGAGATCCATATGAAACACATGAAGAAAACATACCAGGATATACATTAGTAAAAGAAAAATACCCAGAAAATGCTCAAGGAACAATGACAAGAGAAGAAACAAGAGTAACTTATTACTATGTAAAGAACACAGAAGTAAACATTAAATATGTAGACAAAGAAACTGGTGAAGAAATAACAGAAAAGACAAATATTCCAGGAAAAGAAGGAGACAATTATACAACAGAGCCTAAAGACATTCCAGGATACGATCTAGTAGAAGAACCAACAAATAAAGATGGAACAATGACAGCAGAGCCAATAGATGTAATTTACTATTACAGAAGACCAGCAAAAGTTGTTGTTAAATACATCGATCAAGAAACAAATGAAGAAATAGCAGCAGAAGAAAAACAAGAAGGACATCAAAATGATGAATATACAACAGAAGCAAAAGATATTAAATATTATAAATTAATAGCAACACCAGATAATGTAACAGGAACAATGAAAGTAACAGTAACAAAAGATGAAAATGGAAAAGACATCGTAGAAGATACAACATATGTAACATACTATTATAGAAAACTAATCTTCAACTTAAACATTGATAAGAAAGTATCAAGCGTAACAGTAAATGGAGAAGAAAGTATAATTAATGGAGATTTAGGAAAAGTAGAAGTAAATAGAAAAGAACTTAACACAGCAAAAGTTGAAGTTAAATATATAATCAAAGTTACAAATGATAGCGAATTAACAGGTAAAGCAAGTATCTTAGAAGACATACCAACAGGAATGATAATGAATGCAGATAAGAATGAAGGTTGGGAAGTAAAAGGAACAACAGCAACAAGAGAAACAAAAGAATTAGACCCAGGAGAAAGCGAAGAATACTTAGTAGTTCTAGATTGGGAGAACGGAGAAAACAATATAGGAATGAAGGAGAATACAGCATCAATAATCTCAACAGAAAACGAAGCAGGATTTGAAGAAAAAGATACAACAGACAATGAAGACAAAGCAGACATAATAGTAGCAATAGGAACAGGAGGACATACATATATACTAATAGCAGGAGGAATGTTA
>CAVFFR010000048.1:0-2821 GCA_963621875.1 Bacteroidaceae bacterium | reverse complement strand
AAGAATATGTTTATAAAATTCATATTAAATAAACCTTATAAACATATTATACGAGAGGAAACAGATATGGAACTTTTAGAAGAAATTCTTAATCAAAACAATTTAAACAAGGCATACAAGAAAGTTGTAGCAAACAAAGGAGTAGCAGGAGTTGATGGAATAACAGTAGAAGAAGAATTTGATTACTTAAAAGAAAACAAAGACAGAATAATAAACCAAATAAGAAAAAGAAAATATAAACCACAACCTGTGAAAAGAGTCCAAATACCAAAAGAAAATGGTAAAATGAGAAATCTAGGAATACCAACAGTGACAGATAGAATAATACAACAAGCAATATTTCAAGTAATAAGCCCAATTTTTGAAAAGCAATTTAATGATAATAGTTTTGGATTTAGACCTAATAGAAGCTGTGAACAAGCAGTAATTAGGGCATTGGAATATTTGAATGATGGATATGAATGGATAGTAGATATTGACTTAGAGAAATTTTTCGACACAGTAAATCAAGATAAATTAATAACAATAATAGGAAAGACAATAACAGATGGAGATGTAGTGTCATTAATTAGAAAATATCTAAGTGCAGGAGTAATGGAAAAAGGAATAGTTAAAGCAACAACAGTAGGAACACCACAAGGAGGAAATCTAAGTCCATTATTAAGTAATATAATGTTAAATGAACTAGATAAAGAACTCAAAGCAAGAGGACTAAACTTTGTAAGATACGCTGATGACTGTATAATACTTGTTAAAAGTGAAAAAGCAGCAAACCGAGTTTTGGCATCAATAACAAGATTTATTGAAAAGAAACTAGGATTAAAAGTAAATGCAGAAAAGAGCAAGGTAACAAGACCAACACAAACGAAATACTTAGGATTTAGTTTTTGGAAAAGTCAAAAAGGACAATGGAAACCGAAACCACACCTAAAATCATATCAAAAACTGGTAAGGAAACTAAAACAGTTAACTGATAGAAGTTGGAGTATTAGTTTAGATAATAGAATTAAGAAAATAAATTATGTTGTTAGAGGTTGGGTAAATTACTTTAGAATAGCAAATATGAAAAACAAAATCACTGAAATTGATGAACACCTAAGGGTAAGAATAAGAGTTATAATTTGGAAACAATGGAAAAAGATACGTAAGAAATGTGAAAGCTTACAAAAATTAGGAGTCCCATTTGAAATAGCATTTAATTGTGCAAATACAAGAAAAGGTTATTATCAAATATGTAAAACTAGATATATACAGTTTGCAATAAATAATGAAAGATTAAGAAAAAGAGGTCTAGTATTCCTACTAGACCAATATGAAAAAGTTCATATTTAATATAAATTGAACCGCCACTTGCGAGAACCGCTTGAGTGGTGGTGTGAGAGGGGAAAAACACACTAAGTGTTATCCTCTACTCGATTTATATATCTAAATCCATAAGAAATTTTAATTAAATATGTTATTCAATTAAAACTAACTATCTTTATATATAGCACAACCACAAGAAAAAAGTCAATAGTATAAAACAAAGAATTATAAAAGTAACAAATACTTATAAACAATAAAAACTTAGAGGTCAAAAGACTTTAGCCTCTAAGATTTTTTATTAAATAACATATTTAATAAAAACTAAATAATATTGATTTATAAAACATAATGTTTTATAATGATGATATACTAAAAAGAAGTGTAAAAGGAACACTAAAACACCAAAGAAAGAGAGGAAAAAAGATGAATCAAAAATTGAAAAATAAAAGAGGAATTACACTAATCGCATTAGTAGTAACAATTGTAGTGCTTTTAATACTAGCAGGAGTAAGCATAAGCTTGATATTAGACAACAATGGAATAATCCAAAAATCAAAAGATGCAAAAAGAGAATATGGACAGGCAAGAGCAAACGAACAGGCAGACTTAGATAAAGTAGATAGTTGGATTGATAATGTCTTAAATGCACCTGATGTGGTAGAACCAGAGAATATAGATGATTGGATATATACAGAAGAAGATGATGGAACAATAACATTAAATTGCTATACAGGTGGAGATACAGAAGTTGTAATACCAAACTATATTAATGGAATGCCTGTAAAGAAAATTGAATACTATGGTGGAGATAAGAATGCCGGAGTTACTCTCTGGGGAAAAAATATATGTGAAGATAACGATATAAGTAACTATTGCTATCCACAAAATACAATAACAAAAGTTATAATTTCTCCTGGAATAGAAAGTATAGGTTGGCATATGTTTTGCAAGAGTATAGCTTTAAAAGAAATTGTAATTCCGAGAAGTGTAAAATCAATAGGAGTAGAGAATTTCTATTTGTGCAGTTCATTGGAGAAAATATATGTTGGTTGGACAGAAGAAGAGGGACTTCCGGAAGGGGTAGCATCGAATTTTGCTTATACTGGTAGTGTAAATTCTCCAGAAATAATATATTTAAAATAATGATAAAAAATAAAATAAATAAGAGTAATGTGTGTTACTCTTATTTATTTTATACAACTTCTTTGAATTATAAGATTAATAAATACACATGTGTCGAATTATGACATACGATTTTGCTGGACAAGTAGATGCTTTCGAGGTATTATATAAATATAATTATAAGTAAATTCGAATTTATTTTTTATCTAAAGAAAATTAAAATCTAAAAACTTCCCAGAAAAAATTTATTAATAGAGAGTTAAAAAAAGATGTAAAATACTTTACTAAATAGTTGAAAACAAAAGAATTATTTGGTAAAATAAGAAAGGAATAGAATGAATAAAAATAATAAAGAAAACAGAGGACTTTCTCAAAAAGAAATTGATGAAATAAT
>CAVFFR010000047.1:0-2865 GCA_963621875.1 Bacteroidaceae bacterium | reverse complement strand
GTATCTGTTAAGTAATCCGTGGCAAATTTTTTTGTTCATAAATTTTGTGTATATTTTGGTTCTTATTTTCTTATATCTCTATATTTTTATGATTTCACATCATTTCCATTATTTCCAAGTATTTTAACTCCGCCTGTAGCTTCTACTGTTTTTGTTGCCATTTCTTTTATCTGGTTATATGCTTGGTCTAATTTTTCTTGCATTGATATTTTTTCTACATTTACTTTTTCTATTTCTTCTTTCAATGTTTCTATTTTATCTTTTTGTCTTTCTATTGTGCTTTCATAATCTTTTTTCAATAATTCTATTGTATATTTATTTTCTTTTTCTATTTCTGCTGTCGCTTCTTTTTTTCCTCTTATATATTCCTTTTCTAATTGTGTTGGCATTTCATTTACTTTGTCTTCTAGTTCTTTTATGTGTTCTGCTTTTGTTTCTGCTTCTTTTAGTAATTTTTTTATTTCTGCTTCTTTTTTTGCAAGTTCTTTTTCTCTTTCTTCTTTTTCGTCTTCCCACTTATTGTTGCTTATTTCTCTTTCTCTTTTTATTTTGTAATTATATTCTTCATTTTCTCTTTCTCTTTCTGTTTTTAGATTCTTTGCTTTTGTTTCATATTCTTTTTCTAAGTCCTCCTTTTTTGCTTTATATTCTTCTTCTAAGTTTTTTATTTCTTCATTTATTTCTTCTGTTTTTCTTTTTTTGTTGTTTTCTAATTCTGTCATGTAATCTTTTCCTGCATTTACTATAATTACTAGATTATTTAGTTCTTTTTCTATACCGTACAATTCTTTTAATTTTCTTTCTTCTTCTTGTATTGCTATTTCTAAGTCTTGGAATTTTTTATTTAATTCTTCTGAAAATATTTTTTGTTCAACATTTTCTCTTGTTTCTTCTATTGCTTTTTCTACTTTTTGTTTCTTTTCTTCTTTTTCTGGTTCGTATTTTACTTGTGCCATGTTTTTTTCTCTTTCTAATGCTTCATTTAATGCTTCTAATATTTCTGCTTTTGTATTTTTTAATGTTATTTCTTCTTTTTTCATGACTTTTACTCCTTTTTCTTTTATTTTTTATATTTTATCATTTTATTGTTTTAAAGGGAATATTCCGTGATAAAAAAATTTATTACTGCTTCGTAAGCAACTCAAAGGAGCTGTAATATCGGCAAATTTACTACCCTTCATTTCCCTTCGCAAATTCGCCTAATTTTTTTATCACAGTTTATTATCTATATATTAATTCGCTTATTGGTTTGTTTTCTAGTATTTTCTTTAAATTAGGGTATCCTTCTAGACTTCCTTGTTTAAATGTATATATTTCTTTTGTTTTTATTTTATTTTTCTTTAATTCCTTTATATTGTTTTCTATTTCTTCTATATATCTTTTTGCATATTCTATATAGCTCTCTGGTAGTATTTGGATATTCAATTGTTTTATTATATCAGTACAACTTTCACTTGCATAAAATGTAATTACTTTAGCTATATTTTCTGATCCATTTACACTCCAACTCATTCTTTTCTTTTTCATTCTTCTTGTCAATTTACAATAATTATTACTCTCTTGACATCCCATATTCCTATATTTTAAGCCTGTGATTTTACTATATGTTTTTAACTTTTGCTTTACTCCGTCATAATCTTTATATCTCTTCATTGTATTTTTTCTTTTATTTAAATATTTCTGTAATTCATTTAATTTTTCTACTTCTTCAGCTTCACCATCATATTTATATTTTAGCGTTTCTACATATTCTATCATTTTTGAATATTCTTTTTTGTAGAACATACCTTTTAAAATATCTGCATCTTCTATATCTCTTACATGTGTCGTTATTTTTTCTCTTAAATGATAACTATCTGCTTGATATATTGCCTTTGCTACCAATAATCGTTTTATCCAACTTCCACCATCACTATTTAATACTCTTAATTCTACTTTATTCATATTATATTTACTATGTAAATTCGCATTAGTAATATCTGCCATTTCTTCGCCTGTCATATATCCTGCTACATATTCCTTTCCTACTAGCTTATATCTATTTTTACTTATTTCTTTCCAACCTTCATAAGTCATTCCTAATTTTATCTCTATATTTCTTACTTTCTTTGGTATTTCTTCATTTGGATGTTCTTTTTTGTATTTCTCTATTTGTTTTTGTCTGTCCTTTCCTTGTGTATATATCATTATTCCATCTGCTTCTTGATATATTGTTGGTGTTTCCTTTTCTCCAGATTTTAATTTATCTTCTTTAAATGCTTCAACTTTTTCTTTTTCATATTGTTTTATTTCTTCTCCTAATTGTTGTACTATATTCCAAACTGCAACTCCACTAATTGATAGTCCTGTCATATTATTTATCATTTCTGCACAAACTCTATACGATACTTCTGCTATATTTTTTACTATTAATTCTATTATCCCACTAGAAATTTGTCCCATTTCTTTTATATTCAATAGTTCATCTGTTAAATATACGCATTTATTTTTTCCTTCTTCATCTTTAGTTATATATTTTGTTCTAGTATATTCTACTAATCCTGTTTTAGCTTTTATTGTAGTTGTTTCTTTGCCTTTATGTCTGTATATGCTTGTATCTCTGCTGTCCATAACTTGTTTATCGTATTCTTCCAACATATTTCTTAATATTTCATTTGCAAATTCACATGCTATTTTAAAAGCAATTTCCTCTAAATCCTTGAAAGTTACGTTTTCTTTTGTTAAAATATTTTCGAACATTAAAATACCTCCTGTATTTTTGAATTTTCATCAAACCCAATTATACACAAGGTATTTATGTTTGGCTAGTCTTTTGACTAGTCTTATTTTTTTATTATATTTTGCCACGAAAAATTTAACTCATAT
>CAVFFR010000046.1:0-3406 GCA_963621875.1 Bacteroidaceae bacterium | reverse complement strand
CCTTCTTTTCTTCCGTTTTGCTTCTCCCTTTGCTACTCCCTCGTACCAATAATTTACTAATTCTTGCCCAAATCTCATACTATCTTCCTCCTCATCTTTATTTATTTTTTCTAGCAGTTCTTCTGCTAATTTTGTATCGATTTCTCTTATTATATTTGTTATGTATATGCTTATTCTTTCTTTTTCGTCTTCTGTAAATTTACATTCTTCTATTTTCTTAATCTTTTTTTCTATAGTAATACTCTTCTTTTCCATTAATAACATTTTTGGTAATGCTCCTCTTGCATCTAACAGTTCTTCATCACTATATGTATTTATATCTACAAGATTATAGTTTCCTATCGATGGCAAATTAATTTCTGGTATTTTTGCTTGTATATCTTCTAGTGATTTTGATACTTTCCATTTTCCTTCTCCTGTATATAATACTATTGATATTACTCTTGGAACTTCATAGTTTTTCTTTTTTTTTGTTAAGTCCAATGCTTCTCTCATTATTTCTATACTATATTCTGCTATTCTTACTGGCATCATTTTATCTTGTTTACTTTGATGCTCTATCAAGTAATATATTCCTTTATTCTTTAAGTCTTTATAAACAATATCTGATTCTTTATTCTTATACAATTTTGTTACAAAACTACTTTTATATTGTTCGATTTCTTTTGCTTTTATAAAGTCCTTCTTTTTTAGTGCTAGATTTATTAGGTTTGCTGCCTCTTGTGAATTTGAAAGCATCAATCTTACCGCTTTGTCATGTGGATGATTTATTGTTTTATCATAGGTTGTACTTTCTTCTTTTAATTGATCGTTTTCTAATTGTCCTTGATCTCTTTTTCTTCTATATTCTCTTTCATATTTTATTAAATGTTCTTTTATTTCTTTTACTGGTTCTTGTTCTATTATTTTATCAATTATTTCATCAATTTCTTTTTGAGAAAGTCCTCTGTTTTCTTTATTATTTTTATCCATTCTATTCCTTTCTTATTTTACCAAATAATTCTTTTATTTTCAACTATTTAGTAAAGTATTTTACATCTTTTTTTACTCTCTATTAATTTATTTTTTCTGGGAAGTTCTTAGATTTAATTTTACTTTTGATTTAAAGTCCGGACGAAATAATAATTATTAATAAAACTATTATACCTTAGAAATAGTTACTTGTCTATCAAAATCGTATGTCAAAGTTCGACGTAAATAAAAAAACTGATAACATTTTTCATTACATTGTTTGTTATCAGTTTTGAACTTTATCTATCAAATATTGGATAGTCGTCATTTCCTAGTATCCATTTATTCCATTCCGCATTTGTTCCAATATTTGAGTTTAATAGATCTACAAAAGTTTGGCTTTTTATCTCCGATTCACTTTTTAATGTCGCTTCTCCACTGGTTAATGAACCTGTTCCTATTGCTGGCTCTAATGTATAATAAACATTTGTACATTCTATTTTTGTATCAGTTTGAGAATATATTTTTCCTATAGCATTTCCATATTCATTTCCTATTATTTTTCCTATATTATACGAATTTCCTATGTATAAGTAGTTTTGAGCAGATAACGTATCTTTAACTCCCACAATACCTCCAGAAACAGTATCAGAGATTATCTGTCCAACATTATAGCTATTATATATATATGTATTAAGTATAGCTGTCCAGGCAGCTCCTCCAACATTTCCTATTATTCCTCCACTCTTCTTTTTTCCTTCAATTATTCCAGAATTTGCTGAATTTAATATTTCTAACTTGCCTCCTCTTTGCCAAGCAATTATTCCTCCAGCACTTGATTCTTTACTAATTATATTTCCATTATTAAGACAATTTATTATATTAGTTGGACCAGTAGAATTGCTAGTTATTCCCCCTACTAAACTTCCTCCCTGTATTTTTCCACAATTTGTGCAATTTTTTATTATTACTTCCGTATTGGAATTATTGGCAACTCCTACAATTCCTCCAGCACCAGAATATGAATAACCGCTTCCTGTTATTTCTAAATCTCCATAATTTTTACAATTCTCTATTTTTGCTATGTAACTTCCAGCTATTCCGCCAACCATATTATAACCAATTACATCAACCTTATTCGTACAATTAATTATCTCACCTGTGTTTTTTCCAGTTATTCCTATAGATACAATCCCTGCTGCCTGCCCATTAGATTTTATTTTTCCTGTAACTGTAAGATTTATAATACTGGCATTCTCTCTTATAGATTTAAATAGTGCCTTATCTTTTTTATCTTCTTCTAAAGCATTTATATAAAGATTTGATATCGTGTGTTCTTTTCCATCAAATTTACCATCAAAAAAAGTCTTTTCTCCTATAGGTATCCAACCTGTTCCTGTTGTCATTTCTACAATCAAACTGTTCCCATCACTATCATTATTATTTAAGTTTCCAAAGTCTGTTCTTGTACTGTCTTCATATGAATATTTCGATTTAAAATTTAAATTTCTTGTTAGTATCACATATTTATTTTGAAATATATTCTCACTTGTTATCTCTACTGCACTACCATCTTTAAATCTTATTCCCGTTCCATTACTCATATTTGAAAAAGCGACTAAATCTTCTATACAGCTTATTTCATATGGCTTTTCCTCGCTTCCATCACATCTTCCACCTTTGGTTATGTCTCCTGCATACTCAACTTCAACTATTTCTTGAGGTTCACTTACATTACCATCCTTATCTACTTCATAATATCTATTTGAATCTGTAAAAAGTACTTCTATTGTATCACCAGCATCACTTACCTCTGTCGGGTTTGTTCCTGCTTCATCTTTCAACGCTGGTTCAAATACTGCAAATGTTACTTTTCCACTTTTTTCTCTCATCATTGTTAGCATTTTTGCTCTTTCTACTATACTTTTTTCGTTGTCTATCTCTGCTTGTATTTTTGCATTTTTAGTTTCTTTTAATATTCCGTTATCACTTGTTACCATTTCTACTGTTATTCCTGCTAGTATCAGAATTATAACTATCGTAACTACTAGTGCAATTAGTGTAATTCCTTTTTTATTTTTTAATTTTTCGTTCATTTTTATTCCTCTCTTTCTTTGGTATTTTAGTGTTTTCTTACACTCCTGTTTCTTTTAGTATGTTGCTGTTACAAAACATTATGCTTTATAAAACAATATTATTTAATTTTTTATTAAATATGTAATTTAATAAAAAATCTAATTTGCCTAATCTTTGATTTTTTCAGTGTTTTCGGCAAATTAGATTTTATCTTTTCTTTTTTTATTCTGTTTTACTCTATTGCTTTTTTCTTACAGTTATGCTATATATAATAATAGTTAATTTTAATTAAATTACATATTTAATTAAAATTTATACTCGATTCGGATCTTAAACACTTTTAAACCTATAGAAACTTTGTAAGCATTGTGAATGCTTA
>CAVFFR010000045.1:0-4062 GCA_963621875.1 Bacteroidaceae bacterium | reverse complement strand
ATGCTTACTCCTGCTAGTATCAAAAGCACTACTATTGTTACTACTAATGCTATTAATGTGATAGCGTTTTTGTTTTTTAACATTTTCATTTTTCTCCCTTCTTTAGTTTCTTTTAAATTTTTTAATGTTTCTTTTGGCATTTTCTTCCCCTTTCCATTTGTATATTGTTATTATAAAACAATATGTTTTATAAATCAAGTATTAACTTTTTTATTAAATATATAATTTAATAAAAGAATTAATTGTCCAAAACTCGTTCTACTCTAAAGAATATATAATTTTTAACATTTTTATTTTTCCCATTTTTTTATTTTTTAGTATTGATTTTTTCTTACAGCTATGCTATAAATTAAGGTAGTTAATTTTAATTAAATTATATATTTAATTAAAAAGTTTTTAATTTTAATTATGTGTACAACAAAAAAACAGTATAATCTTTTATATAATTACACTGTTTTTTTATTAATTTATTTCTTTACTACTGCAATTTTTAATGGTAATCCATTTATGCTCATATCTTTGTAGTCTGAATTTTCTTCGTCATATTTTATGCTTAGAGCCAATGTGTCTTTCTTTATTTCTTGTTCATTTGATTTTATTACATCTATAACTTCTTTGCTTCCAGATACATATAGATCTATATTATCCATAACTTCAAATCCTGATTCTTTTCTCATATTTTGAACTTTAGATAATACTTCTCTTAAATATCCTTCTTCTTTAAGTTCCTCTGTTATAGTTGTATCAAGCATTACACCAATTTCTCCTTCTCCTGCAAAAGAGTATCCTTCTTTTCCTTGCATCATTACAAGTAGATTATCAGAATTTAATTCTAATTCTGTATCTTCATCTAGCATAATTACATATCCATTTCCTGATTTAACTGTATTTGCTAAGTCTAGTGGACTGCATTTTGCTATTTCTTCTTTGATTTTTGGAATATATTTACCATATGTTTGGCCTAATACTGGTAAGTTTGGTTTTATATCAAAGTTAACGAATTCTGACATTTCTGCTCCTAATTCTACTTCTTTGATATTTAATTCCTCTTTTATAATGTTGCCATAGTACTCTGGTAAAGATTCAACTGATATTAACATCTTAGAAAGTGGTTGTCTGTTCTTGATATTTGCATTGTTTCTTGCACTTCTTCCAAGTTCAACTATTCTGTATGCTAAATCCATTTCATTCTCTAATTTTGTATCAACTTCTTCTGCATTGTATTCTGGCCAATGGCATAAGTGAACACTTTCTGGTGCATTTTTATCTAATCCTACAACTAAGTTTTGATATACTGAATCAGCCATAAATGGTACGAATGGAGCTACTATTTTGCTCATTGTTGTTAATACTCTATATAATGTTGTGTAAGCACCAATTTTTTCGTCATTTAATTCTGTACTCCAGAATCTCTCTCTGTTTCTTCTTACATACCAGTTAGAAAGTTCATCTGTAAAGCTTTCTATTAAGTTTCCCGCACCTGTTATATCGTATGCGTCAAGTTTTTCTGCAACTAATTTTACTAATGTATTTAACTTAGAAATAATCCATTTGTCCATTATATTCTCTGACTTAAAGTCTGAATATTTTAGTGGATTGAATTGGTCAATTTCTGCATATAGAACATAGAATGAATATACATTCCATAATGTGCTTAAGAACCCTCTTTGTGATTTCTTTACATTTTCTAATGATAGTCTTGAAGAAATCCAAGGTGCACTTCCTGTATAGAAATACCATCTTGTAGCATCTGCACCAACTGTATCTAATAAATATAATGGGTCAACACCATTTTTCTTTGATTTAGACATTTTTTGACCATTGCCATCTAGAACATGTCCTAGTACTATACAGTTTTCAAATGGAGTTCTATTAAATAATGCTGTTCCTAATGCTGTTAATGTGTAAAACCATCCTCTTGTTTGATCTATTGCCTCTGATATGAATTGTGCTGGGAAGTTATTATCAAACATTTCTTTGTTTTCAAATGGATAGTGCCATTGAGCAAATGGCATTGCTCCTGAATCGAACCAACAGTCTATAACCTCTTTTGCTCTTTTCATTTCTCCACCACATTTTGGACATTTTAAGTGTACATTGTCTATATATGGTTTATGAAGCTCTATATCTTCTGGTACATCTATTCCTTTTTGTTTTAGTTCTTCTATACTTCCAATACATTCTTGGTGTCCGCAGTTTTCATCTTCACAAGTCCAAATTGGAAGTGGAGTTCCCCAATAACGATCTCTTGAGATTCCCCAATCTATAACATTTTCTAAGAATTTTCCAAATCTTCCTGTTTTTATTGTTTCTGGATACCAGTTTACTTTGTCATTGTTTGAAACTAACTCATCTCTTAGTTGGCTCATTGCAACAAACCAGCTTGCTTTTGGGTAATATAGAAGTGGTGTGTCACATCTCCAGCAATGTGGATATGAGTGCATATGTCTTTCTTTGCTAAATAGTTTGTTTTCTTCTTTTAACCATTTGCATATATCTTCGTTACAGTCTCTTACATTTTTTCCAGCCCAAGGCTCTACTTCTGCTACGAATTTTCCTGATTTATCTACTAAGTTTACGAATGTTATTCCATTTTTCTTTGCAACTAAGCTGTCATCTTCTCCATAAGCTGGTGCTATGTGTACAATTCCTGTACCATCTGTAAGTGTTACATAATCTCCGTGAATTACTTCAAATGCTTTTCCTTCTACTTTTGCAAATGGAATTAATTGCTCATATTTTGTTCCAAGTAATTCAGAACCTTTATATTCTTTTAAGACTTCATATTGTTTGTCTTTTAGAACGGTTGGCACTAATTCTTTTGCTAAGATGTATGTTTCATATTCTGGTTCTTCTTCAGTTCCAACATTAACTTTTACATCACAGTAATCATATGATTTATTTACACATAATGCTAAGTTTGAAGGTAGTGTCCAAGGCGTTGTTGTCCAAGCTAAAAAGTATTTGTCTTCTCCTACTGCTTTGAATTTTGCAATACAAGTTAAGTCGTTTACATCTTTGTATCCTTGTGCAACTTCGTGTGAAGATAGTGCTGTTCCACATCTTGGGCAATATGGCATAACTTTGTGTCCTTCATATAATAGACCTTTGTTCCATAATTCTTTTAAAGCCCACCAAACAGACTCAATATACTCGTTTTTATATGTTATATATGGGTTTTCCATATCTACCCAAAAACCTACTTTATTGGTCATTTCTTCCCAGACATGAACATATTTGAAAACGCTTTCTTTACACTCTTTTACGAATTTTTCTACTCCATATTCTTCTATTTGTTCTTTTCCTGAAATTCCTAATTTCTTTTCGATTTCAAGCTCTACTGGAAGTCCATGAGTGTCCCATCCAGCTTTTCTTATTACTCTGTAGCCTTGCATTACTTTGTATCTAGGAATTATGTCTTTTATAACTCTTGTTAAAATATGTCCAGCGTGTGGCATACCATTTGCTGTTGGAGGTCCATCATAAAATGTAAAATATCTTTTGCCTTCATTCATTGCAAAATTCTTTTTTATAATGTCTTTGTCCTTCCAAACTTGTGCTACTTCGTGTTCCATTCCAACAAATCCATCATCTTTTAGTTCAACTTTTTTATACATAATATCATCCTTTCTTTCTTAAAATTAAAATGAGGTTAGAATTTGTTTAACCTTATTTTGTATGAACATCAAAAAAAGCTAATCATCCTCTCTAGGACGAATTAGCTTTGTATCCGCGGTACCACCTAATTTGAGAATTTTTTATAAATTCTCCTCTTAATTATCTTTTAACGCAAGATTTACGATTTATATTACTATTATTTCACATAAACAATTCAAAGGTGATAATAAATAAATATGGTTATCAAATTTTCAGCTACCTTTGACTCTCTAAAAACTTTAATTTATTTATCGTGTCCTTATCACAATTTTTATTTTATTTTGATGATATATAGTATATCACATCATTTTTAAAATAACAAGGGTTTTATAAAAAATTAGTAACACATTTATGATTAATTTTTGATAAAATCCTATATATTAATTTTTGAAAATGTCCTAAATA
>CAVFFR010000044.1:0-4260 GCA_963621875.1 Bacteroidaceae bacterium | reverse complement strand
ACTGTTCATTTACTTTTTTATTAAATTTTTGTTGCATTTCAAATGAAATTTCTGGATATTTTATTATATAGCATATATTTATTGTATGATTAGTTTTAAAGTTTTTAGATTTAATTATAAAAAAATTTTCATAGTACTCATTTTACTGATTGTACACATTTTTCCTTTAATACTTATACATAATTTTTCTTTTGCTAAAAATGATGACTGTATTGTTCTTCCTATTGTTATGTATCATAGCCTTTTAAAGTCTAAATGTGGTAATTATATTGTACATCCAGATACTTTTGAAAACGATCTAAAATATATTCAAGATAAAGGCTATACAACTATTACAATGACTGATTTAATTAATTATGTTTATGAAGATTCTCCACTTCCAGAAAAGCCTATTATTATTACATTTGACGACGGTTTCTACAACAATTTTGGTTATGCCGTTCCTTTGCTTCATAAGTATGATATGAAAGCTGTTATATCAATCGTTGGTAAATATACTGATACTTACAGCAACAGTGATGAAGCAAATCTTAATTATAGCTATCTTAGATGGAAAGATATAAACAATTTGATGCAAGATGGTTGTATTGAGTTTCAAAATCACACCTATAATTTACATTCTACTTCTAAAAGGCAGGGTACAAAAAAATTACCATATGAAAGTGTTTCAGCTTATGCTGATGTTCTTACAAGTGACCTTTTAAAATTGCAAGATGAATTTGAGAAAAACTGCAATGGCTATAAGCCAAATACTTTTACTTATCCTTTAGGTGCTGTTTCAAAAGATTCTATACCTTTAATTAAAGAATTAGGATTTAAGGCAAGCCTCTCTTGTACTAGCGGAGTAAATTATATTACTAAAAATCCAGAATGTTTATATTTGCTTAAAAGGAACAATAGAGTCAGTTCTATATCTACTGAAAATTTTTTTAATAAATTACTAAAATAGAATTTTAAAAATTTGCAAAAAGATATGCCAACTAGTAAAATAATTGACATATCTTTTATATTATTTATTGAAATCATCAAATTCTAAATCATCAAATTCTATATTTTCAATACTTTTTACTTTATTATTATCATCTAGCACTAGCTTAAATACTTCTGGTGAATTTAATCTTTTATTAAATATAGTTTTTCCTTTAAAATTAATTTTTAAAATGTGATTACTGTTTATATTTTCTAGTTCGCACCATTTTAATAGTAAAAATGTTATTGCATATCCATGCGAAAATATTGCAATTCTTTTGCCTTTGTTTGCTTTTGCAACTTCCATAAAGGCTTCATACATTCTATTTCTTACTTCTAGTTGACTCTCTCCTCCAACAGTTTTATAGTTTTCATCTAAATATTGCTGAGTATACCAATCACTTACTTTGTCTTCATTAGGTATTCCGACTCTTCTTTCGTCAAATCTATCATCTATATTTACTTTTAGTTTTTGCTTATCTAATAAGTATTTAGATGTCTGCAATGTTCTTACACAGTTACTTGTATAAACAACATCTATATTTTGAAGCTCTTTTTCGTTGCTTAATATCTCTGATCTTCTTTCTCCTGTTACACTTAATATTATTTTTTCATTTTTTAATAACTCGCTTTGGTCTGTTCTGTAGCTTTCTATAAGCTCTGTATTCTTAAATCTTACTGAATGTCTTATAAAATATACTGTTGTATCCATTTAGCTCCCCCTTTTTCATATCTATCTTTAATATTATAACAAAAGAAATTAATTTTTACAATGGCGTATCTTTTATTTTAGAATTATAAAAATTGGTAGTACAGTACAACTATACTACCAGTATATACACTATTTATTAAATTGATAATTTATATTATACAATATAAACTATTTCATTGTCTGGAAAGTTTTTATTTAATAGTTCTCTAATATATATTTCTCCATCTTTTTTAATTTCTTGTTTATACATATACTTGCCTTTTCCTCTGCCTGTCATATGTTCTCTATCATATAAGTTAATAGCATTTGGAAATGCTTCTTCATTTATTTTTGTATGCACATAGCTGTATGTCATAAATATTACTTCAAAAAATATTTCTTTCTTTGTTTCTTCTCTTAATTCTCTTTTCAACCTTTCTATAAGTTCTTCATTTTTTCTTCCATAAACACTCATTCCTCTTATTCTATCTCTTTATTACTATTTCAATTTATATACTACATTCTTTGAAAATCCTGTCTTTTCTATTATATCTTTTCCTAACATTTCATTTAAAACATTTATTGTAGCACTTTTTCCTAAATTCAATACACTTTCAAAATTTTCTCTTGTCCCTTGGATATTTTGTTTTAGGTAATCTATAATTAATACATATTCATTTTTCAAATTTAATTTTGGTAATATAACTAGAAAACTATTCGGTGCGACTTTTATTTCTGGATTTGTTAATGATGTTTTATATTCTTCATACATTCTTGGTATTCCAGTTCCATATGCTTCTACAAAATTTAATCTATGAAAGATATTTACGAGATTTGGATTTCTAGATGATGAACTTCCAAGTTTTATATCTTCTATTGTCAATCCACTTACTAATCCTCCTAAACTTAAAAATTCTATTTTTTCGTTGAATATGTGAATTAAATTACTTCCATTTATTTCATAATCTCTATGTGTAATAATGTTACATAATAATTCTCTTAGGCTATTTTTTGGATACTCATATCTATCTATTCTTTCCATTCCATCTATTTTACTACTCATACGATTGTTTAACATTAAATATTTATATGCATTTTCTAATTGACTTAATATGCTTTCATCAGAAAATTCCTTACTATCTAAAAATTCTGATTTTGTATTATCTTTATATCTAGCTACTTTTATAGAATATGGACATTGATCTGATATTAATAACGCTAAATTTGTATACTTATTATCTGCATTAATTAGTCCCAAATTCTTTTTTTCTATATCTCCAAAAGCAATATTCTTCTTTTTAAATATTTTGTTAGCATAAGTAAAAGTTAAATCTTGATTAATACTAATATTCTTTTCGAATGAAATTCCTGATGACTCTACTATCATTTTTTTTATTGTTTCTCTTGTAGCGCGTTGCACTGTTGCTCCTAATCTAACAAAAACTCCATCTATTGTCATTCCTTTTGATTTTATATAATATGGCTTATTAGTTCCTCTTAAAACCTCTACTACTATTATTTCTTTATTATCTTCTATTTCAATTCTACTTGAAACCAAAAAATTTACTGATGGCTCTATGCTGTCATTTATTTTGCTACTTAACCTATCTAAATCTTCTTTTGCATTTTTTAGTCCTACAACTTTACCATTATCATCATATCCTAAAATAATTGTACCTCCAGTTGTATTACAAAAAGCAATTATTTCTTTAACAATTGAGTCTGTTAATTCTCTTTTAAATTCTAAATTATTATTCTCTGTTATCAAAAAATCACCTCTTTCTTTTTTATCATTATTATTATATCAATCTTTTAATTTTTCATCAACACTTTTGACCACATTCGTTTTATTTCGTTCACTTTTATATTGTGTTCTAAAAGTAAAAACACCACAATTATTGTATTTTCAATATTTGTGGTGTTTTTCATTCGTTTTCATTCGTCCATTTTATAAATAAAACAACTCAATCACATCTGCAAATCCGTTTCTATAATACTTTTCATTCTATATTCTTCATTTTGTCTTGCTCTAACTTATTAAGCTTTTCCTCAATACTTTTATTTAATTATTTTCTAAGTAAGAAATTTTTTTATTTTTGGTCTTGGCATATTCAAGCTCTGATAATATTTTATAATATTTGATTTTTTCAAAAAAGCCGTAAAACCTTGAGATTACTGTTCTTTAAAGCAAATAAGAGTTTGAGCAAAATTACTCAAACTCTATATTTTTGGCTCCTCGTGTCCGACTTGAACGGACGACCTATCGGTTACTGCACTACATTAATTTTCATTAACATTATAATATTTTATAATTTGTAGTCTGGACTTTCTCTTTACCATGTCTTTCGATTTAGGTAGGTGGTGTAAAGTCTCTACACATAGCTTACGCCTTGCTCGGTATTGTCTTCAGCATTACCTGTTAAGAGTTTCACCGACTTAGCCACCTTTATCATCTATAAGTTTCCCTATAGAGCTGCTAACTTCTCGATTTTGCAATCTGCTTGACAGCCGAGCGCTCTACCGACTGAGCTAACGAGGAATATATAAAATCTGGCAACAACCTATCTTCCAGGCAAGGTAACTCGCGAGTATTGTCGGCA
>CAVFFR010000043.1:0-5405 GCA_963621875.1 Bacteroidaceae bacterium | reverse complement strand
TCGCCCAAAAAAGGGCGTCCCTATTGGGCGAAAAAGGGCGTCCCTATTGGGCGAAAAAAGGGCGTCCCTATTGGGCGAAAAAGTGATTTTGTTTTTGACTTATATGTTAAAATGTGCTATAATAAAATTTATGAGCTGCATAATTTATAAGTATAACTAGACTATATAATGCAAGAGGGAGGAATTATAATGAATTATGTGAGCATGGCACAAGGAGAGAGAGCAAAGAAAAGGAAGAAGTACGAATTACGGACTTGGGTTAAAATTGCTATTTTAATTGTAGCACTAATCCTTGGAAAACTTGTTTTTGGAAACTTTAGATTCTTAAGCAACACCTATATTCAGGATGTAAACTGTTCTTTTTTGACTGCAACGGAAGCGGAAAGCAAAATTAAGGAGAAACTTGCAAATAAGAAAATTGAAATTCAGTTTTCAGACGAAGTATCTTATATTACAAATGCAAGTACTCTGGGAGTTAGTCTTGACACGAAAGCATATCAAACTTTAGAAAGTTTCATTAAAAGGCAAAAATTTTTTTTATTCACATACAACAGAGATTATGACATATCAGCATTATTAAAATTTAATAAGTCTAATATTGTAGAATATCTATCTGAACTGAATGAAAATTGGAGCAAGGATGCTACATTAGATAATGCTTATATTAAGTGGAATGATGAAACTCAAACTTATACTTTCGAACGGACGCCTGAAGAAATTCAAATTACCATTGATGATGCTACCGACTATATTATTGCAGAATTACAAAATAATGTTACTGTAATAAATTTTTCGAAGCTAAAAGAACAAGTATGGGAGGCTATTGACGAGAAACTTGAACCGCAAATAGAAGCAATCAATTCTATATTAAGCACAACAGTGGAATATAGACTAAGAAATGGTACTACTTACACTCTTGATGCTAATGTGATGAAAGATTGGGTTGAAAGAAATGATGGGAAATATGAAATTTCGTTAGAAAAACATTTACCTGAATTTCTTGATTCTCTTAACGAAAAAGTTAGAACTCAAAACGAAGGTATTGAATTTAAGCCAACTGGGCTAGATTCTATCATAATACCAATAAGTAAGAGTTCGCTACCGTCTTTAGACAAAGAAAAAGAAGCTATTTGGTTAAAAGAAAATCTGCCTAAATCTGAAAAATTTACAAGAGAACCTTTTTACTTGGTTACACCATTAGAAATAGGTAATACATATGTCGAACTTGACATAACAAGACAAACCATATGGATGTATAAAGATGGAGAATGTATTCTCGAATCTTTATGTATAACAGGAAATGTTGCAGGAGGCAATAGTACTCCTACAGGTTTGTACTATTTAACCTATAAAACTACAGATGTAGTTTTAAGAGGAACAAACAATGATGGTTCGGAATATGCTTCTCCTGTGAAATACTGGATGCCATTTAATGGTGGTATTGGATTTCACGATGCGCCATGGCGACATGGAAAATTTGGAGGGAATATTTATCAAACCAATGGTTCACATGGTTGCGTAAATATGCCAAAAAATAGTGCAAAAGTTCTATATGAGAACATAGACTCTAGTATTCCTATTATCATTTATAAATCCTAAGCTCTATAAGACCTCAAACGGACAGTCTACTTGACTGTCCGTTAATTATTGACTTTTAAACTAAATTGGAGTAAAATAGAAAAAGAGAGTAAATTAAATGGTCGCGTACAGCAAGGTCGAAAGGCAGCGTACGAGGAAAGTCCGGGCTCCATAGAGCAATGATGCTGGATAACGTCCAGTAAGGGTAACCTTAAGGAAAGTGCAACAGAAAATAACCGCCAGAAATGGTAAGGATGAAAAGGCGAGGTAAGAGCTCACCGCTAATATGGTGACATATTAGGCTGTGTAAACCCCATCTGGAGCAACACCGAGACAAGAAGGCTAAGACTGCTCGTCATCTTCTTAATTTGGTGGCTTGAGACATATAGTAATATATGTACTAGATAAATGGCCATTCTAGACAGAACCCGGCTTACAGATTCACTTTAGAAATTACACTACTAACAATAGTAGTGTTTTTTAATTTATTAGCACTTTCATATCTTCTGGCAAATCTGCAGTAATAGTAAGACGATTTCCGGTGATGGGATGTTGAAATTCAATACTGTAAGAATGTAGTGCTTGCCTGCCTATTAAATTAGAAGCATTGCCGTATAAACTGTCGCCTAAGATAGGATGATCTATATAAGCCATATGTACACGAATTTGATGTGTTCTACCAGTTTCTAATAGAATTTTAACTAAGGACACACTATGACTATCAATACGGTAATTTTTTACAACTGTATAATGAGTAATTGCAACATCTCCGCCAGATTTTACGCATCTTTCAATAATACTATCATCTTTTCGTGTAATAGGAGCATTAATAGTTCCATAGCTATTTACAAATTTACCTTCGCAAATAGCAATATATTCTTTTTTAAATTGATTTCTCTCCATCAAATATGATAATCTACTATGAATATAGGCATTTTTAGCAAATATAACAATTCCAGAGGTGTTTCTATCAAGGCGGTTTACAGGTCGTATTTTTTTCTTTAAATTAATACTATCAAAATAATATTTAACACCATTTGAAAGACTATCTTCAAAATGTAGCATAGAAGGATGAACAGGAATACCTGCAGGTTTATTAATTATTAACAAATATTCATCTTCATAAAGTATGCTTAGATTCATTTTAACAGGAACAATATTGCTACAGTCTTCATCAATTAAATCAAACTCTACTGTAACAACATCGGATTCTTGTAATTTAAAATCTAAATATGTAGAGTTTCCATTTACGAAAACAAGTTCATTTTTTCGTAAATATGTTAACAGATTTCTAGAAATAAAAAATTCTTGTTTAAGTACCTGCCTTACAGATTCATAATTATCCTCTTTATGCTTTATATATCTCAAAATCATTCTATCAATTCCTTAATTTAATAATTATTTTCTATTATAACACATTTTTTATGTTATTCAAATATTGTACTTTTTGGTTTTTCAATATATAATAGATATGTTAGCATAAAAAGGAGGGATATAAATAATGTCTTTCATAGAAAGAATAAAAGAAGAAGCTAAAAAGGACATTAAAACAATTGTATTACCAGAGAGTGAAGACATAAGAGTATTACAAGCAGCTCAAATGATAACTAACGAACACATTGCAAATATAATTCTTATAGGAGATACAGAAGAAATACAAGAAAAAGCTTCAAAAGAAAATATTGATTTAACAGGAGTCAATATAATAAATCCTGCTACATTTAGTAACTTTAGTAAATATGCAAATGATTTATATGAATTAAGAAAAAACAAAGGAATGACTTTGGAGCAAGCTAAAAAATTATTAAAAGAAAATAGTAGGTATTTTGCAACAATGATGGTTAAAGAAGAAGCAGCAGATGGATTTGTATCTGGTGCATCTCATCCTACTTCAGATACTTTAAAACCAGCACTTCAAATATTAAAAACAGCACCTAACACAAAATTAGTCTCAGCATTTTTTATAATGGTGTTACAAAACAAAAATTTCGGAGAAGAAGGAACTTTTATTTTTGCAGACTGTGGACTCAATGAATATCCTGATGCAGATGCACTTTCAGAAATAGCAATTTCTTCGGCAAAAAGTTTTAAAGAACTAATTGGAAAAGAACCAAAAGTAGCTATGCTATCATATTCAACATATGGCAGTGCTTCATCACCTTTAACAGAAAAAGTAGTAGAAGCTACAGCACTATTAAGAAGCAAAGTCCCTGATTTAATATGTGACGGAGAAATACAACTAGATGCTGCTATAATACCAGAAGTTGCAGAATTAAAAGCACCAAACAGCAAATTAAAAGGAAAAGCGAATATACTAATATTCCCAGATTTAGACGCTGGAAATATAGGATATAAATTAACACAAAGATTTGGCAATGCAGAAGCATATGGACCACTTTGTCAAGGAACATCAAAGCCTGTAAATGATTTATCAAGAGGTTGCAGTGCAAATGATATAGTCGGAGTTGTTGCTATAACAGCAATTCAGGCTCAAAAACAAAAATAATTTAAATAGTCAATATGACGGAAAGAGGTAAAAATGAAAATTTTAGTTTTAAACTGTGGAAGCTCATCAGTTAAATATCAATTAATAGATATGGACACAGAAAAAGTATTAGCAAAAGGAAATTTTGAGAAAGTAGGTCACGAAGATTCTTTTGTAACTCATAGAGTTAATGGAGAAAAATACAAATATGAAATTCCTACAAAAGATCATTCAGATGCAATAAAATTCATACTAGAACAATTTACAAACGAAAAATATCCTGTAATAAAGAGTTTAGATGAAATAACAGCTATTGGACATAGAGCAGTTCATGGAGGAGAAAGATTTAAAGAATCAACAATAATTGATGATTCTGTTATAGAAGGAATAAAAGAATCAACAAAATTTGCTCCTATACATAATCCAGCAAATATTCAAGGAATAGAAGCTTGTATGAAAAATCTACCAGGAAAACCAAACGTAGCAGTGTTTGATACATCTTTCCATCAAACAATGCCAAAAGAGCATTATTTATATCCAATTCCTTATGAATATTATGAGAAATACGGAATAAGAAAATACGGATTCCACGGAACTTCTCACAAATATATAGCTCAAAGAGTAACAGAACTATTGGGAGTATCAGCTGAAGGATTAAAAATAATCAACTGCCATATAGGACAAGGTGCAAGCTTGTGTGCAATTAAAGATGGAAAATGCGTTGACACTACAATGGGGTTGACACCTCTTGCAGGAATTGCTATGGGAAGCCGTAGTGGAGATTTAGATCCATCTGTAGTAACTTATCTTATGGAAAAAGAAAATCTTACTATTCCAGAGGTAGAGCATATATTAAATAAGAAATCTGGAATTCTAGGATTATCACAAGTTTCAGCAGATAATAGAGATGTTGAAGAAGCTATAGCCAACGGAAACGAGAGAGCAGCTTCTGCATTAAAACAATATCATTATATTATAGCTCAATACATTGCAAAAATGGCGGTTGCACTAAAAGGTGTTGATGTACTTGTGTTTACTGCAGGCGTTGGAGAAAATGCTCCTGAAACAAGAGAAGAAGTGTGCGATTATTTAGGATTTATGGGAGTAAAAATAGATAAAGAGAAGAATGATTTTAGAGGGCAAGAAAAAGAAATATCTGCAGATGATTCTAAGGTAAAAGTTTGGGTAATTCCAACAAACGAAGAATTAATGATAGCAAAAGAAACAATGAATTTAATAAAATAAAAAATAGGGTTGGGAACTATGTTTCCAACCTAATTCTCGTATAAAAGAAAGACCAACTATAAAAAGTCAATAGATTTTTGAAAAAATTTAAAAATTT
>CAVFFR010000042.1:0-5572 GCA_963621875.1 Bacteroidaceae bacterium | reverse complement strand
ATATAATATTTTTAGAAAGAGAACTCAGTTCGTAACCTGTTGTTTATTCGCTCCAAATAAATTATTATCTTTCAGCATTTTCAACTTTCTGATTTTTTGGACATAACAACGGATTTTTTTCAATTTTTTCTTCTATTAACTTAAATATATCCATAATCATTTTTAATTCTATATTTGATGCTTTTCTTTTTTTCATTGAATCCAATATACTTCGTAATCTTTTTTGTGATTGAGGAACAACTGCGTGATATTCTTCTTGCCTTTTTGCCATAATTGAATCATAGGCATTAGCATATCCAAATGAATTTGGCGTTTTAGATACTTGTACAGTATCCTTTAATGCTGCTGATATTTTTTCTTTTTGCGTTTCATTGTGTTGAGAATACACAAGATTTGGCTCGGTTGGATCTTTTCCTCTTGTGTATACTTCTAAAATGTCATAAAAACCATTTTGCTCAATAAAATCTACAGTTTCTGGCATTCCTGTATATGCTGCATTATGAAGCTCGGGGGAAACAAGCCTGCCCCAACCACTTGTTTGAACTTGACCTTCATATCTTTCTAATATAGATATTCTGCTTTCTACATCGCAGGTAGCAAGAACTCTAATAATAACAGTATGACCAAGTGCTTGTAGTTCTTTTATAGAGCCATCCACGATCCTAATATTTTTCATAGGTATCTCAAAAATGATATTATAATTTAACATTCTTAAGTCCTTGAATAGTTTACTTGTCCAAGGGTCACTTTCCTGTCCAGTGATTGATGTATATAAATCAGGATATAATGTTGCTATTTCAGTATTTTTAGGATGAAATTGCTTTATCTCATCACTATTTATTATGATTACATTGTTGTCTGGGAACATTTTAGATGAATATCCTAAAAGTCCAGACTTTCCAGAGCCAGGCTGTCCACCAACAATTACTGATATAGGATGCTCTTGAGGCTGCATTCCTGAAATATAAATGTTTTTAATTTCTTCATATATTCTGTCATGTTCTAAATCTGTTAATTTATACTTTTTAAAAATTTCTTCATTATTCATAAATAGTGCCCTTCTTTTTAGTGTAATTCTTTTCCATAAACAGTTATAATTTTGTTGACAACATTTCTATCAAATTTATACATTCTGTTTCTTTCTTCCATTAATTCTTTTAGTTTATCATCTTTATCAATACAAACTTCTTTTGATACTTTTGCTATTTTAGCAGACATAATTTCAATTGCTATTTCTAATTTTGTATTATCATCCATAATACACCTCCAATTATTGCTATAATATAATAAAACTAAATGAAAAGTCAAGAAGACACTTTCCGAGACACTTCCCAGGATTTTTTCTACTATTGAAAAATTGGACAATATAGTGTATAATTGATATGTGGAAAAATTTACAAAAGTATATTATTGAAAGGAAAACAACATGGGATTTTTTGAAAAATTAAAAACTGGTTTAAACAAGACCAAAACATCATTTGATGAAAAGATGAATGGTATATTTAGTAATTTTAGAAAAGTAGATGAAGAATTACTAGAGGAGCTAGAAGAAGCACTGATAATGTCTGATGTAGGAGCGAATACATCAGTAACAATAATAAACAATTTAAAAGAAAGAGTAAAAAAAGAAAATTTAAAAGATGCGGAAGAAGTAAAACAAGCTTTAAGAGATGAGATACAAGCAATATTTGATAAAACAGATAAAAAACTAAATTTAGAAACAAAGCCATCAGTAATATTAGTAGTTGGAGTAAATGGAGTTGGAAAAACAACTTCAATTGGAAAAATAGCAAATAGATTAAGAAAAGATGGTAAGAAAATAGTGGTTGCAGCGGCAGATACATTTAGAGCAGCAGCAGTAGAACAACTAGAAATATGGGCAAATAGAGCTGGATGTGAAATCGTAAAAAGAGAAGAAGGAGTAGATCCTGCTTCTGTTGTATATGATGCAATAAAAATAACAAAAGAAAAAAATGCAGATGTATTAATTTGTGATACAGCAGGTAGACTACATAATAAGAAATACTTAATGGATGAACTAGTAAAAATAAAGAAAGTAATAGACAAAGAGCTACCAGATGCTTCCGAGGAAGTTTTAATGGTACTAGATGCAACAACTGGACAGAATGCTATAATGCAAGTACAAGCATTTAAAGAAACAGTTGACATTACAGGAATTATTTTAACCAAATTAGACGGAACAGCAAAAGGCGGAGCTGTTATAGGAATAGTAAATGAGAACCAAGTTCCAGTAAAATTCATTGGAGTTGGTGAACAAATAGATGATATGGAAATATTTAATAGTGAAGATTTTGTAAAGGCTTTAATTTAAGGAGGTATAAAGATTGAAGGAAAATAAGGAAAAACAATCAGCAACAGAAGAAATTAAAGTGACAGAAAAAGCAGAAAATGTGGAAACTATAGAACAAAACCAAAAAGAAGAAACAAAAATTAATAAAAATGCTAAACAAAACAAAGCAAGAAAAACAATAGTAACAATAGTTTTAATACTTGCAGCTATAATTTTATATATTATAGAAAGAGGACAATATCTAGAAATAAAAGAAATTGGTGAAAGCTATTTGCCAATATTTTGGCAAAACTTTAGAAATATAAGTATTACGTCAATACTCAATTTTATAATAGTATTTACAATTATTTATATTTCAACGAGTAAAATAAAAGATGGATTAAAAACATTTTTTGAAGATGAAAAAAAAGCAATGCCAAAACTTCCTCAAAAATCAATAGCTTTTATCATAGCAACAATTGTAACAATAGCAACATCGGGCTATATATTACAAAAAGCTTTACCATGTTTTTATAATACACAATTTGTGGCAACAGATCCAGTATTTGGACTAGATATAGGATACTTTGTATTCATATGGCCATTCCTAGAGTTAATAACATTGTATGCACTGATAGCTATAATTGTAGCAACAGTATATATGGCGATATATTATTTAATAGTATTTAATGTATATTTTGATGGAATAAGCAGAGAATCGGTAAAGAAAAGTAGCATAGAGAAACAAGCATTTTCTAATTTAAAGAAAACAATTGTTATATTTGCAATACTTATATTACTACTAACACAAAATATTGGAGTACAGAAGTTTATAGTACTAAGTGATGAACAAACAGAAAACTATTCTATATTTGGTGCAGGAATAACAGAAACAACCATTAGATTATGGGGATATGTCTTGCTTTCGGTACTTATGGTATTCTCAGTATTTAAAGCAATAAAAGAATTTACAAAAGGAAATACTAAAAAAGTAATCAAAGCATTATTAATAGTACCTTCATATTTAGTAATATTAGCAATAGGAATGTTAGGCTTTAACCTAATATATGTAAACTCAAATGAGTTAGATAAAGAAAGATCCTATATAGAAGAAAATATTAAAAATACTAAAGTAGCTTATGGGATAGATATCGAGGAAGAAGTTATAAAAGATGAGGGAACAATAACTCAATCAGCTATTACAGAAAACTCTGAAACAATAAACAATATACCAATAGCAAATGCAGAAAATGTATTAAAAGATTTAGAAGGCTCACAAACTACAAAAGGATACTACAAATTTACAAGATCACAAATTGGCATTTATACAATAGATAACAAACAACAATTAGTGTATATAACTCCAAGAGAAATAGCCAATGCTAAAGCTACTTATAACAATAAAACATATGAATACACACATGGATTTGGAGCAATAATAACATCTGCAACAAGCACAACATCATCAGGAAATATAAATCATATACAAAAATCATTTGAACAAACAGATGAAGTCGTGAATATATCTGAACCAAGAATATATTTTGGACTTGAAACAAATAGTACTGTTGTAACAAATAGCAACAATAAAAAAGAATTTGATTACCCAACAGAAAATGCATTAAGTAATACAGAAAATACGTATGACGGACCTGCAGGATTAAAGGCAAACTTCTTGGATAGATTAGTTTTATCATTAAGAGAGCAGGATGTAAACCTAGTATTCTCAGGTAATGTAAAAAATGATAGCAAAATAATAACAAATAGAAATATAATCCAAAGAGCAAAAACTGTAATGCCATATTTAGAGTACGATCAAAATCCTTATTTAGTAATTAGAAACAATGGAGAGCTTGTATGGGTACTAGATGCGTACACAACAAGCAATAACTATCCATATTCACAAAGGATAATGCTGGAAAACAATGGAATTACTAAAAAAGAGATAAATTATATTAGAAATTCTGTAAAAGTAATAATCAATGCATATACAGGAGAAGTAACATTCTATAGAACAGACAAATCAGATCCAATAGCTATGGTTTATGAAAAAATATATCCAGACTTATTCTCAGAAGAAGAAATACCAGAAGATATAAGCAATCATTTTGTATATCCAGAATATCTATATAGTATACAAGCAGAAGTATTAGAGAGATATCACAACATTCAACCTGACGTATTATACAGAAGTGATGATATATGGGATGTTGCAACACATAATACAAGCAGTAAGATGACATCAACGAAAGGAACTGCAATAAAACCATATTATACAATGCTAAAAACATCTGACAGCAATTCTTCAAGATTAGGGCTAGTATTACCATACACACCATATGGTAAGCAAAATATAAAAGCATATTTAGTAGGATCTTGCGATGAGAATGGAAACAATGTATTAAAGTTGTATAACTACACAGAGGACAGCAATGTGTTAGGTCCTATGCAATTAGATACACAATTAAGTCAAGATGAAAGAATATCAAAAGAAATTGATAGCTTAAATGTAACTGGAACCAAAATTTCAAAAGACATCATAATAGTTCCGATTGATAATACATTATTATATGTAGAACCTATATACCAACAATATGTAAATGAAACAGATTCACTTCCAGTACTTAAAAAGGTAGTGGTAGCATCTGGAACAAAAGTTGCAATAGGAGACACATTAACACAGGCTTTAACAAATCTAGTTTCTCAATACGCTGTAAATATAGAAGTTGAAAATTCTGATAATATAGATGAACTAGTTTCATTAATTATAAAAGCTAACAACAATTTAAAAACTTCAACACAAAGTAGTGACTGGGAACAAATAGGAAAAGATACTAAAAAGCTACAAACTTTAATAGATAGACTAGAAGAAGTAAAAGCAGAACTTGAAAAGAAAGAACAAGAAGCAAAAGATTTAGAGAATAGCAATGAAATGATAAATTCAATTGAATAAAATATAAACATCCACTTTAAAGAGAAAAATTTTTAGGGTGGATGTTTTTTTTGTGATTTGGAAAATGATTTATATTTATATAAAAATAAATTACTTTGTCGAACTTTGACATACGATTTTGCTGGACAAATCAGTACCTAGGCGTTATAATAAGGTTGTTATATAACAATTGATTCATATGAATTTAAATTTTAATCTAAAAAAATTGGATCTGAAATAAAATCCCAAAAAAGAATGTAATATTACTTGCTAAGAATATCTAAAGGAGGAATGTGTTTGGAAGAAACAAAAAAGGAAAAAGAAGTAAAATTATTACAACCAAAGATAGA
>CAVFFR010000041.1:0-5626 GCA_963621875.1 Bacteroidaceae bacterium | reverse complement strand
GTTTTTTATTATTTTTATTTATTTAATTTTATTTTAATTTCTTTCTATTTTTTATTTTTAATTATTTTTATTAATTATATATTTAAAAAATATATATCTTAAATAAAATTTATTTTGTTTTATTTTTCTCTGTATTTTAAATTATTTAATTAATTTGATATGTTGTTATGTAACTTTTTTCACTCCTTATTGTTTGCTTTTATCATATCTCTAAAAAAAAGAAAGTAGAAAATCTACTTTCTTTTCATTTTATTCTTCTTCTGGTGCTAATGTTTCGATGCTTACTACTTTTTCATCTTCACTTGTTCTCATTAATGTAACACCTTGTGTTGCTCTTCCTAAAATACTTACATCTTTTACTTTAATTCTTATTATTGTACCAGAATTTGTTATTAGCATTGCATCATCGTTTTCAGTTGTAACTCTTATTCCTACTATATTTCCTGTTTTTGGAGTAATCTTGTATGTTATTACACCTTTGCCTCCTCTATTTTGTACTCTATATTCATCAAGTTCTGTTCTCTTTCCAAATCCATTTTCTGTAATTGCTAATAATGTTGCGTTTTTATTATCTGCAAGAATTGATTCCATTCCTATTACAAAGTCATCTTCATCAAGTCTTATTCCTAAGACTCCTTGTGCAGATCTTCCAACAGGTCTAACATCTTTTTCATCAAATGTTATGCACATTCCTTTGCTTGTTACAAGAACTACATTGTCTTCTCCATCTGTTAATCTTACATCGATAAGTTCATCATTATCTTTTAGAGTAATAGCAAGTAATCCTGTTTTTCTCGTTGAATTATATTCTTGTAGTGCTGTCTTTTTAATTAATCCATTTCTTGTCGCCATTAAAAGATATTTGCCTTCCTCAAAATTAGAAATTGGAATAATCGCTGATATTTTTTCTCCTGCATCTAAGCTTAATAAGTTAACTATTGCTGTTCCTTTTGCTGTTCTTCCTGCTTCAGGAATTTCATATCCTCTTAGCTTATATAGTTTTCCTTTATTACTAAAGAATAAAACTGTATCATGCGTAGATGTTGTAAATATTTGTTTAACAAAATCTTCTTCCCTTGTAGCTATGCCGGTTATTCCTTTTCCACCTCTTCTCTGGCTCTTATATGTATCTATTGGCATTCTTTTTATATAACCAAAGTGTGTAAATGCAACAACCATTTGTTCTTCTTTTATAAGATCTTCTTCGTTAAGCTCTCCTTCTGCTGCAACTATTTTTGTAAGTCTCTCATCTCCGAATTTTTCTTTAACTTCTATCAATTCCTCTTTTATTACTTGGAACACTAGTTTTTCACTACCTAATATTTCTCTTAAATGAGCAATTAATTTCATTAATTCATTATATTCGTCTTCTATTTTTTCTCTTTGTAAACCTGATAATGTTTTTAATCTCATATCTAAAATTGCTTGAGCTTGTATTTCAGAAAGTCCAAACCTTTGCATTAATTTTTCTTTTGCATCGTCATATGATGATCTAATTATATTTATTACCTCATCAATATTGTCTAATGCTATTTTTAATCCTTCTAATATATGAGCTCTGGCAAGTGCTTTATCTAGGTCAAATTGAGTTCTTTTCAATATTACATGTTTTCTGTGATCAATATAATAATCTAAACATTGTCTTAATGTTAATATTTTGGGTTCGCCATCAACAAGTGCTAGCATTATAATTCCAAAAGTATCTTGCATTTGAGTATTCTTGTATAACTGATTTAGTACAACTCTTGCATTTGCATCTTTCTTTAATCCTATATGAATTCTTACAGCATTTTCTCTATCAGATTCATCTCTTAGCTCAGCTATTCCTTCTATTCTTTTTTCTTTTACTAGGTTAGCAATATTTTCAATTAATTTTGCTTTATTTACTTGATATGGTAATGATGTAACAATTATTTTTTGTTTTCCATTACTTGATTCTTCTATTTCTGCTTCTGCTCTTACTGTTATTTTTCCTCTACCTGTTGTATATGCTTGTTTTATTGCTTCTCTTCCAAGTATAATACCTCCTGTTGGAAAATCTGGACCTTTTATTATTTGCATTAGTTGCTCGTCTGTTACTTCATCTTCATCTATTATTTTTATTATTCCATTAATAACCTCTGTTAAGTTATGTGGTGGAATATTTGTTGCCATTCCTACTGCAATTCCTGATGATCCATTTACTAATAATGCTGGTATCTTTGCTGGTAATACAGCTGGCTCTTGAAGTCTATCATCAAAATTCGGTATAAATTTTACTGTATTTTTTTCTATGTCTGTTAGCATTGTTTCTGCTATTTTCGACATTCTCGCTTCTGTGTAACGGTAAGCAGCAGCTCCATCTCCATCTATTGAACCAAAATTCCCATGTCCATCCACTAATGGATATCTTAGTGAGAAAGTTTGTGCCATTCTAACCATTGCATCATATACTGAAGCATCTCCATGTGGATGATATCTACCAAGCACATCACCAACAGTAGTTGCTGACTTTCTATATGGTTTATCAGATGTTAATCCATCCTCATACATTGTATATAAAATTCTTCTGTGTACTGGCTTTAACCCGTCCTTTACATCTGGCAAAGCTCTAGAAACAATTACACTCATTGCATAATCAATATACGCAGTTTTCATCTCGGTTTCGATGTCTCTCTCTATTATTTTGCCATCTCTGTTTTCTATGTCTTTTGAGTCCATATATTTACCTCTTTTCTGTAAATTCTCTATGCTTGTATTATACTAAAACGCGTAAATTTTTGCAAGTGAAAAATGCTATTTTTTCTAGTTTTTTAGGTGTTTTTACAGTACTTTTACTAGTTCAAGTTGTTCTTTTGTTAAGTCGAATTTTTGTCCATTATTTTTTATTAATTTATGCAAATTTTCTACTTCTCTAGCACTATTTATTGTTGTTTCTATTGGAGCAACTTCTTTTATTTTATTCCTAATTTTTTCATATTCTCTTTGCATTCCTTCAAAATTTTTATTTTGATAATTGTTCTTCCAATTTTCTATGTATTTATTTAACTTTTCAATGTTGTCAACCTGATTTTCAAATTCATTTTCTATATTTTTTGTTATATTATTTAATATTGCATTTTTTCCTCTTTTAATTATATTTCCTACATCATATGGTATTTTTCCTTTTTCTACAACTTTATTAATTGTATAATTTAATACATTTGAAATTCCATCTATTATACCACCTGTCTTTACTGCTATTTGCATTTGATTTACATTTTCAAATTTTCCTGTAACTATTCCAATTGCACTTTTCCCTAAATTGACCGCTGAGTCTATTGCTGTTTTTATTCCTTCTTTAAATCCACTTTCTATAAAACTATCTTTTATTTCAATTATTTCGTCTTCGATTAAGTCTGGTAATAGACACCTAATTCCGTATATTTAATCCAGCATTTACAGCTTTCCCTATACTTGTTTCTAGAAAATTAGTTTGATTTTTTTCTTCTGTTAATGAATTATTTAAATTTTGGTTTACTATTATTTCATTCATATTTTTTGATCCTCCACTTTTTCATTAATTATTTTATCTTCAAATTCAAAGCTTTTAATCTCTGCCAATAAATGATTTTCACCTACAAAAATTAATGTTTCCCCTCTTTTTAGATTTTTTATTTCTATTTCTTCCTTTTCAGAAATATTTGAATATTTTTTTAATATTTTAATATTTTCTTCTTCAAGGGCAAAAAAGCTTTTTATACTTGAGTTGTTTAAAATACTCGTTCCAAATCTTCCTTCTTCTAAGCTAAACAAATCAGATATGTCCTGTGTAATTGCAACTGCACTTCCACCATATTTTCTTATTGTTTTAAATATTTTATATACAAAACCTGCAACAATCTTATTTGAAGTTACTCCAATTAGTCTCCATATCTCATCTAAATATATTGCCTTTTTTTCTTTTCTATTTTCTTTTATTTTATCCCAAAACAGTTCCGCAAATATGTACATTCCATATTTTAAATTTTCTTCTCCTAATTCATATACATCAGCTACAATTATTTTATTATTTAATTTTATGTTGGTATATTTATTAAAGAAATTCAGAGATCCTTTTACAAAAGGAATTAGTTTTATTTGAAATTTTCTTGTTCTTTCATCTTTTCCTAATTCGTTATAAAAGTCTTCTAATAATGGCATATCTTTTGTATTTTTAAATGTTTTTTTATTAATATTTTTATATAATGATTTGTCGTTAAAATTAATTCCTTTTTTCTTGTAGGTTATAATTATTTTTTCTTCAATTAAACCTTTTTCTTCTTCGTTTAATTCTCCAAAAATTAAATTAAAAAAACCTATTAATTTTATTATTTTGCTTGCTAGAAAACCTTTTTCTCCATTTTCTATGCTCTCTTTTCTAATATCAAATATATTTATATATGTTTCAGAATTTGGTCCTAACTTTAATAGAGTTCCCTCAAGAGCATTTGTTAAATTATTATATTCTCTTTCTGGGTCTATTATATATTGATTTATTCCTAAAAGCCTATATCTTAATATATTTAATTTTGTATAGTATGACTTACCTGCTCCGCTTGTCCCAAACACGCACATATTTGCATTTTTATATTTATTTTCATCATATCTATCAATAAAAATTAATGAATTATTATAAATATTTTTTCCTACAAATATTCCTTTTTCGTCAAAAATAGAAGATGATATAAATGGATATGTTGCAACTAGTCCACTGGTTAATATATTTTTCTTTGTTGCATTTTTTACATCTTTATTGTTAATCATTAATGGTAATGTTGATATATAAGCTTGCTCTTGCCTGAAATACGCTCTTTTAGTTTTTATTCCTTTACCTTGTAATATTCCTTCTATTTTTTCTATATTATTTTTTAATTCTTTTAAATTGTCTGAGTATACAGTAATATATGTATATAAATAATAAAAATCTTCATTTTCTAATTGTAATTGTTTTCTAATATATTTTGCATCATCATATGTAAATTCTACAATATCTATATCTTGTCTATTTTTGTTACTATTTTCTAAATCAACAGAAACATTTCCTATATTGTATGTTAAATCTTTTATTATTTTATTAGAATCTGTTATTTCATAGAAAATAGACATATTTATGTTAATATTTGCATCTATTAATGATTTGAAAATCAAATCATTTTGTTCTCTGTAATAGTCCACTACTAAAATTGATGAACAATATTTATCCTCAATTTCTATATATTTAGGATCAGATAAATCAATATATGATGGGCTAAGCTCATCTTTTATATTTTTACTAATTTTTATTTTATTATTTTTTTGTTTTTTTAAAATATTTTTTATAGTCTCCTCCTTTTTATTTTTCGTTTTTTAAATATAAATAATTATATAAAATTTTCTCTATTTCATATTTTGAATTGATGCTAGTAACTTTGTTTCCACATCTAGATAAATTATCTCTTATTTTGTTTATATTATCATTTATTTGCTCTATGTAAATATTTTCTGTGTTTTTTTCTACTGTTTGTTTTATTACAATATAAAATTGTTTTGAGTCTGATTTATTCTCGGAATTTAATTTTTCTATATTTTTTATATAAGCATTAATTATTTTATTTATTTTTATATTTTCTTTCTCTTGATTTTTTTT
>CAVFFR010000040.1:0-6213 GCA_963621875.1 Bacteroidaceae bacterium | reverse complement strand
CAGGAGAAACACATCATAGAATAATGGTACTAGAAGTAATGGGAAGATATGCAGGTTGGATAGCATTAGAATCTGCAATAGCAGGAGGAGCAGACATAGCTCTTATTCCAGAGATACCATATGATATACACAAAACAGTAGAAAAAATACAAGAAAGAGCAAAAGTAGGAAAGCGTTTCAGTATAGTAGTTGTTGCAGAAGGAGCAACTCCAAAAGGTGGAGATATTTCTGTAGAAAATGTAAGAGATAATGGAGCAGGAGTAGACAATACAAAACTTGGAGGAGCTGGAGAAATTGTAACAAAACAATTAGAAAAACTAACAGGATTTGAAGCAAGATGCACAGTTCTTGGATATATGCAAAGAGGAGGAACACCAACTGCATTTGATAGAGTATTATCAACAAAATATGGAGCAAAAGCAATGGAACTTGCAATGGAAGGAAAATTTGGAACAATAGCAGTTATGAAAAATGGAAAATTAGACTATGCAACTTTAGAAGATGTAGTAGGGCAGAACAAAGAGATAGGTGCTGTTTCAGGAAATACACCATTAAGCAATTTAAGAAAAATAAAAATGGATGATGATTTAGTAAAAACTGCAAGAGATGTTGGTATTTGCCTTGGAGATTAGAATAATCTAATCTTAGGAAAGGAAAGAATAAATATGAAAGACTTTAAGCAGATAATAGCAGAAGAAATAGAAAGAGCAACAAATATAGATAAAGAGAAAATATTAGAAAATATAGGGGTGCCAAAAGACACCTCTAATGGTGATTATGCTTTCCCTTGCTTTATATTAGCAAAAGAATTAAAAAAAGCACCAGTCACAATAGCAGAAGAAATAAAAGAAAAAATCTTACAAAACTTAGTAAATACAAAAGAAATATCAGAAATAAATGCAGTAAATGGTTTCTTAAACTTTAGGTTGAATAAAAACTATATAGCACAAGAAGTTGTAAATGAATTTGACAAGGAAAAGGAAAACTTTGGAGCTGGAAAATTAGAAAAAGCACAAAATATAGTAATAGATTATTCGGCACCAAACATAGCAAAACCATTTCATATAGGACATTTGCGTTCAACTGTTATTGGACAAGCTTTATATAACATATATAAATATTTAGGATACAATGTTACAGGAATAAACCATCTAGGAGATTATGGAACACAATTTGGGAAATTAATAGAAGGCTATAAACGCTGGGGGAATGAGTATAATATAGACGAAAATCCAATAGACGAGTTAACTAAGATTTATATAAGGATAAACAACCTTTGCAAAGAAGATGAAAGCGTATTAGAAAATTGCAGAAATAATTTCAAGAAATTAGAAGATGGAGATGAATATTGTACTCAATTATGGCAAAAGTTTAGAAATCTAAGTTTGAAAGAATTTAATAAAGTGTATGATATTTTAGGAGTAAAGTTCGACTCACTTAATGGAGAAGCTTTTTATTCAGATAAAATGCCTGAAATAATAGACATACTAGATAAATCTGGCAAACTAGAAGAATCAGAAGGAGCAAAAGTAGTAAAATTAGGTGAAGAAATGCCACCTTGTTTAATAATTAAGTCAAATGGATCAACTACATATGCAACTAGAGATTTAGCTGCGATAATGTACAGAGCAAGAACATATGATTTTGATAAAGCTATATATGTAACATCATATGAACAAATTCTACATTTTAAGCAAGTATTTGCAACAGCAAAATATTTAGGATTAGATTCTAAATATACAAATGGACTTGTACATGTGCCATTTGGTATGGTTTTATTAAAAACAGGAAAGATGTCTACAAGAGAGGGGAAAATAATAAAACTAGAAGAATTACTAAATGAAGCAATAGAAAAAAGCAGAAAAGTAATAGAAAATAAAAATCCTAACTTGGAAAACAAAGAAGATGTTGCTAAAAAAGTTGGAATTGGAGCAGTTATATTTAATGACTTATCAAATAGCAGAATAAAAGATGAAATATTTGACTGGGATATAATGTTAAACTTCAATGGAGAAACAGGCCCTTATGTTCAATATATAACAGTAAGAGCAAAGAGTGTATTAGAAAAAGCTGGATATATTCCAAACATCAAAGATGTTAATGTAGAAAAACTAAATGACAAAGACTCTCAAAATGTAATAAATATATTATACAATTTTAATACAGTATTAAAAAGTGTAACAGAAAAAGAAGAACCATCAGTTCTTGCAAGATATTTAATAAATCTTGCGCAAGGATTTAGTAGCTTTTATAATAACTGCCATATAATTGGAGAAGATAAAGAAACTCAAGATGCACGTCTGTATTTGACATATATGGTAAAAACAGTTTTGGAAAAGGGATTAAATCTGTTAGGAATACAAGTCCCAGAAAAAATGTAAGAGGATAATTGGAATGAACAAAAATATTTTAAAACATATAATTAGATATATTTTAATAATCTGTATAATTATTTTGTGCTGTAAAATATTTAGTTTTTCTAGCCAAAGTGGAGAAGTGTCTAAAAACACCAGCTCACGATTCACAGTAATGTTACTTAAAATATTCAACATAGAAAATGATGAGTTAGCTGTACAAATATTTGACCCGATAGTTCGAAAAATTGCACATTTTAGTGTTTATATGCTACTTGGAATTCTATTAATGTGTGCTAGTGAAACTTTTAAATGGCAAAGAGTTTATAAATTTGACTTTAGCACTATGTTTGCACTTCTATTTGCAAGCAGTGATGAACTGCACCAGAAGTTTGTACCAGGAAGAAGCGGAGAATTTGCAGATATATGTTTAGACACAGTAGGAGCAATGACAGGAGTTATAATAGTGTTGGCTATAGCACTAATTGTATCACAAATAAAAAAGAACAGAGCTAATAAGCCGAAAAAACTAGTTGAGGAAAACGATCAAGATGAACCAAAAAGGAAAGTACTATTTATAGCAAGCACAGGTGGACATCTAAATGAATTAATGCAACTGAAAACACTATTCAAAAAATATGATTACCATATAGTAACCGAGAACACTAAAGTAGATAAAAGCTTAAAAAAGAAATATGGAGACAAAATGAGTTTCTTAATATATGGAACAAAAAAGTATCCTATAAGCTATATATTTAAATTTATAGCGAATTGTTTCATAAGCTTATATTACTTCTTTAAATATCAACCAGAAGTAGTAGTAACAACAGGAACACATACTGCGGTTCCAATGTGCTATATAGCAAAGATATTTGGAAGTAAAATTATATTTATAGAAACATTTGCAAACAGAACAAGTGGAACAGTAGCTGGAAAGTTAGTGTATCCAATAGCAGATACTTTTGTTGTACAATGGGAAGAAATGCACAAAATATATCCAAAATCAGTATGTTGGGGGTGGCTATATTAAATGATATTTGTAATATTAGGAACTCAAGACAAAAAATTTCCTAGACTTTTAGAAGCTGTACAAAAAGCAATAGATGAAAAAAAGATTAGCAAAAGAGAGAAAATAGTAGTGCAAGCGGGGAGTACAAAATTTAAATCGGATAATATGACTATAATAGACTATATGCCGGTGGAACAGTTTGAGGAATATATAGAAAAAGCTGATATAGTAATATGCCACGCAGGAGTTGGAACGATATTAACCGCTTTAGAAAAAGGAAAGAAAATAGTGGCTGCAGCCAGACTAAAAGAATACGGTGAACATGTTAATGACCATCAACTTCAAATATTAGAAAATTTCTCAAAAAAAGGATATATAATAGCACTGGAAGATTTTGATAAAATAGGTGAAGCAATACAACAAGCAAAAGAACTTGAACCAAAAGAAATAAAGTCTAATAAACAATATTTTTTAAAACAACTTGAAAAAGAAATAAATATATTAGGGTAAAAATATAACAATTTTTGCAATATCTTTTTCGTAAAAACTATTGCATTTTTTACATAATAAAAGATATAATATAATAAATGAAAATAAGGTTTTATAGATTTTTAAAAATCTAAATACAAAAAGAACAGGAAGTTATACTAATATGAGAAAATACTTTGGAACAGATGGAATCAGAAGAATTGCAAACAGTGAATTAACACCAGAGTTAGTATACAAGGTAGCAAAAGCTGGAGCCTATGTTTTATCAAAACACACAGACCATACACCAACAATATTTATAGGGAGAGATACTAGAATATCAGGAACTCTAATAGAGTCAGCAATGACAGCTGGATTTTTGAGCTATGGAGCAAACGTAAAACAACTTGGAGTTATCCCAACACCAGGAGTTGCATACTTAACAAAAAGATATAAAGCAGATGCAAGTGTAGTAATATCAGCATCACATAATACATATGAATTCAATGGAATAAAATACTTTAGCAATAAGGGGATGAAAATTCCAGATACATTAGAAGAAGAAATAGAAGAAGTAATGGACTCAGGAAAATTAGAAGAATTGACTGCAATAAATGATAAAATTGGAGTTGCGGAAAATAGAGAGGACTTACTTGAAGAATATGTATATTTCTTTAGAAAAAACTTTGAAGAAGAATTAGAAAATATAGATAAAGAGAATTTTGTAGTAGCACTGGATACTGCTAATGGAGCTACATATCAAATTGCCGAAAAAGTATTTGCAAAATTAGGAATAAAACATTATATAATAAATAATCAACCTGACGGAATAAATATAAATGAAAACTGTGGTTCAACACATATGGAAGGACTACAAAAATTTGTTGTAGAAAATAAATGTAATTTAGGAATAGCATATGACGGAGATGGAGATAGATGTTTAGCTGTTAACGAAAAAGGAGAACTAGTTGATGGCGATTGTATAATGGCAATAATATCAAACTACTTAAAAGAAAAAGGAAAACTAAAAAAAGACACATTAGTAGCAACAGTAATGAGTAATTTAGGTTTAAGAAAATATGCTAAAGAAAATGGTATCAACTTTGAAGCTACAAAAGTTGGAGATAGATATGTTCTTGAAAATATGCTTGCAAATGGATATAATTTAGGAGGGGAACAATCAGGACATATTATAATGTTAGACTATAATCCAACAGGAGATGGAATTTTAACATCGCTAATGTTAGTAAAAATAATGCTAGAGAAAAATATTTCAATTTCAAAGTTATGTGATATAATAAAGGTATATCCGCAAGTATTGGTTAATGCAAAGGTATCTTCGGATAAAAAATATGATTATGAAAAGGATACAGAGATAAAAGAAGCAATAGAAAAACTAGAAAAAGAATTCTCGGGGAACGGTAGAGTTCTTATAAGACCTTCTGGAACAGAGCCATTAGTAAGAGTTATGATAGAAGGAGAAGATCAAGGTTATATTAAAGCTAAAGCTGAAGCTCTAGCAAAATTAATAGAACAAAAGTTAAAATAAAGGAGGAAACACAAATGCCATTTATTAATTTTACAAACATAATAACTGTACTTTTAGCTGTTATACTTTTTGGACTAATATTATTCTTAGGAAAAGAATTACACAAAAGTGCATTACCAGCTATAATGCTATTTGTATTTTTAATAATACTAGTATGCCACGCTATGGAGTTAATGCTTATACCAAATATAAGTGAAGATGTATACCATGCAATAGCAAGAAGTATAGGAGTTGATTTTGGATTTATATTCTTATCGTTTGTATCTTATTTATGGGTAGATGATATCCAAGCTAAGATAGAAAAGAAAAAGAGTATAGATGATAGCTTAAATTGGTTTTGGGCAAAAGTTTAAAATAAGAAGTATATGCTACAAAAATTCCCAGAGAAATCCGGGAATTTTTTTGTATACTAAAAAAACAAAAACTAAAACAAAATAAATATTTACCAAAAAATACAAAATAAAATAAAAAAACTATTGACAACAGTCGACCTATATGGTAAGATGGATAATGTACTAAGTATATAGATATATTATATGATATAAATTAGTAAAAAATGGCATTAAACGAAAGCGAAATTACTAGTTTATTATTTTGCACTTAAAAAAGGCAAAAATAATTTGAAAAAATTTAAAAAATGTATTGACATTATACTTTAAAAGTAGTACAATAAGTTTCGTTACACATTTTAAAAAATGAGCAACGAAGAAGTACATTGAAAAGTAAATAACAAACCTTTGAAAAAAAGACCAATAGCGGTAGTTATTTGTACTACCATAAAAAACAAATTAATGAGCTAAAACTCAAATCAATTAAGATTTATAAAATTGCTT
>CAVFFR010000039.1:0-6245 GCA_963621875.1 Bacteroidaceae bacterium | reverse complement strand
TAAAATCTTAACTCAAATCTCTTTTTTCTTTGGGACTTTTTTTACAGCCCCTTTCCTTTCTTTATTTTAATTTTTGATTTACTAGTTTTTGAATAGCATCATAGTCGTAACCCGCTTTTATTAATTTTTGTTTTCGTTCAGGGTTGTTCCCCCATTTTCCTTCAATAACTTCATTTGCTAATTCTTCATTATTTTTAGTTGTAGAAGCTTTACCTAATAAAATCTCGTTAACTTTATTTTGCACTTCATTGTATAATGAGCCAAGTTTTTGTTTTCTTTCGTCTCCATTTCCATATTCTCCTGCAATTACTTTTTGTGCTAAGTCTTCTATTGAGTTTGTTATTTGTGGTGTTTCTTGATTTGCAATTACATTTTTTATTTCTTCTAAAGGAAAATTTGTTCCTGGGCAACTCGTAGATAATATTTCTTTGTGTCCTTGTATCCATTTAATGTCATATCTTGATTTAATATCTTTTACTAATTCTAGCAATGCTTGTTTTTGCACATTTGGCATAATTTCTTCGTTAAAGTTACCTTCTGCACAGATTCCTATGCTTATACTATTTATACCATTGCAATGTGCTCCTGCCATATTTTCTGGTCTGCCTCTATATATAGAGCCATCTTTTCTTACATAATAGTGATATCCTATTCCAGCCCACCCTTTGCCTTTATGGTAATTGTGAATTACTTCAACACTTTGTAGTACTGTTACTCCAGAATGGTGAAGTCCTATTCCTTCAATTTTTTTCATTGGAGAATTGTTACTGTTGAATTGCAATCCTTTATCTATAATTTTCATTTATTTTACTCCTCTCTCATCATTGTTTTTGCTATCATTATTTTTTGATGTCTTTGTAAAATAGTAGGTAAAAACCGATGCACATATACTTGAAAACAGTGTAAATACAAGTTGAAAAACTTCCCAGTTTTTATTTATTGCAACAATTATAATTAAAACGATAACCGTTAAAGAAAATGCTACTGTGACAAAGCTTTTTAAGTCTTCCCAAGCTTGTTTCATATTTTTCTCCTTCCTATGCAGTTTTACTGCATTTATAAATAATCGATAACATTTTTTATCTCTATTTTTTGATAAATTTATATGCCTGTATTTATTTTTGCCGTACTTGATAATTACCTCCTCTATACATATAATATGTTTTTTTCCGTTAGATGTGCCTTTTGTTTATATTATTACTGTACTACTTCTAATTTAAATTTATTTGAATATTTACTCATAAAAAATACACCTCCAAATATTAAATTTTGTCTAACATTTGGGGTGCACTTCAAAGTTGATGTGCTCTTTCTTTTTATGCATTTAAAAATGCTTCGTATGCTCTATGTGCTTGATATATATCGTATTTGCTTGTTACTTCATATGGTGAATGCATTGATAATACTGGAATCCCACAGTCTAATACTTCTACACCTTTATTTGCTAAAATGTAAGCGATTGTTCCGCCTCCACCTACATCTACTTTTCCAAGTTCGGCAACTTGGTATGCAATGTTGTTGCTTTCTAATATGTTTCTAACGTATGCAACAAATTCTGCATTTGCATCAGAGCCACCTGACTTTCCTCTTGCTCCTGTATATTTGTTTACACCAACACCTTTATTTAGGAATGATGCATTGTTTAGTTCTGATACTTGTGAATAGATTGGATCAAATCCAGCATCGACATCTGCTGATAGCATTTTAGAATTGCAGAACATTTTGTCTAATAGGTTTGGTCTGTTTACTCCTAATTTGTTTAATATTTCTGACATAAAAGTACTAAATACATTTGATTCCATTCCTGTATTTCCCATACTTCCTATTTCTTCTTTGTCAGCAAATATACATACTGCTGTTTTTTTAGGATTTTGTATGTTTAGCATTGCTGTTAATGAAGTGTATACACAAACTTTGTCATCTTGCCCGTATCCTGCAACTAAGCTCTCATCAAATCCTAAGCTTCTACATTTTAGTGCTGGTACTAATTCTATTTCTGCACTTAAAAAGTCTTTTTCTACTATTCCATATTTTTTGTTTATTATATTTAATATGTTTAGTTTTACTTTTTCTGAAGCCTTTTTATCATTGTATGGAATGCTTCCTATTAATAAATTTAAATTTTCTCCTTCTATTCCGTCTTTTAATTTCTTTTCCATCTGATCTTGTGCTAAATGTGGTAATAAGTCTGTTATTGTGAATATTGGTTCGTTTTCTTTTTCTCCGATGTTGATTTCGACCTTTTCTCCATTTGTTTTTACAACTACACCGTGTATTGATAGAGGAATTGTTGTCCATTGATATTTTTTTATTCCTCCATAGTAATGGGTTTTAAAGTAAGCAAATCCGTGATCTTCGTAAACTGGATTTGGCTTTAAGTCTAATCTTGGAGAGTCTGCATGTGATCCTACAATGTTAATTCCATTTTCTATATTTTCCTCTCCTATTACTGCTAAAAATAAATTTTTGTCTTTATTTATATAGTAAACTTTATCTCCTGCTTTTAGAGTGCTGTACTCTGAAATTTCTTTGTATCCATTCTCTTTGGCTGCTTGTGTAGCTTTTTTTACTATTTCTCTTTCTGTTTTTGCTTCATTTAAGAATTTCATATATCCATCGCAATAATTAAATATATTTTTTCCTTCTTCTTCAGAAACACTTTCCCAACCATTCTTTTTGTTGTTGAATAGTTTTTCTTTTAGTTCTTCTCCTTGAGTTTTCTCTGACATTTTTATCAACCCTTTCTTAACTTTTTTGATAGTATATCATTATATTGTTATTTTTTCTAGTTATTATAAACAAATTTATAATATTTATTTATTATTTTGAATATTATTTACAAAATATATTTTTTGTAGTTTAATATATTTATCTTAGAATCGGAGATTTATACAAATGAGCAAACAAACTATTATTCAAACCAAAGATGAAGAAATAATTAAAGAACAAGAAATTTTAAATGATGCCGAAGATATTATAGCTTCAGCTTGTAAAGATATAGAACATCAAAAGAAGTTAAAGTCAGTTTTACTTCTTTTAATTCCGCTATTTATTTTTTTGCTTTTGATTGGAATTTTATCTACAGTTTTTGCTTTAATAAATAAAAACAATGAAACTATTTTCAGCGGTATTTCTATTCAGGGAATTGATGTTTCTAATTTGACTATTGATGAAGCTAAAGAAAAAATTTCTTCTATTATTGGAGAACACTTATCTGAAGAAATTTCTTTAAAGCATAATGATTTTCAAACTGTTATTCTTCCAGAACAGTTTGGTGTTAATTTTGACATTGACGGTGCCGTAGAACAAGCTTATTCTATTGGAAGATCTGACAGTTTAGTTAAAAATAATTACACTATATTATCTTTATTGCTTAAAAATTATAATATTTCGCCAAGTATTAATTATGATGAAGACTTACTAAATTCGCTTATAGATAGTATAAACTCTCAATTACCAGACAGAGTTATTAATCCTGGATATTCTGTAGATGGAACTAATTTAATTATCACTTCTGGTAAAGATGGTGTTTTAGTTGCAAGTTCTGATTTAAAAAATGAAATACTGTTCTTTCTTAACGACATCAGTTCGAAAGATGGAACAATTAATATCCCAGTTAATAATGTTGGGGCAGAATCTATAAACTTAGAGGCTATTTATAAAGAGATATTTAAGTTGCCTGTTGATGCAACTTATACAACAAACCCTTATGTTGTATATCCTTCTTCTAACGGACTGGATTTTGCTATTTCTATGGAAGAAGCAAAAGCTATAGTTTCTAATCAGCAAGATGAATATACCATACCTTTAAAGGTAACATACCCTAATGTTACTACAAATCAAATTGGCAATGAAGCATTTCCTGACTTGCTTTCACAATTTTCTACTTCTTTTGCTAGTAGCGGATATAATAGGTCTACTAATATTACTCTTGCATCTTCTAAATTGAACGGACTTGTTTTAATGCCTGGAGAAGAATTTTCTTATAATCAAGCAGTTGGGCAAAGGACAAAGGCTGCTGGTTACAAAGAAGCTGGAGCTTATTCTAATGGTAAAGTTGTTCAAGAGGTTGGTGGCGGTATATGTCAAGTTTCTTCAACTTTGTATATTGCAGTATTGTATGCTAACTTAGAAATTGTAGAAAGATCAAATCATCATTTCAATCCTGGATATGTAAAGGCTGGGTTGGATGCTACTGTTTCTTGGGGTGGTCCTGATTTTAGATTTAAGAATAATAGAAATTATCCTATTAGAATTGTTATAGATACTTCTGGTAAAAAATTAAGAGTTTATTTATATGGGCTAAAAACAGATGATGATTGCACAGTAGTTCTTGACCCTAGATATGTTGCCTCTGTTCCTTATACAACTACATATCAAAAAGATTCTTCTTTAGGGTCAGGCGAAAGTCGAGTTATTTCAAGCGGTTCTAACGGTTGTAAGACTGCTACATATAAATATGTGTATGACAAGAACGGAACTTTGTTGTCTTCTGAATGTATATCTCGAGATACTTATAGTCCTCACAATAAGGTTGTAGCAGTAGGGTCTTAATTAGAGAAACAGAAATGATTTTTTGTCATTTCTGTTTCTTTTTTATAACTTATCTATAAATTTTTTCTTTATTTCATATGATGAATGTACATATATTGATAATGTTACACTAATATTAGAATGTCCCAATATTTCACTTAGCGATTTTACATCCATTCCCACTCTTATACATCTTGTTGCAAAAGTATGTCTTAAGCAATGATAATTTTTGTATTGAAGTTTGCATGTTCTGAGTACTTTTTTGTATGTATATCTGTATCCAATCGGCTCTACGAAACGGTCTGATCTTCCTGTTAATATATAATCATCATTTTCATAATATTTTTTCATCTCTTTTAGTTTTGTCAATAAATCTCTTGCAATTGGAATTTTCCTAAGTGATTGTTTGGTTTTAGGATTTGTAATTACTACTTTTGTATTATCTTTATCTATGTAAACTCTTTGCAATGTATGCGTTATATTAATTAGTTTATTTTCAAGGTCTATATCTGACCATTTTAGTGCACATGCTTCCCCTATTCTTAAGCCCGCATACAAACTTATATATATTCCTAGCTCTTTTATGTCCTGTGATTTGTTAAGATATTTTTCTAGTCTTAATCTTTCTTTTTCGTTAAATATTGATATTTCCTTAGGGTCTATCAATGGTAATGTTATTAAGTCAAGCTTGAAATCAAAGTCGTATTTCCTTTCTGCATATCGCAAAATTGATTTTAGAATTACTCCTATTTTTCTTGTTGTTTTGTTTGCAAGTCTTTCCTGGAGTTGTTCTATATACTGATTGAAATTATAGTTAATAAAGAATTCTAATGTTTTCCCGCTAAATTTTACTTTTAAAAATCTGTCTATTGTAAATTTGTAGTTTGAATATGTTGATTCTTTAATTCTTGGTTTTTTATATGATAGCCATTCCTCACATATTTGTTCAAATAAAATAGAATTATTTGTTCCTTTCTCCATTACACTATTTTCTCCTTTCCTTTTGTTATGTTTATATTGTATCAATACTTAAAACATAATGTTCTATTTTTTCGAAATTTTTTAACTTTTTTATATTATAATTCTATTTTATTCATAGGTAAATTGCTTTTATTGAACATAGAAAAAACTCTCCCTGTCGAGAGAGTTAAAAGATTATTTCTTTTAAAATTTTACCAACTGTACTCCATGGTCATGGTTATTCTTCCATTGAGGAGTATAGACTACCATTGCATCACCAATAATGGCAACATAGACATCCACATCCCAGTCATTCGGAATTTTTGCTATCATATCAATGGTTACATATTTGTAACCTGCCCGTTGCATCATTTCTGTTGCTTCTTCAAGTTCCTTCTTTTTGGTAAAAAACATATCCATCCTCCTACATTTGTTATGATTTTGGTATTTGCATAAATATGCCCACTAAAGAGGCTACTCATTTATTATAACATAGATAATTTTCTAATACAAGGCTACGAATCCTTCTATTTTAAAAATACCACTAGCTTCGCCGTGGTATTTTTTGGTGCCAACGAAGTAGAGATTTACAACTTGTTAGCTCTCTTGACGATTGATGCAAATATCAATCAATTCATTATTAATTTAACATATTTTTTGCTTTTATCAAGAGTTATAAGAAAAATTATTTATATCCTGTCAATAATTTTTGAAAATGTCCTAAAAAAATTCAAACATTAACGGGAAAATTT
>CAVFFR010000038.1:0-6489 GCA_963621875.1 Bacteroidaceae bacterium | reverse complement strand
CTTCCCCTTTCCATTTGTATATTGTTATTATAAAACAATATGTTTTATAAATCAAGTATTAACTTTTTTATTAAATATATAATTTAATAAAAGAATTAATTGTCCAAAACTCGTTCTACTCTAAAGAATATATAATTTTTAACATTTTTATTTTTCCCATTTTTTTATTTTTTAGTATTGATTTTTTCTTACAGCTATGCTATAAATTAAGATAGTTAATTTTAATTAAATTATATATTTAATTAAAAAAATATTGTTGCACAAAAAAATCTAACTTTATAGATTTTATCTAAGAGTTAGATTTTTTTATTAATTTTATTATTTTGTACATTTCATAAAATGATTAATACTAATCAGCTGGTTTTAATAAAAATTTATTAATTGCACTTGTGTATATTACTAAATATGATATTGATATCATAAAGCCTCCCAAGACATCACTTGTGTAGTGTACTCCTAGATAAATTCTGCTTAGTCCTATTAAGCCAATTAGCGTACTAAGAAAAATTATTAAAATCCATTTGGTGTACTTGTTTTTTACATATTTGCATATTAAGTATATCAAATATCCATAAAAAGCCATACTTACCATTGAATGTCCTGATGGAAAACTATAGCCACTTGCCTCAACTATTCTAAACTCATCTGGGCGAGGCCTTTGTAATATTGCTTTTATTAATTGGTTTAGCACTGTAATAATAACTAAATTTGTAAATATTGATGCTCCAATTTTTTTATTTTTTATTGATATAAATAGTACAACTGTTGCTATTATTAAGAATATTGCTCCTCCAAAATTGGTAATAACTTTTGCTATTGGTGTTGCAAAATCTGATATTAAAAAAGTTGATACAAGGTTATATCCTATTATATCTCCCTGCATTATTTCTTCGTGGAATACATCTTCTGCAAATGCTAAAAACCCGATTAGACAGACAAACAGTATAATCCATTTTAAATTTTTAGTAATAAATTCTTTTATTTTTTCTTTCATTTTTTGCCTTCCTGTATTAGTAATTACTATTTTTTATAATAGCATAACTATATTATGCTGTCAATATATGCAGATTTATCAAGACATTTTTGACTTTTGGTCATTTTTGTGGTATAATAAAAGTGTTATTACATTTTGAAAGGGGTACCTTATATGGCAAATTTTGAACGGAGCTTGGAAATCGTAAGAGATTTCCCCAATGATGCAACTTCTGGCGTTTACATTACTGTACGCAACGGCGATTTCTTCCTTAACGACTTAGGATCTGAAAAAATGGGTATTATGCGTAATCAGGCACTTTCTGAGCTTAAGCACCTTAGGTATCGGTCGCAGGTAATTGCTACCTTGAAGGACACTTTTTTTCCTGAAGCGAAGAAGGTGTACATTCACCAGGATGCACTAACTGCCATTGGCCACATTATTTCGGTATCTGGAAACTGGGAACCTGTACTTGATTATCCTGAAGCAACTTCTGGTGTTTACGTTACTGTAAGCAACGGAAACTTCTACCTTAAGGATCTAGAGTCAAACACCACGGGCTTTGTACACTGCAGTGCACTCGTTGCAAATCTTAAGTGTCGTAGTGAAGTGATCTATACCTTAAGAAACGCCTTCTTGCCTAAAGCAGAAAAGTTGTACATCCAAGAAGATGTACTGATTGCTATCGACAGAATTATCGAAGCAAACCGGCTTTTGTTCTAAAGCAGGCCCCAATACTAATTAAGGGAACTTTCCCTCTTAGTATTTATAACGCAAAAAGTAGCAGGAGATGTTTCTTCTGCTACTTTATCGTATTTTAAAAAAATAAGAAAATGTTAAAAATAAAATTGTTAGAAATCTAAATATTTTTTTAAAAACTTTCCTGTATAGCTCTTCTCATTTTTTACTATTTGTTCAGGTGTTCCAACACAAAGTATCTCTCCACCTTTTTCTCCGCCCTCTGGCCCTAAATCTATGATATAGTCACAAGTTTTGATTAAGTCTAAATTGTGTTCTATTACTATAACAGAATTTCCCGTGTCAACTAATCTTTGCAATATATCAACTAATTTATGAACATCTGCAATGTGAAGTCCTGTTGTAGGTTCATCTAAAATATAAAGCGTTTTTCCTGTTGCTTTTTTAGAAAGCTCTGTTGCAAGTTTTACTCTTTGTGCTTCTCCTCCTGATAGCGTAGTAGAAGGTTGCCCTAATTTTATATACCCAAGTCCAACATCATATAATGTTTGTATTTTGGATTTAATTCTTGGAATTTTGTCAAAGAATGTTAAAGCTTCTTCAACTGTCATATCTAGTACATCTGCAATAGATTTTCCTTTATATTTTATTTCTAGAGTTTCTTTGTTATATCTCTTTCCATGGCAAACTTCGCAAGGGACATATATATCTGATAAAAAGTGCATTTCTATTTTTAAAACTCCATCACCATTACAAGCTTCACATCTTCCACCTGGAACATTAAAGCTAAATCTTCCTTTATCATATCCTCTTAATTTTGACTCATTCATCTCTGCAAAGATGTCTCTAATTAAGTCGAATACTCCTGTATAAGTTGCAGGATTCGAACGAGGAGTTTTCCCTATTGGCGATTGGTCTATGTTTACTATTTTGTCTATATTTTGTAACCCTTTTACTTCTTTACATTTTCCTGGTTTTTCATTTGAGCCATTTAGATCTCTTGCTATAGTTTTGTATAGAATTTCATTTACTAATGTTGATTTACCAGAGCCTGATACACCTGTTACACAAATAAATTGAGCTAATGGGAATTTTACTGTTATATTTTTTAAGTTGTGTTCTTCTGCTCCCACTATTTCTATAGATTTTCCATTAGATTTTCTTCTATGTTTTGGAACTAGAATTTGTTTTCTTCCACTTAGATAATCTCCTGTTATCGAATTCGGAGAATTTTTAACCTCTTCTACATTTCCTTGTGCCATTACATAACCACCGTGAACTCCTGCACCTGGTCCTATATCTATAATTTGGTCTGCAGCATACATTGTATCTTCATCGTGTTCTACAACTATAACAGAGTTTCCTAAATCTCTAAGTTTTTTAAGAGTTGCAATTAGTTTATCATTATCCCTTTGATGAAGTCCTATGCTTGGTTCATCTAGAATATATAGCACTCCTGTAAGTCCTGCTCCAATTTGAGTTGCAAGCCTAATTCTTTGTGCCTCTCCTCCTGACAAACTTCCTGCTGGTCTTGATAAAGTTAAATAATCTAATCCAACATCTATTAGGAACTGTAATCTCTTATTCAGCTCTTGCATAATTTGTTCAGCTATCATAGCATTTTTCTCTGATAATTCTAGTGAGTTTAGATAATCTTTTATTTTATCTATTGACATATCTGTTAGCTCATTTATGTTTTTATCGCCAACTCTTACAGATAAACTTTCTTTTCTTAGTCTAGCTCCATGACAAGCAAGACAAGGCGACTCGCTCATATACATCTCATAGAAAGATCTCATTCCATTAGATTTTGTCTCATTATGTCTTCTTTCTAAAGTTGGAATAACACCCTCAAATGGCGCTGTATATCTTCTTGTACCAGCAGCAGATGTATACTCAAAATTGATTTCTTCATCTCCTGTTCCATATAAAATCTTATTCAAAAAATCTCTTGGTAATTTTTTTATTGGAACATCTTTTATTTTAACTTTATAATGTTTAGCAACACTCTCAAAATACATTTTTGCCATTGTGTCGCCTTTTTTCATTGTACTTGCCCCAAAGGCTTTTACTCCATCATATAAAGTTTTGTTTTTATCCGGAATAATTAGGTCTTCATCTATTCTCATTAAATAGCCAATTCCTGTACACTCTGGACAAGCTCCATATGGATTATTAAATGAGAACATTCTAGGAGTAAGTTCTTCAAAGCTTATTCCACAGTCAGTACAAGCATAATTCTGGCTATATATTTTCTCTCCTTGTCCAACAATTGCAACTGTTACTAAATTATTTGCATATTGCATCGCTGTTTCAACTGACTCTGTTAAACGAGAACGAATATCTGGTTTTATAATTAATCTATCAACTACCAAATCTACATTATGCTTTTTATTTTTGTCTAGGTTGATTTCGTCTTCTCCAAACTCGTACATTTGGTCATCTATTCTAACTCTTACAAATCCAGCCTTTTGATAATCTTCTAATTGCTTTACAAACTCACCTTTTCTGCCACGAACAACAGGGGCAAAAATTTGAATTCTTGTCCCTTGTTCAAGTTCTAATATATTATCTACTATTTGATCTATTGTTTGTTTCTCAATTTTTTTACCGCAAATAGGGCAATATGCTTCTCCTATTCTTGCGTATAACAAACGAATATAATCATATATTTCTGTTACAGTTCCAACTGTTGAACGAGGATTTCTTGACGTAGTCTTTTGGTCTATTGAAATTGCAGGAGATAGTCCCTCTATAGACTCAACTTCTGGTTTTTCCATCATTCCTAAAAACTGTCTTGCATAAGAAGATAAACTTTCTACATATCTTCTTTGTCCTTCTGCATATAAAGTATCAAATGCAAGTGACGATTTTCCCGAACCTGAAAGTCCTGTTAATACCACAAGTTTGTTTCTTGGAATTGTTAAATCTATGTTCTTTAGATTGTGTTCTTTTGCACCTTTAATTACGATATTATCGTTCATATTCCATCCTTCTTTACTGTTTTTCATATAATCCATTATACCATTGAAGATGGAATATTACAAGATAAGTTTTATCCTTAATCTGCAAATGTTGGATATCCATTGCTTCCTAATTTCCATTTTTTCCAGTCTGTGTTTGTTCCAATATTTGAGTTTAATAAATCTACGAATGTTTGACTCTTTATCTCTGATTCACTCTTTAATGTTGCTTCTCCGCTGGTTAGTGTTCCTGTCTTCACAATAGGTGGCACTGTATAATACACATTTTCTAATATTGTTTTAATGTCACTATCTTCAGTTATTCTAATATATGCAATAACTCCTCCTACTATCTTTCCTTCCACTTTGCCAGATGATGCAACATTTCGTAATGTTATGCAATTGCTTTTAGATACATTTCCCTGATAACCAACTATTCCGCCTGCAATTCCGTCACTCGATATTATATTACCAAGATTAATACTGTTCTCCACACTAAAGTTGATTTCAGCATCATATCCTCCACTATTAGTCTCAGATATAATTCCACCTTTTGTTCCAGCTCCATATACATTACCAGCATTAATACAGTTCTTAATTTTAACATTTCCCCCGCCCGGTCTGTCCAATTATACCTCCAGCTCGAATTTGTTCATTTCCATTATTAACTTCTCCTGCATTGTAGCAATTTTCTATACTACTAGAATATCCGTTTGGGCAACCTATGTATCCAGCTATTCCGCCAAGTCTATGTGTTCCACTTATTTTACCATAATTATTACAGTTTATTATTTTTTCTATAAATGCTCCTCCCGCAATTCCTCCTGTTCCTGTATAGCTATAATATCCATCTGTACTTGTTATATTTCCATAGTTATCACAGTTTTCTATAATACCGCAACATATCTCCGTATCCAATAATTCCGCCTACCGAATTGTTGCCTGTTACATTTGTCTTATTAATACAGTTTTTTATGATAGTTGTTCCTGCGCTTCCATAATTGGTCCCTACTATTCCTCCAGTATGACCATTAGATTTAATATCTCCTGTGATCGTAAGATTTTCTATTATATTTCCGTTACCAACTTTTGCAAATAAGCCCGTCGCCGTGGTTACATTTTCTCTATTAATTAATATGTTAAATAAGTTTTTATTATTTCCATTAAAGTTCCCCTCAAAATATCCTATAGGAGTAAATCCTTTTCCTGTCGCCATCTCATTAATTAGTATATTTCCGTCCGTATCATCTCCGTTTAAATCGCCAAAATCTGTCCTTGTACTGTCTTTATATGAATATTTTGATTTAAAGTTTAAATCTCTTGTTAATACAACATACTTTCCTGCAAAAGCATTTGCATTTTTAACATTCACTGCAACACCATTTTCTAATGTAATTCCTGTTCCATTTGTCATATTAGAAAAAGCAACCAAATCCTCTATACAGCTTATTTCATACGGTTTTTCTTCACTTCCATCACATCTTCCACCTTTGGTTATATCTCCTGCATATTCGTCTTTTACTACTTCTTGTGGTTCGCTTACATTTCCATCTTTGTCTACTTCATAATATCTATTTGAATCTGTAAAAAGAACTTCTATTGCATCTCCTGCATCACTTACCTCTGCCAGATTTGTTCCTGCCTCGTCTTTTAATGCTGATTCAAATACTTCTAAAGTTATTTTCCCACTTTTATCTCTCATCATTGTTAGCATTTTTGCTCTTTCTACTATACTTTTTTCGTTGTCTATCTCTGCTTGTTCTTTAGCATTTTTAGTTTCTTTTAATATTCCATTGTCGCTTGTTACCATTCCTACTGTTATTCCCGCTAATATTAAAATTATTACTATTGTAA
>CAVFFR010000037.1:0-8437 GCA_963621875.1 Bacteroidaceae bacterium | reverse complement strand
TTGCTTTAATATATTTTCTCGGTATTGATTTTTTCTTACAGTTATGCTATATATTTGGTATAGATTTTTTAATTAAATTATTTATTTAATTAAAAATTTTATAAATTGGATATTATTTTATAAAAACAGCTGATAGTAAAATTTCTTCACTATCAGCCACTTTTTAGTTATTATTACTTATTCTTTAATTCCTCTATTTCTTCTTTTGTTAATCCTGTAATTTCTACGATTTCTTCTGTTGCTATATTCTTAGACATTAGTTTTTTTGCTATTTCTCTTTTGTTTCCTTTTATTCCCTCTTTTATTCCTTCTTCTCTTCCAAGTTTTTTGCCTATTTCTGTTCCTTCTCTAATTCCAGTATTGTATAATGCTTTTTCATCTCTTATTGCTTTTTCTCTTAGTTCTGCTAATCTTTCCATTTTCTCATCTTCGCTCATTTCTTTGACTGTTATTATCGCTTTTTTTACATCTTCATTTTTCTCCATTATCTCTTTTACCTCCTTAGAATTCGGATCTTCTAAAAACATTACCCATTGGTTCTTTTTATTCTCCTTATCTTGTTGGTATGCTTCTCTTACTCTCCTTAGGTTTATTATACGTATTTCTAATAGGTCTGTCAACACTTTCTCCGTTTTTTCTTTTTCTCTTATGTTCCATATTGTTTCCATTCTTCTTAACTCCTTGGTTATATCTATCTCAAAATCTACTATTGCTATTATTACTACTCTTTTTGCTTTTGTATACTCTTCTCCTCTTTGCATTTGTTTTGAATACAGTCTTGACCAATAATATAATAATCTATATATGAATTCATCGTTCTTTAACAGTTGTACTTCTACATCTACTTTCTCCTTATTATTTATGTCTAATTCTAAATCTAATATTCCTAATTTATTCATTGGCTTATCTCTTGTTAATTCTTTTGTATCATTTATTTCTATTGAGTTTACTTTTTCATCTAATAGTGCTTCTATAAAGCTTTTTGTTATTTCTTCGTTTTTCTTATTAAATAAACTTTGAAAAACTATATCTATCTTTGGTTGTAATAATTTTACTTCTTTTTCCTTTTTTGTTTCTTCCAAACACATTCCTCCTTTAGATATTCTTAGCAAGTAATATTACATTCTTTTTTGGGATTTTTTTCAGATCCAATTTTTTTAGATTAAAATTTAAATTCATATGAATCAGTTTGTTATATAACAACCTTATTATAACGCCTAGATACTGATTTGTCCAGCAAAATCGTACGTCAAAGTTCGACATATTTTCATAAAAAAATAGATAACAGTTTTTTCTGTTATCTATTTTTTTATCATCTAATATTTAAAATTATTTTACATATTCATTTAATGGTTTTATTCTATATTCTAGATCTCCCATTTTCTCTGTTGTAATATATCCTGGTTCTGCATTTATAACATCTGGTATTCTATTTACTACAGTTCCACAAGTTAATTCTACTGTTGCTGGCTTTGCAACTGTTATTGTTGTGTCTGGCTCTCCATATACAGTCCATTCATTTTTATCATACTCTTCTGGTGAATATACTTTTCCTATACATTCAGTTTCAAGTGTTATTCCTTCTTCAGTTTGAGTTGTTACAACTGCACTCATTCCTGTTGCATTTCCTGCTTTAACAGTTGTTCCTAATGTTGATGAATATATATCTTCTTTATATGTTGTAGGAATTGTTACTTGTGTTTGGCTCTTTACAGTTAGTCCAAGTTTTGAGCATAACCAACCATTTACATTCCACATATAAGATGGTAGATAATCTCCTGATTCTATTATTTTTTGTCTTTCTTCATCACTTATTCTATCTACTGAAGCTACTTGTTTATCAAATTCATCTAATGTTAGACCAGCTCCATGAGCTTTTGCTAAAGCTATTCCATAATCTTCAACATTATAGCTTGAGCTTCCTTTTATTTTTGTTATTTTTTGTGTTGATCCAGCTATTGATGTTATTAGTTGTCCCCAATATATATCTTGGTATCCGCTTCCAGTAATTGTACAACCTGTTTTCTTTGCCATTTCATCTATTGCTTTTGTTACTGTTGGGTTTGAATTCCAAGGGAAGAATGCTTCTTCACAAGTTGTTATAGCATTTATTCCTAATCTTGCACATAACATTAAAGCTTCTTCAACATCTTTTAATAAACTCATTGTTTCTACAATACAGATGTCAGGTCTTGTTTGTGTTAACATTTCTTCTGCATCTTTTAAGTCTGTAACTTTAACTCCTATTTCTCCTTGTCCCATTATTGTTCCAACATCTTTTCCTATTACATTTGGATTAATATCTATTGCTCCAACAACTTCTCCACCTTTTTCTAGTACATACCTCATTGTATATACTGCCATTTTTCCTGTTCCAAATTGAACAACTCTTACTTTTCTTTCCATAATATACCTCCTAAATTTATTTATAATATTATAACTTATCGTTATTTATTATATACATTTATGATTTAAAAATAGTCTTAAAAAAACTGCCTATGCTATTAAAAAATCCAATTACTATATTTGCTATAATTTTAATTACAATGTTGTCATTATATAAATTCATCATCATATTATGAGTTTTTGGAATGTTCCAAAATATTAAAAATAGTATTATTATTGTTATTATTGCTATAATAAGTGTAATACGTTCTTTTCTTGTCCATTTGTGTTTTACTTTATAGCCTAAGCTTCTAAAATATGCTTCATATCTATTTCTATATTCTTCGTTTGCTTCTCTTTCAACTTTTTTTCTTATTTTCCTTTGCTCTTTTGTAGTTAAATTAGCATATATGTCTCTCCAATTTCCGAATCCTTGTGGTTCCTCTGTAGTATATACTTCTGTTTGTGGATTACTCTGAGTTTCTATTTTGGCACTTTCTTCTAATTCAATCTTTTCATCGTATTCTTTTCTCTTTTGTGCATCACTTAAAACACTATATGCTTCGTTTATTTTTTTCATTTTTTCTTCAGCTATCGCTTTATTTTCAGCAGTTTGCAAATCTGGATGATATCTTTTGGCTAATGTTTTATAAGCTTTTTCTATAATTTCTGGCGATGCTTTTCTGCTTACTTCTAATCTATCATATAATGTTTCCATTTTTTCTCCCCATTTTATATTTCGGATTTAGTATATCATTAATTTTTTAAAAATAATAGTATTTTGCAAAATTTTATGTTATAATATTTTTTGTATTATATTTAGTAATGGAGTGAATTAATTTGAAAATAACATCTGACGACGAAACTTTAGCAGAGAACAAGGTTTTAATCCTTTATGTTCTTGAAAAAGCTAACAAAGCACTAACAAATGATGTATTATATAAAATAGTTTTAGCAGCTGTTAATATGAATTATTTTTATTTTCAACAGTTTATGTTAGATTTGATAAATGTTGGATATATCTATTCTTTTCAAAAAGAAGATCAAACATTATATACAATAACAGATGCCGGAAAGAGAACTTTAGATTTGACTCTTGATTTATTACCAGGAATTATAAAACTACAGGCTGATACAAATTTAAAGCCTATTTTAGATAGCTCTGAAGAAGAACAATCTATTGTTGCAGAATATACACCTCTTAGTGAAAATCATTATACTATTATCTGCAAAGTTGTTGATAATAATGAAACTGTTTTTGAAATAAAAACTTTTGCTGGTTCTCGCGAACAGGCAAAAGAAATTGTTGATAATTGGCAAAACAATGCAAACGAAATTTATCCTAAAATTCTAAGCATTTTAACAAAAAATTAATTTAAAGACTATTGTATAAGAATATCTTGGCAATAGTCTTTATTCATTGCAATGTTTGTACTGTATAAGCCAATTCATCGTTTCTTAATTTTTTTAATAAACTGTATACTACCTCTTTTTTTGCACATACTAGTTTTAGAGGTGTAAAATTATGAGTTCTGATAACAAAAATCATTCATATATTTGGATAATAATTTTAATAATCATTTTAGTTGGTATCTTATTTTTTATTTTCAGAGATAAAGGCAATACAAACAACAATTCTATGAACAATGAAGCAAAACTTGCCTTAGAAAATTCTAATATTTTAGGAAACAATCAAAAGTCTAATGAAATTGCAAATAAAATAGAAAATGCTGTTTCTACTCCAAAAGAAGAAGAAATTGCTTCATATTCAACTAATTTGGGCTCAAGTCCCGAAGGTAGGCTTACTAACATTCGAATTACTTGTGGAAAATTAGATGGTACTGTTGTTTCTAAAGGTGAAACTTTTTCTTTTTGTGGAACTATTGGTCCTTCTACTGCAGAAGATGGTTACAAAGAAGCAAGTGTATTTGTTAATGGCGAAACGGTTCAAGCACTTGGAGGCGGAAATTGTCAAGTTAGTAGTACTTTATACAATGCCGTTTTAGCTGTTCCTGACTTAGAGGTAGTTGAAAGACATCCTCACGGTAAAAAGGTTTCTTATGTTCCAGAAGGCAAAGATGCTGCAGTTTCTTATGGTTCGGTTGATTTAAAATTCAAAAATAATACTTCAAATGATATTAAGCTATATTTTAGTACAGATGATAAAACTGTTAGTGTGAAAATTGTAAAATTAGTTTAGTTTGCATATTTCCCCCTTACGTGAATATTATTTATTAATATTACATTAGGAGGATTTTTTATGCACTCTTTTTATAAAAAATGTTTAATTGTCACTTTTCTTTGTTTTATTTTGCTATTTAGCAATGTTTTTATAAATGTTCAGTTTGCTGTTCAAAACACACAATATGTTTGGTGTAATCAGTCTAAACCTCTTGAGTCTAAAGAAACAAGTGCTGGTCTAATTTCTGATGCGTCCACTGTTACGGATAATCCTTTAAGTTTAGATTGTGAATCAGCTTGCCTTATTGAGCAATCTTCTGGTTTAATTATTTACGACCATAATATGCACGAAAAGTTGCGTCCTGCAAGCGTTACCAAAATTATGAGTTTGCTTTTAATTATGGAAGCTATTGATAGTGGTAGAATTAGTTTAACAGATACAGTACCTTGCACAGAAGATGCTGCTGCTATGGGTGGTTCTCAGATTTGGCTTGATGTTAGAGAAACCCTTACTGTTGATGAAATGTTAAAAGCTATTTGTATTGTTTCTGCCAATGATTGTGTGGTTGCAATGGCTAATTACTTAGAAGGCAGTCAAGAAGCTTTTGTTTCTAAGATGAATGAAAAAGCTCAGGCTCTTGGAATGAATGATACTACTTTTAAAAATTGCCACGGAATTGATGAAGATGGTCATCTAACATCTGCATATGATATTGCGATAATGTCTAGAGAACTTTTGCAGAATCATCCTTCTATAACAAAGTATACAACTATATGGATGGATTCACTACGAGATGGAAAGTCTAGTTTAGTTAATACAAATAAATTAGTTCGTAATTATAGTGGTTGTACTGGGCTAAAGACTGGCTCTACCTCTCTTGCTTTATATAATTTGTCAGCTTCTGCAACTAGAAATGGATTATCTCTAATTAGCGTTGTTTTAAAAGCTCCTAATCCAACAACACGTTTTGCAAGTGCTCAAAAGCTGTTAGATTATGGATTTAATAATTATTCTGTTACAGAATTCGGAAAAAAAGGAGATGTGGTCAAAGAAATAACTGTTAATAAAGGATCTAGAAATGCCGTAAATGCTATTTTAGAAAATGATGCTCAAGTTCTTACTTCAAAGTCAAATAAAGGAGAAATTTCTCAAGAAATAACCTTAGATGAAACTGTTACTGCTCCTATTTTGCAAGGTCAAAAGCTTGGAGAAATATCTTATAGTATTAATGGAAGTGTTGTTTCAACTGTTAATTTAGTTGCTGATAAAGAAGTTTCAAAATTAAAATTTTCTAACATTCTAAAAAATACTTTAAATAATGGATTAACTTTATTTAGATAAAAAATATCCTAGGAGATTTTCTCTTAGGATATTATATCTTTTACTATTTCACTTGCCATTATTAAACCACAGGCAGATGGTACAAAGCTTATACTTGCAGTTGTTCCTTTGTTTTCTAAAGAAGTGTCTTCTCTTTTTACTCCCTCTTTTGAATACACCACTTTTGTATGATTTATTCCTATTTCTCTTAGCCTTTTTCTTACTACTTTTGCAAGAGGACACACTTCTGTTTTGCTAATGTCTGCAACTTCTATCATTGTTGGATTTAATTTATTTCCCATTCCCATAGCAGATATTATTTTTACATTCTTGTTATGTGCTTCTTGTATTAATGATATTTTTGATTTTACAGAATCAATTGCATCAACTATATAGTCGTATTCTGGTTTTACTAATTCTGTGTGATTTTCATCATAAAAGCATTTATGTGTTTCTATGTTTATATTTGGATTTATTTTTAAAACTCTTTGTTTTGCAATTTCAACTTTATCTTGTCCAACTGTTGTTGTATCTGCAATTAGTTGTCTGTTTATATTTGTTATATCTACTATATCTTTATCAACTAGTACAATATTTCCAACTCCTGCTCTTACAAGTGCTTCTAGTGCATACGAGCCAACTCCACCACATCCAAACACTGCAACAATTGATTTGTTAAGCTTTTCTATGTTTTCTTTTCCTATTAATAGTTCTTCTCTTTTTAGCCATTCATTCATAATTTTTTCTTCTTTCTCCATACGAAAAAAAATTGTAGACAGATTCCCTACAATTTTCTTCTCAAATTATTTTGCTTTTTTTGCTAATTCTGCAACTTTTGTAAAAGCTGCTGGATCTGATACTGCCATTTCAGCTAACATTTTTCTGTTGATTACAACATTAGCTTTCTTTAGTCCATTGATTAATTGGCTATATGTTAATCCATTCATTCTTGCTGCTGCGTTTATTCTTGCTATCCATAATTTTCTGAAGTTAGATTTTTTGTCTTTTCTTCCTATATATGCATAGTTTCCAGATTTCATAACTTGTTGTTTAGCCATTCTGAATCTATAGTGTTTTGCACCATAATATCCTTTTGCTCTTTTTAATATTTTGTTATGTTTTTTTCTTGTAATTATTGCTGTTTTTACTCTTGCCATTTATATCACCTTCCTAATCCCTATTTTATTGATTAATTACCATATGGTAATAGTTTCTTGATTCCTGCTTCGCATGTTTTATCTGCATAAGCGTCTTGTACTTTTCCTCTTGATTTAGCTCTAGAAGTTTTTCTAGCTAATAAGTGTCTTCTATTAGATTTTGTTCTTTTAACTTTTCCAGTTGCTGTATATGAATATCTTTTTTTAGCAGCTTTATTTGTTTTTAGTTTTGGCATAATAATTTCCTCCTTATTGTTTTTTGGGCAATCCCATATATATAAATAGTTTTATTAACTATAAATATTTCTTAATTATTTTTCTGTTTTTCTAGCTAATATTACAAACATATTTTTACCTTCTAATAAAGGTTTCTTTTCGACATTAGCAATATCTGATAGATTTTCTATAAATTCGTTTAAAGTCTTTTCTCCTGCTTTTACATAGTTTAGCTCTCTTCCTCTAAATCTAACAGTTATTTTTACTTTGTTCCCATCTTCTAAGAATCTTCTTGCATTTTTTGCTTTAAAATCGAAATCGTGTTGTTCGATATTTGGCGTAATTCTTAGTTCTTTGATTTCAAAAGTTTTTTGATTTTTTCTTGCTTCTTTTTCTTTTTTAGCTTGTTCAAACTTATATTTTCCATAGTTCATAAGTTTGCAAACTGGTGGTTCTGTGTTAGGTGCAACTAATGCTAAATCTAGCTTTGCTTCTGCTGCTTTATCTAATGCATCATTTAAAGACATAACTCCTAATTTTTCTCCATTAGCTCCTATTACTTGAACTTCCCTTGCTCTAATTTTTTCATTAATTAGTAATTCTTGTTTTATAAAAAACACCTCCAAAAAAATAAGATTGACTTCAATAAGCCAACCCACAATAAAACTACAATATTTACATATTATAAATGTTAATATTTCTTACCTTTTGTAACTGCTACTAAGGTGAGAAGTGGATTGCTTCTTCTTGAACAATAATTATTTTACTATACTTTTAGCTAAAAGTCAACTGTTTTGCGTAAATTTATACAAAAGCTACCGTTTTAGATAGCTTTTTGTTTGCTTATTTTATTATTTTTATTTTTCCTAGTAATGGAATTTCTTTTTCTTCTCCATTGATAGCAGCTATAAATCCTATAAACCAGCATACTATCATAAATATTGACCACATCCATCCTATAATAGGAATAACTGATAATAGTGAGAATAAAATTATTACTAATGCTTGGTTAATGTGGAATTTAGCTCCTTCTTTATCTCCAGCTAAAAGAGCTACAAGAAATCCTATCCAAGTTAAATAAGCAACGATTCCTGTTGTTTTTGCATCCATTCTTTTACTTTCCTTTCTCGTATAATATGTGTAAGATTTTTAATTAAATCTTACATATTTTTTTATT
>CAVFFR010000036.1:0-8964 GCA_963621875.1 Bacteroidaceae bacterium | reverse complement strand
AGGAGAGAAAGCTATGAAAAACTATATAAACACAAGAAAAAATAAAGGAGAAAAAGGTGCTATAACACTGTTTGTGTTACTAGCATGTTTATTTTTGATATTTATATTATCAGGAATATATATTTCGAATGTAAATAAAATGCAGACACAAGAACAAGAAGTAAAACAAATACAGGAGAATTATGCAAAAGAAGTAGAAGATATAGATGATATATATGATAGATTAGTAGTAGACATAATAACAAAATTAACACAAGATCCAGCAAATGGAACATGGGTTAATGAAGTTACTTTAACAGGAACAGGAGAAGTAAGAGAAGGAAAAGACTTAAAAATAGTAGGATATGGATTCTGTAAAGACACAGAAGAAATGCCAACAAAATGGACAACAATAAGTGAAACAACAAAAACAAGCCAAGACATGAAAGTAACAGAAGGTGGAGAGTATTACTTCTGGGTAAAAGACAATAATGGAAAAGCATATAGATCAAACAAAATAGATGTAAGAAATATAGATAAAATAAATCCAATAGCAGGAAGCATAATAGCCAAAATAGAAAATAAAGATGGAGAAGATTATACATTTGATACATGGGTAGATAAAAGTGTATATGTGGAAAAAGTAGATGGAAAAGATAATGAATCAGGACACCAAAAAACAACAATGACAATCAAAAAGAATGGTGTATCAATGGGAGAAGAATACACAGATAGAGAAGATCCAGTGACATTAACAGAAAGTGGAGTATATACAGTAACAGTAACAACAACAGATAAAGCAGGAAACACAGCAACAAGTCAGGAATATACAATAAAAATAGATAAAGCTATACCAGTATTAGCATTAAAACACAATAATGCAACAGGAGCAGATTATAATGGAGAATGGACCAAAGATGACCTATATGGAGAAATAAACTTAGCTGTAGAAAGACCAGTAAAAAAATATCAATATTCATATAATGGAGTAATATGGAATGATATATCAGGAGAAGTAGTCCCAACCAGTATAGACTATACTAGCACATTTCCATTAAGTGATGAAAGGCCGGATTGGATAACTAATGCAAAAACTACAAATGATTCACTTAATTCAAGTGGAAAATACTATTTTGAAGTTCAAGAAGATGGAACATTAAAACCCAATAATAGTGGAGTAAATAGTACAACTGCAAGTAATTATTTTGAAATAGATTTAACAAATTATCCAGATTCAAAATTAAATTTAACATTGGATTACACAATATCAAGTGAAAGTGGTTGTGATATTGGATATGCAACGATAGTAGAAGATGGACAAGCAGTGCCTGCATATAATACAACTTCAGGAAGATTTGTATATGTATCAGGAACAACTAAAACAGAGCAACAAACAACAGAAATAACAGGAGGAAAGAAATATAGATTATACATAGGATACAGAAAAGATAGTTCTGTAAATACAAATAAAGATACATTTATAATAAATAATATAAATTTACAATCAGAAGAATTAGGAAAGAGAATAAATTTTTATAATTATAATAAAACTGGAAATAAAGTTACTTTTATATTTAATGAAGATATAGATAAAGAAATATATGTAAGAGCAATATATGAAGATGAAAATATAAGTAAATATGGAGATAAAACAGTAATAAAAATTGATAAAAAAGCACCAAAGGTTGATACTATAAAGTCAGAATTAGTGTCAAAAACAGAAGCAAATGTTACAATCAGTATAATAGAAAAAGGATCTGGAATGAAAGCTTATTATATAAGTACAGATGAAACAGAACCAACAGAAAATGATTGGGTAGAACATAATACCAATGTAATTGATTTTACAAAACTAAACGAAGGAACTATATATTATTTGTGGTTAAAAGATAATGCTGGAAATATTTTAGAAAGACAAGAAATACAAATTGCAAGTGTAAATTATGTTGTTGATAATAACTTTTATGTTGAAACATTGCAAACGGCAATAAGTAAAGCAAGTGATGGATCTACAATAGAATTAGTTAAAAATTATACTGATGATAGTGTAGCAACAATAGATAAAAATATAACTTTTACTGTAAATGAATATACTTTAACAAGAACAAAAACTATAACAATAAATAGTAACAAAACAGTAGAAATAACAGGAACCGGTAAGATAACAAGTGGAACAAATAATATAGATACAATTAAAAATTCAGGTACATTAACAATATCTAATAAAATTGTAATAGAAAATAATGCAACATCAAGTTGGTGCAATACCATATATAACTATCCAACCGAATCTAATTTGAATATATTAGATTCTGTAAATATATTAGGAAATTATATAACTATATCGAATTTCGGAATAGTGAATATAAATGGTGGAAAGATAGAATCAAAATCTCCAAAAAATGATGCATATGGAATATACAATAATAATTCAAATTCAAAAATATATATAAATGCTGGAGAAATCAAAGGATATAATGGTATACGTAATGGCGATAAAGGCATAATTTGTGAAGTAAATGATGGTAAAATTGTTGGAACCGGAGGATATGGAATAAATGGTGGTACAATAAACATCAATGGAGGAAGAATAGAAGGAAAAACATATGGAGTTCAATCAAGTACTTCTGGTAAAATAACAATAGGAAAAGAAACAGATAAATTAAGTACAACAATACCAGCAGTATATGGAGAAAATTATAGTATATACTTAAGTGATGAAACATTCGAATTTAATTTTTATAACGGTGTGTTGATAAGCAATACAGAAATAACAGCATATAGAGGAAAAGTTAATCCAAGGACAGGGTATGCTCCATACACATATTTAGATTATGAAATAGAACAAAAATATTGTACAATACTTGTGGAGAATCCATCAGAAATAAAAATGAGTGCAACACCAACAGAATATACTAATAAAGATGTAATAGTAGAAATAAATTACCCATATAAAGACGGCTTAACTAGAGAATATAGTGAAGATGGGAAAGAATGGAAAGAATCAACTCAAGTAAGACAAATATTACTTATTCCAGAAAATAAAATAATATATGCCAGAACAGTAAATGAATCAGGTATTATTGAAGAAAAAAAACAATTAAATATTAATAATATAGATAAAGAAGTACCAACAGTAACTGTAACACCTGAAAAAACTAAATATTATGTAACAGAAACAAATGGAACTGTAGATCTAAACATAACAATAAAAGCACAGGATACAGGAGTAAGTGGATTAAATGTGATGCAATATGCTTGGGCGAAAGAAGGAGAACAACCAACATATATAGATTTTTCAAATGAGATAAGTTTTGCCAAAAGTAAATTAGCAATAGGACAATATAATTTATATTTAAAAATAACGGACAAAGCTGGAAATGAAGCTGAATTAAAACAAATAAGATATACTGTAGAGTATCAAGAACCAGTATGTCGAATAGGAACAACAAAATATTTAACAATACAAGATGCAGTAGAAGCATGTAAAAAAGCAGAAATGATTAATGTGGATGTAAATAAAACATACACATTTCCAATGGGGGATGATAAACCAGATTGGATCACGCAAATAAACACAGCAAATAATTCAGTAAATGGAAGTGGAAAATATTATTTTGAATTTCAAGAAGATGGAACATTGAAACCAAACAATAGTGGGGTAAATAATTCGACAGCAATTAGTTATTTTGAAATAGATTTAACAAAGTATCCAGATTCAAAATTGAATTTAACCTTAGATTATACAATATCTAGTGAATATAATTATGACTGGGGATACGCAACAGTAGTAGAAGAAGAACAAATAGTACCAACATATGATACTAAAAATGGAAGATTTGTATATATATCTGGTTTAACAAAAACAGAACAAAAAACAACTGAAATAACAGGAGGAAAGAAATATAGATTATACATAGGATACAGAAAGAATGGTTCTGGAAATATTAACCAAGATACATTTATTATTAATAATATGAAACTGGAAACAGAGGGATTTCAGGAGCTTGAAAAACTTAAAACAACAAAAATTGAAATGCTAAAAAGTACAGATGAAGAATTTGAAGTATACGAAAATCAAAATATAATACTTGATTTGCAAGGAAAGACCATAGGAAGTTCAAGTACTATAAATCCAATATGTAAAAATAATGGAACACTACAAATATTAGATTCAAGTACAGAAAAAACAGGAAAGATGGAAAGCATAAATGGAACATGTATATTCAATACAAGTACTGGAGAACTAACATTAGGAGATAATAGTAATGCAATAGAACTAGAAACTCCAACGATATATGGTAAAAAAATAGGAATAAATAATGAAAATAAATTTAATTTTTATGATGGAAAAATTCAAGGAACAACACCAATTCAAGGCAATACAACAGGAACACCAAATGAATATGGTCCTGTATCAACAGGATATGAAAATGGAATAACAACGATACAATTAGGTATTGTATCGGGATATGAAGCAAGAATAGAATGGGTTTATTATAATAAAATACAGGAGGCTGTTAATGCTACAAAAAACCATCAAAATGGAAAAAGAGATACTGTAACCATGATAAAAAATATGCAGATGACTAATACTTTGGAAATAAATATTAGCCAAAATTTAATATTAGATTTAAATGGATATAAATTAGAAATTAATGCTGACAAAAAAGAAGTAATAGAAAATAATGGTAGATTAGAAATAAAAGATAGTAGCTTAGAACAAACTGGTACAATTGAAAAAGAAAAAAGCGGATACACAATTTATAATCCAAATAATGGTAATTTGACAATAAGCAGTGGAACTGTAAGAAGTAATAATTGTTATGGAATATATAATACTAATAAAGGAAATGTAACAATAAGTGGAGGAACTGTAAGCTGTAGTGGAAATAGCGGTTTTATTTATGGAATTTATAGTACTAGTGATGGAAATGTAACAATAAGTGGAGGAACTGTAAGCTGTAGTGGAAATAGCAGTTCTATTTATGGAATTTATAGTACTAGTGATGGAAATATAATAGTAAGTGGGGGAATTGTAAGTTCTAGTGGTACAGGTAATAATTATGCAATATATGGTGAAGGTACAGGAAATATAATAGTAAATGGAGGAATAATAAATGGTAATACTTCTTATTTTAATTCCTATGCTTATGGAATTTTTGCTTTGGGTACGGAAAAAATAATAGTAAATGGAGGGTTAATAACTGGTAGAAACTACGGAATTCGTAATGGAAGTACAGAAAGTGTAACGGTTAGAGATGGAACAGTCGAAGGAATTTATAATTCAAATGGAAATATAATAGTAAATGGAGGAATGGTAAAAGGAATCTATAATACAAGTACTGGAAATGTAATAGTAAATGGAGGAACTGTAAGTAGTAATTGTGGTATTTACAATGAAAGTACAGGAAAAATAATAATAGGAGAGAAAGAAAATAAAATATCACAAGGAGAGCCATGCATCAAAGGCATTACCTATGGAATATATAACAAAACTGGAGAGTTAGAATTTTATAATGGGAAAATTCAAGGTACAAACGTAGCTTTATTTGGAAATGTTACCAAGACAAGAGAAGGATATAAAATCGAAAATAATAAATCAGAAAATTTAGATACAATATATTTAACTGAAAAAGAAAGCAATGAATATATAGTGCAAATTGAAAATGATAAATATTATAGCTTAAGAGAAGCAATAGAAAGTGTAGATGAAAGTGAAGAAAAAGTAATAAAAGTATTAAAAGATTTTGAATTAGATGAATCAATAATATTTAACAAAAATATAATTTTAGACTTAAATCAATATACAATTACAAATAATTATTATAGAATTGAGAATACAGGAGATCTAACGATAACAGATACGACGGAGATGCAAAATGGAAAAATAGAGTGTATTAATACAATAAATGGAATTCTTAATTCAAGTAGAGGAAATATAATAGTAAAAGGTGGAATAATAAGCAGTAATTATAATAGTAGTGATTATAATGATAATATATGTGTGTATGGGATTTATAATGTAAGTATAGGAAGTGTAATAATAAGTGGAGGAACTATAAGTAGCTTCGATGGAGCTAGCAATTATGGAATTTACAATGCAAATGAAGGAAATGTAATAATAAATGGAGGAAACGTAAACAGTAGTGGTTATTCTACTAATTATGGAATTTGCAATATTAGCACAGGAAGTGTAATAATAAACAAAGGTACAGTAGTAAGCAATAGTAATTGTAGTACTAATAGTAGCAAGGGAGGCGTGTGGAAATGCATTGGAATATATAACAAGAGTACAGGAAATTTATTAGTAAATGGAGGAATGATAAAAAGTAATTGTAATTTAAGTATCCATGGAAGTTATGGTTCTACTGATGAAAATTTTGGTTGTGGAATTTTCAACGAAAAAGCAGGAAATGTAACTGTAAATGAAGGAATTGTAAGTAGTACTAGTAAAAATATGCGTGCTAATTATGGAATATATAATAAAAGCACAGGAAATATAACAATAAGCGGAGGAAGTGTTGACTCCAGCGAGAGTGAAAATACTAATAATTATGGTATTTATAATAAAGAGACAGGAGTAATAATAATAGGAGTTAAAGGAGATGGAATAGTATCACAAGAAGAACCATATATAAAGGAAAAAAGTGGCAATAATACAAGATATGACTATGGAATTTATAATACAAAAGGAAAATTATATCTTTATGATGGAAAAATAGAAGGTGGAAAAAAAGCAGTATATGATATAATAACCGAGAGAGAAGAAAATACAGAATTAAATTACAACGAAGATGAAACAATATTAACTTTAACATCCGAATTAACAGATGTTGCTCAAATAGGAGATTTAACATACAAAAGTTTGCAGGATGCTATAGACTCAGTAGGAACAGAACAAACGACAATTAAAATATTAAGAAATGTAGCATATACTAAACAAGATGCAGTAATAACAATATCAAGTGAAAAAAATATAATAATAGATATGAATGGTTATAAAATTACATCAGCGATACCAGAAAAAGTAATACAAAATGCAGGAATTTTAGAAATAACTGATACAAGTGAAAAGCAAACTGGAACGATACTAACAAGTGAAAAAACAACCATAAATAATGTAAGTGGTGCAAAATTGACAATTTCAGGAGGAACAATAGAAAATAGAGCAGAACAACCAATATATAATGAAGGAGAAGTAATAATTGTAAAAGGAACAGTAACTAGTAATAACGATTGGTATTATGGAATTTATAATGCTGGTTCGGGAAATGTAATGGTTACAGGAGGAATTGTTAGTTCTGATTGCTATGGAATTTATAATGCTGGTTCGGGAAATGTAATGGTTACAGGAGGAATTGTTAGTTCTGATTGCTATGGAATTTATAATGCAGATATAGGAAATGTAACTGTAACAGGAGGAATTGTAAATGGAGGTAATGGTTATGGAATCTATAATAAAAGTACAGGAACAATAACAATTGGAATTAAGGAAAATGGAGTAATATCACAGGAAGAACCAAAAATAAAGGGATTAGGCACAAATGGATATGGAATATATAATCCACAAGGAAAATTATATTTTTATGATGGAAAAATTCAAGGATATGATCAAGCAGTTCTTGGATCAATTACCGAAATAGAAGATTTAACAGAACTTGCTATGGGAACAGAAACAATAAATAATACAACATATAAAACATTAACTTTGCAACAAATATCTGAAAACGTAGCTAAAGTAGATGGAGTAGAATATGACTCAATAGAAAAAGCAATAAAAGCCTGTGATACAACAGAAAGTACAATAGAAATACTAAGAGATTCTGATCCAGGAGCAACATTAGTAGTAGAAGCAAATCAAAACATAACAATAGATCTAAAAGGATATACAATAAATAATTATATAGAAGCACAAAATACAGGAATATTAAAAATAAAAGATACATCAACAAATCAGACAGGAAAAATAGTAGGAAAATTAGGAATGGCAATAACAAATACAGGAACATTAGAATTACAAAGTGGATCAATTGCAGGTTCTGGAATCGGAATAAAAAATCTTTCATCAGGAATAATTAATGTAACAGGAGGAAAATTTACAAACAATACTTATGGACTATACAGCGATTCAGATAAAGCAACAATAAATATAACTGCGGGTTCAATTGAATCAAACACATATGGTGTATATAGTTCAAAAGGAACAACAAATATAACATCAACAGGAATAAATAATAACACATATGGTGTATATATAGCAGGTGGAACAGTAAATGTAAAAGAAAATGCAGAAGTAAGATCAGAAACAGCTATATACAATGAGTCAGGAACATTAAATATAGGTGAAACAGGAACTATGAATCCAGATAAGCCATTAATAATAGGAGAAAAATATGGTTTAGTAAATAAGGGAAGTGCGACAACAAATATGTATGATGGCCAAATAAAAGGAAAAGAAGGATCAACTCAAGGATTTGTAACACATGCAGAAACAGGATATTCAGTTGTAACTAAAACAGATGGAGAATATATGGTAGACTACTTAGCATTAAGTGGAACAATACAAACAGTGGCACGAGTAAATGGAATAAACTTCTCAAATTTACAATCAGCGATAAACAGTATAACTGATGAAGAGCAAACTATAGAGCTAACAAATGGAATAATAACAACAAGTAAATTCACAATAGAAGCCGGACAAAATGTAATATTAGATATGAATGGAAAAACAATAAGTTCAGATCTGGATATAACAATAGAAAATAAAGGACACTTAAAAATAATAGATAGTAGTGAAAGAAATGTAGCAAAAATATCAAGTACAACAGGAATAGCAATAAAAAATTCAGGAACATTAACATTAGGAGAAAATGATGGAACTGTAAATCAAGACATTCTAACAATAGAAGGAGGAACATACGGAATAGAAACAAGTGGAACATTAAACTTCTATGATGGAACAATAAATGGAGCATCAGCAGT
>CAVFFR010000035.1:0-9555 GCA_963621875.1 Bacteroidaceae bacterium | reverse complement strand
AAATTATTGGTACGAGGGAGTAGCAAAGGGAGAAGCAAAACGGAAGAAAAGAAGGCAAAAAGATTCGGAAAAATCGAAGGAGCAAAAGAAACGAAAATAGAAGTAATTAAGAGAATGATGCATGATAATTTAAAAATTGAATTGATAAAGAAATATGTTAATGCAACTGATGAAGAAATAGAAGAAGCAAAGATGGTGAAATAAAAATAGAAGAGCCTGAAAGAGTAAAACTTTTAGGCTCTTTTATGAATAATAAACAAAAATTTTCTTAATTAAATACATTATTTAATTAAAACTAACTATCTTTACTTATAGCACAACTGTAAGAAGAAAGTCAATAGTATAAAACAAAGAATTATAGAAGTAATTAATATATAAAAACGATATAATCTTAGAGAATACGTAAATTGTGTCTCTGGGATTTTTTATTGAATAATGTATTTAATAAAAAATTAACAAATAACTGTATTATAAAACATAATGTTTTATAACTATAACATAATAAAATAAACAAACATTAAAATACCAAAGAAAGAGAGGAAAAAAGATGAATCAACAATTGAAAAATAAAAGAGGAATTACACTAATCGCTTTAGTAGTAACAATTGTAGTGCTTTTAATACTAGCAGGAGTGAGCATCAGCTTGATATTAGACAATAATGGAATAATCCAAAAATCAAAAGATGCAAAATTAGAAACAAGAGCATCACAGGTAGAAGATGAGATTGGACTATGGAAACAGAATAATTTTATAAAATCAGAAACAGGAGAAAGCATAGAAAATGCAAATGCTGTATTACAAAGTCTACTTACAAGAAAACTTTTAAACGAAGAAGAAATAGACAGAGAAAACGAAATAATAACAATAAAAAGAAATGATGGAAGTATATTAAAGCAAATAGAATATGGAAATGTAAAAATAAACATTAGTAAAACACCAGCAACAGAAAAATCGGGAGTGGTTATATTAAAGGTTGAATCTGTAGAGGGACTTACAATACCAACAATCAAAAATGAAGAAGAACTTAGCAATTTTATAAATTTGCTAAGTGAGAACCAGAAGAAAGAGATAATTAGAAATGGGTATATAAAGGTAGTGAATAAACAAGACCCATCAGCAAATTGCACAACATTTCAAGAGGCGTTAGAATGGGCAAAGAACCAACAATGGATAGATGAAGCGACCGAAGATGCTTTTTGGACGGTAGTGGAAACAAGTGAACTTGGAATAAATGGAATTACAGGTCAAATACTTATTGAATTTTATTATAATAAATCTACTAAAATGATAGAAGGCTATACTGTAATAAATCCAGACAATGAGAATTCAGACACATATATAGCCAAAGAAAATGGAACATATACATTTAAAATACAGGATTTAGTAACAGGAAAAACATATACTAAAAAAATAGAAGTAAACAACATTGGAACTAATACGGATAGTATGTATAAAATAACAAAAGAAAGTGAGTTATCAGCTATATTATTGCAGAATGTAGATACTAATATAGCAACAACATTCGAAAGAGCATATATAAAATACAATAATGAAATAATAGATATAACAGGTACAATAGGATATGCTAAAGAAGAAAAATGTAATTATTTAGCAAGTGATAGTGTGGGAAATTATCTTGTATATTTAGGAAAGATGGAAAATAGATCTGATATATGTGATACTGTTCAAATGATAATACTAATAAAAGATGATAAATTATACGCTGAAGAAATAAATATGGGAAGCTGGGTAGAGTAAAATAATATAAAAATATTAAAAAGTAATACGACAGATGTTGTATTACTTTTTACTTTGGATAAAACAAAAAACTTTTTAAAAACATTGTATAAAAATGTCGATTTTGGTATAATCAATTTGCAGTTATATTGCATCAAAAAAGATAATAAACTTAAAAGAAAATATAAACACAAATGTATAAGGGAGGAAAGTATGGAGGAGAACAAATGCACAAATTGTGTTGAGGAAAAGCTAAAGGCAGAAATCGGAGAAATCTTAAAAAAGTACAAAGGACATAAAGACAATTTAATTCCAATATTAAACGAAGTACAAGTAAAATATGGCTACATTCCTAAAATTGCACAAATTGAAATATCCAATTATTTAAATATGGCATTAGCAGAAGTGTACGGAGTTATAACATTTTATTCAAGATTTACATTAGTACCAAAAGGAAAATACAATGTTTCAGTATGTCTTGGTACTGCTTGTTTCGTAAAAGGTTCCAAAGAAATATTAGAAAGAGCAAAGTCAAAACTAGGAGTAGAAGAAGGTCAAACAACATCTGACGGAAAGTTTTCACTAGATACAACAAGATGTGTTGGAGCTTGTGGTTTAGCACCTGTATTTACAGTTAATGATGAAGTATATGGAAAAGCTACTGTTAAGAAAATGGACGAAATCTTAGATATGTATATGTCTAAAGAATAAATTTTAACCAAAGGCTAGTACGCCATAAAGGAGGAAATTGTGAAGAAAACTATTGAAGATATAGAAAAAATACGCAAGGAAAAAAGAGAAGAACTAGATTTAAGAGTTAATGTAAATGCAAAGTGCAAAGAAAAACACATATTAGTATGTCATGGAACAGGGTGCACATCTTCTAAATCAACTCAAATAATAGAAAACTTCAGAAAAATAATAAAGAAAGAGAAGCTAGAAAATGTGAGAGTAATACAAACAGGATGTTTTGGATTGTGCTCAAAAGGTCCAATTGTAATAATTAGACCAGAAGATACTTTTTATTCAATGGTGAAACCAGAAGACTGTGAAGAGATTATAAAAACTCATATAATGGAAGGCAAAATTGTTGAAAGATTACTTTGCAAAGATATTGATGGCACTGTAGTAAAAAAATTAGATGAACTTCCTTTTTACAAAAAGCAGATGCGTATAGCTCTTAAAAATTGTGGAGTTATAGATCCAGAAAATATTGATGAATATATAGCTTTTGATGGATTTAAAGCTTTGGAAAAAGTTTTAACAACAATGACAAGAGATGAAGTAATAGAAGAAATTAGTAAATCTGGCTTAAGAGGTAGAGGTGGAGCTGGTTTCCCGACAGGTAAGAAATGGAATTTTGTAAAAGCAGAGCCTGATGGTCAGAAATATGTAATATGCAATGCTGATGAAGGGGATCCTGGAGCTTTTATGGATAGAAGCATACTAGAGGGTGATCCAAACTCTGTAATAGAGGCTATGGCGATAGCAGGATATGCTATTGGAGCAGATAAGGGCTACATATATGTAAGAGCAGAATATCCAATTGCAGTAAAAAGACTTCAAATTGCAATAGATCAAGAAAGAAAATATGGAATATTAGGAAAGAAAATATTTGGAACAGATTTCAACTTTGATGTTGAAATAAGACTAGGAGCAGGAGCTTTTGTTTGTGGAGAAGAAACGGCGTTAATTGAATCAATAGAAGGAAAACGTGGTCAACCAAGAGTAAAACCACCATATCCAGCACATTGTGGTCTATGGGGTAAACCTACATTAATAAATAATGTTGAAACATATGCAAATGTGACAAAGATAATTATAAATGGAGCAGATTGGTATTCAAAAATAGGGACAGAAACTTCAAAAGGTACAAAGGTGTTTGCACTTGGCGGAAATGTAAATAATGTAGGACTTGTAGAAGTACCAATGGGAACAACATTAAGAGAGATTATATATGATATAGGTGGAGGATTACCAAATGGTAGAGAGTTCAAAGCTGCTCAAACAGGAGGACCCTCAGGAGGATGTATTCCAAAAGAACATTTAGATACAAAAATTGACTATGAAAGTTTAGCTCAAATTGGATCTATGATGGGTTCTGGTGGACTTATCATAATGGATGATACTAAATGTATGGTCAATATAGCAAGATTTTATTTAGATTTTACAGTAAGCGAAAGTTGTGGAAAGTGTACACCTTGTAGAATTGGAACAAAGAGAATGCTAGAAATACTTGAAAGAATTTGTGAAGGGAATGGAACAGAGGAAGACCTATATAAATTAGAGAGATTAGCTTTCAATATTAAAAAATCTGCAATATGTGGTCTTGGTCAAACAGCTCCAAACCCAGTTTTAAGTACAATGAAATATTTTAAAGAAGAATACAGAAGACATGTAATAACCTACGAATGTGAAGCGATGGAATGTAAAGCATTAGCTAAAATTGTAATAGATCCAGAAAAGTGTAGGGGCTGTGATATTTGTAAAAAAATATGTCCAGTTGGAGCAATATCTGGTGAACCAGGGAAAGTACATACAATTGACCAAAGTAAGTGTATAAAGTGTAGAAGTTGTATGCAAAAATGTCCGTTCAAAGCAATAGGAGCAGGCCAAACAGCACAAGTTGATATGTCAAATTTTCAATGCTAAAGAAGGAGAAAAAAGAGAATGATTAATTTAAAAATTGATAATAAAGAAATAAGCGTTCCAGAAGGTACTACAATACTAGAAGCTGCGAGACAGGCTAATATAGACATACCAACTCTTTGCTATCTAAAAAAAGTTAATGAAATTGGCGATTGCAGAATGTGTATAGTAGAAGTGGAAGGCAGGAAAGGATTTGCAACATCTTGCATCCAAAAAGTAGAAGAAGGAATGGTAGTTCATACTCATACACCAGATGTACTAGAGGCAAGGAAAATGGTGCTTGACTTAATAATATCTAATCATGCCAAAGACTGTTTGACATGTATAAGAAATGGAAATTGTGAGCTACAAGCATTGGCTATAAAGTTTAATGTGTTAGATGTAGAATATGAAGGAGAAAGAACAAAACACAAAATAGATGATAAATCTCCTGCAATAGTGAGAGATTTTAATAAGTGCGTATTGTGTAGAAGATGTGTAGGAGCTTGCAAGAATATTCAAAATGTAGGAGCAATAGACTGTATAAATAGAGGATTCGAGGCTTGTGTATCAACAGCGGGTGATCGTAGCTTGGCAGATGTAGACTGTACATTTTGTGGACAATGTATAGAAGCTTGTCCAACAGGTGCACTTCACGAAAAAGATGATACAAAAAAAGTATGGATAAAATTAAAAGATCCAGATGTATATACAGTAGTTCAAACAGCACCAGCTGTAAGAGTTGCACTTGGAGAAGAGTTTGGAATGCCAATAGGCACAAACGTACAAGGCAAGATGATAACATCTCTTAGAAGATTAGGATTTGATAAAGTATTTGATACAAATACAGGAGCAGATCTTACTATAATGGAAGAAGCAAATGAATTTATTGATAGACTAAACGGAAAAGCAGTTCTACCAATGATAACTTCTTGTAGCCCTGGCTGGGTGAGATTTGCAGAAAAAAATTATCCAGAACTGTTAGATTATTTATCGAGTTGCAAATCGCCACATCAAATGTTTGGAGCAATTATAAAATCATACTACGCTCAAAAGTTTAATGTTGATCCATCAAAAATATATGTAGTATCTGTAATGCCTTGTATTGCAAAAAAATATGAGTGCAAAAGAGAAGAAATGGAAGTAGACGGACTAAGAGATGTAGATGCAGTTATTACAACAAGGGAACTTTCAAGAATGATTAAGCAAGGAAACATAGAATTTAATGAGCTAGAAGATTCTAAATTTGATAATCCAATGGGAGAAGCAACAGGAGCAGGAGCTATATTTGGAACAACTGGAGGAGTTATGGAAGCGGCTCTAAGGACAGCATCTGATATACTAGAAGGAAAGAACCTTGAAAAGTTAGAATATGAGGATGTTAGAGGACAAGAAGGAATAAAGAAAGCTACATTAACAATTGCTGGAAAAGATGTAAATATTGCAGTTGCATCTGGTTTAAAAGCTGCAAGACAGATTATGGAAGAAATAAAAAGTGGAAAAGCAGAATATCACTTTATAGAAATAATGGCTTGTCCAGGCGGATGCGTAATGGGGGGAGGTCAGCCTATAAAAAGCTCAAAGATTAGAAGTACGGTTGATGTAAGAAAACTAAGAGCAGACAGCCTATACTCAATAGACGAAGCTAGCACAATAAGAAAATCACACCAAAATCCTACTATTATAAAATTGTATAAGGAATTTTTAGAAAAACCAGGAAGTAAAGTTGCTCACAAATACTTACATACAACATATAGCAAAAAAGAAAAATATAATATATAAAAAAATCCCTCGGTCTTACCGAGGAATTTTACATTTTATTTTGAATAAGTTGCTGTATCAATTTGAGTATATAATTTATCAGCTTCCTCTTGAGACAATGTTCCTGCCTCTACCATAGAAGAAATAACCTTTTTTTGTCTGCTTTTAGTTAAATGGAAATTAGCTGTTGGGGCATAAAGACTAGGTGCATTTGGAATACCAGCAAGCATAGTGGCTTCATATAATGTTAAATCTTTTGCATCTTTGTTAAAATATCCTTTTGCTGCCTCTTGAATTCCGTAATATCCATCTCCAAAATAGATAGTATTAACATATAATTCTAAAATCTCGTCTTTGCTATATTTTTTTTCTAAATCTTTACCAATTAAAAACTCTGCAACTTTTCTATTGGAAACATCTTTTTCTTCCATTAAATATAAATTTTTTGCGGTTTGCTGAGTAATGGTGCTTCCACCTTCTTTAAAATCTTTTTGCTTTATATTACTGAATGTTGCTCGCATTAAAGCGATAAAGTCAATAGTTCCGTGAGAGTAAAATCTTCGATCTTCTACAGAAACTACAGCATCTTTATAATAAGTTGGAAGACTACTTAACTTAACAAAATCTGAACTCTCTCTAACAGAAGAAACTTTGCTTTCAATACTTGTTTCGGCTATTTTTTCTTTATACAACTTGTTACCGTTTAAATAAAGAACACTTCCAACTATTAGAATGATAACAAGAATAAATAACAATAATCTTCTAATAAACTTCATAAATTCCTCCTCAAATAATTATATAAACATTATAACACAAAATACGACAAAAAAGAAATGCCATTTAAAGCATTTCTTAAATTTTATATTTTTTAAAAGATTAATGTAAGTCACTTGTAACTTTTTGTAATGTAACTCTTACAATACTTCCTTCTTCAACAGATGAACCTACTGCAGGATCTTGTGAAACTACAATTCCACTACCTGTTGCTTGTATATTTAGGTTACTAGCTTTTAATGCTGCAGTGGCTTGAGTTAGACTCTTTCCTTTTAAGTCTGGAACAGAAGTAGAAACAGAGGAATTATTTTCTGCAGTATATAATCTTACAAAACCATTCTGAGAAATTGATGTTCCAGCTTTTGGAGTCTGGGAAGTTATAATTTCTGAAGAATTTGCGTTAGTTAAACAATTTATGTCTAAATCTTTTAATAATTGTTTAGCTTCTTCCACTGTTTTGTTTGTTAAATCAGGTATTTTAATTCCGTTTGATTCAGAAGAAGTATCGTTAGAAGGTATACCTAGATAAGGTAACACTTCACTTAACACCTGAGAAACAACTGGAGCAGCTATAACTCCACCAAAATGAGAATTCCCTTGAGGACCATACAATGACAATAGAGCAACTACTTTAGTGTTTTCAACAGGAGCGATTGCTAAAAATGAAGCTACATATCCGTTCTCTGGATGATTAGGGTCAGGCTCCGAAGTTCCTGTTTTTCCACCTATAGTATAACCTTTAACAGCACCAGATTGTCCACCACCATCTTCAACAACAGAACGCATCATACTGCGAACTTTTGCAGCAGTTTCTGGAGAGATAACCTGTCTTACTTCCTCAACATCTATATTAGTAACTACTTTTGTATCAGGATTTTCTATTTTAGTTATAAGTCTAGGCTTAACTAAGACCCCATCATTTGCAATAGCACACGCAGCTGTTATCATTTGCAAAGGGGTAATTGTAAATCTTTGACCAAACGACATAGTTGCAAGTTCTACAGGTCCAACAGAATCTAATGAGTGAAATTGACTAGAAGATTCTCCAGCTGTATCAATACCGGTTTTACTAAATAAACCAAAAGCATCAAAATATTTATATAGAGTATTTGCACCAATTCTTTGGCCTAACTGGATTAAAGCTGGGTTACAAGAATTTTCTAATGCGTTTCGTAAAGATTCTGAACCGTGACCAGAAGTTTTTGCACACTGAATGTTTTGGTCTGCTACTTGCATACTACCACTGCAGTAAAAGTCTCCTGCGATATCTGTTTCTGTAATATCTTCTTCTAAAGCTACAGATGCCATAATAATTTTAAAAATAGAACCTGGTTCAAATGTTTCATTAACTACTTTGTTGCTATACATTCTATATAAGCTATTACTTTTTTCTTCGCTAGATAATTCATCCCAACCTTGTGAAAGACTTTCGTTTGGTTCAAAAGGCGTATTTAAATTATAGTCAGGATAAGTTGCCATTGCCAAAATATCTCCAGTTGAAGGATCCATTAATATCATAGAGCCGCCATTTTTACAGTCGTTCTCGTCAACAGCTTGTTTTAAATACTTTTCTACAATTGCTTGAATATTAGCGTCTATAGATAAAGTAATGTTACTTCCGTTTTCAGGAGCGATATACTGTTTGTCGCTATCGGGTATAGCTTCCTGAGTTACATCTGTTGCAGTAACAAGCTTGCCAGGAGTACCTGTTAAAGTTGAATCTAGGTTGTACTCAATTCCAGACAAACCATTGTTATCACTACCACAAAAACCTATAAGATTTGATGCTAAATTATTGTATGGATAGGAACGCTTTGTGTCTTTATCAATATTTATTCCAGAATAACATTTGTTATCTTTCATCCATTGTTGTAATTCTTCGACTTTGCTCAAATCTACTTTTTTGGCAATTGTTTCTACTGAATTTGTGCTAGTTACTTTTACTAGAACTTCGTTATAGTCTAGCTCGAAAATATTTGCTAAAGCAGTTGCAACCTTTTCCTTTAAAGCATTTGTTTCGTCTTGATTGTTTTTTACAACGATAAGAGATGGATTAATACTAATAGTATCTACTTCGGTACTTATAGCAAGTGCTTTTCCTGTGGAATCATATATAGTACCTCTTTTAGGGCTAATAATTCTATTGGCGGTAGTCTGCTTATAGGCTTTTTCTTTTAAAGATTCACTATCAATAAACTGCAAAACAAACAATCTTGATACTAATGCTAAGATAAAAATAGCAAAAACAACGACAAACCATTTTAATCGTTTGCTTTTATTGTCAATTTGTATATTTTTTTGTTTTTTATAATTCATAAATTCACCAACTTTTCTTTTGATAAAAATATTTTATATTAATATGAAAGAAAAATCAATAATTTATTGATTTTTACAAGAAAATGTAATATAATTGAAATATATGATTTAAGGTCAATTGGAATCACAGAAACACTTGCATCCGTAAGCAAATATGATTTAAAACAAAAAAGACAAATGCTTATGGAGAAAATACCTATTGACTTTAATTTAATATATTATTAAAATATATATAACTATGATAATAGAAGGACGGAGAAGTATGAAAAGAGTTAAAAAAATCAATAAAATGCTATTAAGCTTTATTCTAAGTATTATTACGGTTACAGCACTTAGCT
>CAVFFR010000034.1:0-9775 GCA_963621875.1 Bacteroidaceae bacterium | reverse complement strand
GCCCATCCATTTTCGTTTGTTTCTGTTGTACAAGTTTTACTTTCGTCTACATAGTTATTATAGTTTAAGTAATCTCCAACTTTTATATTTCCCTCTTTAAATGCTTGTACTAATGTTACATATTTTCTTGTAACTATTTTGCCAAAATTAACTTTTGTAATAATTTCTCCATTTATAGTATTCTCTCCATCTTGAACTGTGTAATCAGATATTTCAAAACTTACTGGTGCACCATAGTCTAGTTTTGTACTATCCACAGGTATTGTATAAGTCGCAGTTATTACATTGTTGTTCCAAGCTAATGTATCAGATACATCTTCTCCATTCATCTTAACGGTTGGCAGATTAGTAAAATATGATTGTTTATATTTTGATATCATTTTTAAAGTTACTATCTCTCCTGTATCTGCAATTGTTTTATCTTTATCGTTGTTACTTTCTTCTGCTATTACAGCAAATACTGGATAATCAACTTTTGAATAATAATCTTCTGCAAATCCTCCTCCTGAAAAATCATCAACTATGGTATAATGTCGTTGTCCGTCTAGTATTGCTCCCATTAGATAATATACTGTCAGTGAAGATTCGTTTACAACATACATATCATCTGTGTCTGCATTTTCTTCGTTATTTTCTAGTCCTCCATTATTTAAGATAACATCACTTAGTAGACTAGTTTTGATTCTATAGTAATTTCCTTCGTCATTTGGATTTATATCATTATCAGGTACTCCATATGTTTTTAAATCATATGTTTTGGAAGTGTCTATAGGTAATGTTCCGTTCTCTAAATAATATACTCTTATTTCTTCCGATAAATTTATAATATCTTCTTTTACTCCATTATAATTTCTGGTCTCTATTGTTGATTTTATACTTGCTGTTATTGAAAACGACAATATCATCAATACGATAATTGTTATAATTAGTGTTGTTAGTGTTATACCTTTTTCGCTATTTATATTTTTCATTTGCTTTTCCTCCAACTTATACTATTACTTATAATCTTACTATTATTTGATGTTTTTTTCAATATTTTTTATTAAATTTTTAGTTTTTTCCATATGTCCATTTTCGCGTTGAATTTTTTATTTTCTATTATAACTAGTCCCCACAAATATGCTATTATTATTAATATTGCAATGTTTTTATATATTAAAATTGCAATGCTAGAAATTACTGTTAATATTATTATCACTATATTGGCTATGTTGTTTGTAATCGTGTACGACTTATACAGTCCGGCAAAAATATGTACTAATTCTTTTAATATTCTGCCACCATCTAACGGATATATTGGTAGCAGATTAAATATGAATATCAATATATTTGAATATATTACTAAATCAATTGGAAGTTTTAGAATTGTTGTCATTTGTGTTAGTTTATAATATATTGTTACAATTCCTATAATAATTAGATTTGTAATTGGTCCCGCTATTGCTATGATTGTCTTTTTTAATGATAGAAGATTTGCTTTTTTTATTTTCTTGTTATAATCTTTACTTTCCATTTTAAACTTAATTGAAAATCCCACTGGTACAACTGAAATTTCTTCTATCTTTAATCCCAAAATTAGTCCTGTTACAAGGTGTCCTAGCTCATGTATCAAAGCAAACAACATTAGTATTGCATATATTTTTATCTGTCTTGTTATTACAAAAATGAGTAAAAACAAAAAAATCTTTAAATCTATTTTTATTTGCATTATTTTTCTCCTAATATATTTTCTGGATTTATAAATCTTCCATTTCGTCTTATCTCAAAATGAAGATGAGGACCAGTCGCTCTTCCGTGTTTGACCAACTTCTGCTATTTTATCTCCTTGTTTTACATATGTTCCTTCTGTAACACATAGCTTACTGCAATGTGCATACAATGTCATAACTTCTCCATTTTCGATTCTCAAATGTTGTCCATAATCGCCTTCTAGCGAATACTGTGTTACAATTCCATCCATTGCGGCAACTATTGTCTCTCCAGTGTTTCCAGCAATGTCAATTCCATAATGGTTTGCTGTAACAATTTCTGTTGCTTCTCTTGTTCCGAATCCTGATGTTTTTACTCCATTTAACGGCCAAATCATATTTATATTTTGTTTAACATATTCTATGTCTAATTGTTCTTGTGTTTTTGTTTCCTCTGGTGTAGATTCTTCTGCTCCTCCAACCGCTTCTTGCTCTCCTTCTGTAATCTGAGCCGTTGTTCCTGCTTCTACATTTTCATCTATAATATCATTTGCTGGTTCATCTCTTTGTTCTTCAACATTTTCGTCCATTGCTTCTTGTGGCTCTTTTATCAATTTGCTTTTTATTGCACCTGCACACATATTGTATATTTTTTGTAATCTTTCAAATCCAATGTCATAATTTAAAACTTCTTTTGTTTTTTCTTTTACTTGATCTGTCGCAAATAAATTAGATTGTTGTAGTCCATAAACAGCAAAATATATTAGCATACAAATGATTATTTGGATTACCATCTTTCTTATCATTTTATGCTTTATTTTAACACTGTCATCTTTATATGCCTTTCGCCTTGGCATTTCTGAATAAGTTCCTCTGTTTTCATATCTTCTTCTGTTGTAGATTTCTTCTGCTCTCCTAATTCTTTCTTCTTGAGTTAGCATTCTATCCATCAAAAACACCTCTTCCTTTGTTTTTATAAATTTATATTCCAAAGTAAGAGGTTTTATTCATTTATATTAAAAAGCTATTGCACAAATTATGCTTATTACAGAAATAATTCCTAAAATTATACTCATCTTTTTAGCTCTTTTATAAGATTTTTCTAATCTTTTTATTCTCTTTTCCGGCATTTTGTTGTCAATTTTACTCAAATAGTTTGCTACAACAATTTCCGCTTCTTTTATAACATATTTTCTTTCTTCTTTTTTCGTATCTTCTAATTTTTTTAAATCTTCTTCCTTCATATATCCTTGTATGACTCTGTTTGATGTTTGTCTGCTTGTGGAACTAGAAAACTTTTCTCCTCCGTCTTTTATGAACTCACTATAATTTATATCTTTTATTTTCTTTTTATCTTTCACAATAATTATTGCTTCATCAATTAAGTTTGATGGCAAATTTTTTAGAATTATCACATTTTTCATAACATCTGTCTTCATATGTACCTCCTATATAATTTTGTTTATATAGGAATTATTTCCAGTTTCCGCCTTTTTATACTAGTATCGGTGTAATTGTTACAATTATTCTACTAGCAATTTCATTTATAGTTTTATACTTAACTCTTTTTAGCTCCATAAAATTTAATTTCTCATTATTGTGGTTTTTTCCAACTATCCCTTTTATTATAATGTCTCCATCTATTTTCTTTCCCAAGTTAATACTAGCTCCTGCATTTAAATAAGAGTTATTTATCAATAATTTGCCAATGTTCTTCTCATTTCCAAGTGCAGAATCTATTACTATTATGTGTTGATTTTTTTCTCTTTTTATTTTATCAATATCTTTGTATCTGATAGGATTCTCAATAGTTCCTGCCACTTTTATATTTTTATACTTGTATTCATTTTCTTCTAAAAAGGAGCCTACAAGAGGTCCCAGACTATCTCCTACAATATTACTATCTCCAATGCACAAGAATAATATGTTTTCCAAAACTTCCTCCATCTATTCTAGTTTATCATTGTCTTTGCTGATTATTATATTTACTTTTTTATTTTTTAGATATTCAGTATTTATTTTTTCTGATGCACCAGCAATGGAATTTGATACTATAATTGTATTATACTTGTCTGATATTAATTCATCTATTTTTTCGTCAACATTGTCATTTCTATTAATCGAGAACACATCAAATCCTAAATTTTCTGGAAGTTTAAAATCTTTTTTATCTTCTATAAATTTAATCCACGAAACCTTCATAAAAATCACCTATAATAGTTTTTAGCTTTATAGGTGATTTTATACTATATATTATAAAAATATGTTGATTCTAAATCTGCTTCGTGTAGTAATAATGCTGCTGGATATTTTTTATATGCTTCTCCAAGTGTTCCATATAATTCTTTTGATTCTGTGAATCCCATATGCCAACGAATTGAATATTTTTCTTCATTTGTTAGCTTGATGTACTCTGTAAGCATCATTACAGATTTTTCTCCATGTCCATATGGTATTGTGTCTTCTATTGCATAGTATGGAACTTTTTCCCATTCTCCTCTTGCATTTTTTGCATTTCTGTAGTCCACTTTATAAAAGTTTGTTTTACAAATATCGTGTAATAATGCTGATATAATTACAGATGCTTCTGGTGTTTCTAATCCACTTTGTTTTATTTTCTCTTTATATATCTCATATACTTTTAGACTATGCTCTAAAAGTCCTCCTTCATAATTGCCGTGAAACCTTGTGCTTGCAGGTGCTTTGTAAAAGTCTGATTTCTCTAGAAAGTTTAATAAATTTTCCATTCCTTCTCTGTTTGTTGATTTTAATAATTCAATAAATTTTTCTTTCATATTTTTCTCCTATCTTATATAAATTCTTCCCATACTAAATTTGCTAAATCCATTCCTTTATTGGTCAATTTTATAGTATTTGCGTTTATTTCAATTAATCCCTCATGATTTAATTTTTCTAGAATTTTGCAATATTTCATTATGGGATTTATGTGGAATTTATTTTCAAATGTTTGAATGTCAATTCCGTCTATTTTTCTAAGTCCTAATATCATATATTCATTCATTCTGTCTTCTAATTTCAGTACTTCTTCTAATATCAGATTTTTGTTAGATTCTTTATTTTCTATATTTGTTATATATTCATCCAATGCTTCTACATTAGAATATCTTTTATCTTCTATATACGAACAAGCTGCCGTTCCAACTCCAATATACTCATTTTGGTTCCAACAATCCGTATTGTGTCTCGACTCAAAACCCGGTTTAGCAAAGTTTGATATTTCATATTGCATATAATTGTGTTTCTCTAATGTTTTCTTAACATACCAGTACATCTGTCTTTCTATATCATCTGATGCAATTTCTACCACTTTAGAAGCTATCATCTCATACATTCGTGTATTTTTTTCAAGTATCAATGAATACACAGATATGTGTTCAGGTTTTAATCTTATAATTTCTTTTACACTTTCCTTTACATTATCTAAAGTTTGATCTGGCAAGTCTATCATTAAGTCCACATTTATATTGCTAAAACCAACATCTCGTGCATAGTTATATGTATCTAAAAAATCTTGATATGTATGAATTCTGCCTATTTTTTTCAATATATCGTCTTGCACTGCTTGAAGTCCTATGCTAAGTCTATTTATTCCAGATTCTTTATATGTTTCTAGCTTTTCCTTTGTCGCTGTTCCCGGATTTACTTCTATTGTTATTTCTGCATCATCTTTTATTTCAAAATTTTCTTTTACAGTTTCTAGAATTTCAACAATATATCTCTCTGATATTGCAGAAGGTGTGCCTCCTCCAATATAAATTGTTTTTAATATATATTTAGGTTCTAAATCGTGATCTGACATTACTTTATTTTCTTGTGCATATTGCATTATTTCTTGTTTTAAGCATTTTACATATCTTTCTATCATGTCATCTCTGTTTGCAAAAGACACAAAATCACAATAGTAACATTTCTGTTTGCAGAACGGTATATGTATATAAAGTCCTATTTCCTTTACTTCCATTTGTTTTTCCTCTTATAAATATTCTTCTATTCTTTTAAATCTATGGCTTACACTAGACTTTCCTATTGGAGTTGAAAGCATATTGCCCAATTCTTCCAATGTAGCGTTGGGATTTTCTTCTCTTAATATTGCTATTTCCTTTAGTTCATCTGGAAGATTGTTAAATTTATTCTTCTTTCTTAATTTTTTTATATCTTCTAATTGTTTTACAGAAGCTTTTATTGTTTTGTTCATATTTGCTGTTTCACAATTTACTATTCTATTAACATTGTTTTTCATATCTCTTATAACTCTTGCTTCTTCAAATTTAAGAACTGCAGAATTAGCTCCAATTAGTGCTAAAAAGTTTGATATTTCCTCTCCATCTTTAAAGTATACAGTTTTATTTAGAATTTTAGCATTTATTGAATATTGATTTATTAGAGTTAATGTTATATTCGCTAGTTCTTCTGTTCTAAAGATTATCTCCAAATGATACGTTTTATTTGGCTCATTAATAGAACCTGCACCCAAGAAATTTCCTCTAATGTATGCTTTTTTCAAATTGTCAGAATTCAAGATTTGCTCTACATTTTCTGTGTTAATTTCTGCAATGTTGTCGGTTATTTTAAAAGTTATATTATAAGTTTTTCCTGATATGTCTATTTTGTAATTATCTATGTTTATATTATTTAATAGCTTAGCAAAACGGTTTATATTATATTCGTTTTCTGTTGAAAATTTTATATTTTTATTTTTTATATTGACATTTGCAGTCGATAAATAGCCAAGAAACTCCGCATAAACTTCTTGCTTATTTTTCAAATTATTTATTTTACTTAGTTCTACTTTTAAATTTGATGAAAAAGACATTTGAGTTCTCCTTTTTATACAATTTTTGCAATTATACATCTGTCATTATTAGATAAGTCTTTTATACAGTTTTCGTATTCATAATTTTCATTTTGTTTTATTAGCTTTATTAAATCTTCTTTTTGGTCATATCCTATCTCTAAACATAAATAACCATTTTTGTTTATATGTTTATAGGCTTCGTCTATGATTTTTCTGTAAAAATTAAGTCCATCCTCTCCTCCTGCTAACGCAATGTATGGCTCATTTTGCACTTGTTTTGACAGCAATTTTATCTCCTCGTTTTTAATGTATGGTGGATTCGACACTATTATATCAAATTTCTCTCCATTGATTTGTTCAAACAGATTTGATTCTATAAATTCAACTTTTGTGTTATTCAATACATTGTTCTTTTCTGCGACCTCTAAAGCTTTTGCACTGACATCACTTGCAAATACTTGCGTGTTGAAAATCTTACTTAATGAAATTGCTATTGCACCGCTTCCAGTACATAAATCCAAAATTCTTAAACTTTGCTTACCATATCTTTTACAAATATCAAGTACCGTTTCTACTAGTATCTCTGTATCTGGTTGTGGAATAAGTACATCTTCATTCACAAAAAAATCTATTCCCATAAATTCTTGTTTTTGTGTTATATATTGAAGTGGTTTTCCTTCTATTATTTGTTCAATGTATTTTGTAAATTCCGCATATTCTGTATCTGTAAGAGCAGTATCAGAATTTATCGTTAAATATACCTTGTCCTTTTTCAGAACATATGAAAGAAGTTCTTTTGCAATAATGTTGCTATCTTCAAAGTTATTACTTTTTAAAATATTTTTTGCTTCTTCTAGCGCTTGTTTAATATTCATATTGCAAACTCCTTTTTCTAATTTTTGTATGTCAATATGGTATCATAAAAAAATACAATTATCAATGTATTTTAGACAAAAAAAGTCCCCACACTAGCCGTGAGATGAACGAAATTTTAAGGACCTGCCACTAGACAGGTGGGTGTCTTGTTGAATGCTTCTGGGTTTCTTAAAGTATACTCTAAGCCTACACGCCACACTCAAAGGCGGACTCCCGTTTAAGATTTGTTGGTTCTAAAATTTAATTCTTTGCACGTACCACGTAGGGTAAAAAAGCTTTCGCTTTCCTTAACATTATATTAACATACTTTATATTTTATTTCAATAATTTTTAAAAATTTTAAAAAAGATTTTTGTAGAAATTTATTTTTGTTTTATATGCTTTCATATTGTTGATTCTTTTAATTAATCTGCAAATGTTGGATAACCATTGCTTCCCAATTTCCATTTTTTCCAGTCACTATGTTCTCCAGCATTAGCATTTAATTTTTCTACTAATTCCTTACCTGTTAATTTATCAACTCCAACAGCTCCATCATATCCTGAATTATCGCCATTTCCAACTACATTATTGCAAAGACTCTTCACATATTTAGAATTGGATATATTTATAGACGAATCATCCCACAAAAAACCACATACAGCACCTGAGTTAACACTACCAAAAATGTTTCCTAAATTAAATGCTGAATCCACAATCACATTCGTACAACGATAAATCTCTCCTATAACTCCACCTGCTCCTATCTGGCCGTATCTATTATCTTTCACATCACCTAAGTTATAAACATTATAAATCTTTCTTTCATCTGCTGTTGTTATATCTCCTACAATTCCTCCTGTTCCACGTGATGTTCCCATTATGTTTCCTATATTATAGCAATTATATATATATACTCCAGCTTCCTGTCGCCCTGCAATTCCACCTGTACTCTCTGATTTATTTTCAATCCTTCCTAGATTTGCACAATTAAGTATAGTCCATGTTCCCCAACGTCCACCTATAATACCTGCAACTCCATAATTATTAGCTGATACATTAACATTAGATATGCAATTACTTATACTGCAAGTTCCATTTCCCGCTCCAACAATTCCGGCTATCGAGCTGCCCGTATCAGTTTTTTCAATATTCTTTTTAGATATATTTCCTTCAACATGTAAGTTTTTGATATTAGCATAATATATATATCCAAATAAACCTAAATTTGTATCTGCACATTCAAAAATGTTAGTTATTTTATGATCTTGCCCATCAAAACTTCCACAAAACGCTTTAGAATAGCCAATAGGGGCAAATCCGTTTCCTGTTGTCATTTCTGTTATCAACATATTTCCATCTGTGTCATTTCCATTTATATTTCCAAAATCCGTTCTTGTACTATCAGCATATGAATATTTAGATTTAAAATTTAAATTTCTAACTAGTATTATGTTTTTTCCTTCTAATCCATCTGATTCTGTTATTTGTACTAATTGTCCATTTTCAAACTTTATCCCTTCTCCATTTACTATATTAGATAATGCCACTAAATCCTCTATGCAGCTTATCGCATAAGGTTTTTCTTCACTTCCATCACATCTTCCACCTTTGGTTATGTCTCCTGCATATTTATCGTTAACTACTTCTTGTGGTTCACTTACATTTCCATCCTTGTCAACTTCATAATATCTGTCCGTGTCAGTAAATAACACTTCTATTGTATCTCCGACATCACTTACTTCTGTTGGATTTGTTCCTGCCTCGTCTTTTAATGCCGATTCAAATACTTCTAAAGTTATTTTCCCACTTTTATCTCTCATCATTGTTAGCATTTTTGCTCTTTCTACTATACTTTTTTCGTTGTCTATCTCTGCTTGTTCTTTAGCATTTTTAGTTTCTTTTAATATTCCATTGTCGCTTGTTACCATTCCTACTGTTATTCCTGCTAATATCAAAATTATAACTATTGTTACAACTAGTGCTATTAATGTTATTCCTTTTTTACTTTTCATTTTTTCCATAAAACTATCTCCTTTGTTTTTATTAAATAAGTAATTTAATAAAAACAACAAACTTATATAACCCACATACCTCTAATATTTTCTCCTTATACTCTTTTATTTTCTCTTATATTTTTATTATTTTTCAGTATTGATTTTTTCTCACTATTATGCTATATATTGAGTATACAAATTTTAATTAAATTACTTATTTAATTAAAAAAATATTATCAAGATAAAAGAATGCCTTGAACACCTCGGTTCAAAGCATTCTTTATTACTTATTAATTTTTATTTTTCAGTTTTTGCTTGTTCTATTTCTTCATCAGTTGCATTGGCATACTTCTTTATCAATGTTATATCCATATTATCTTCTAACATTCTTTTTATTACTTCTATTTTTTTCTTTCGTT
>CAVFFR010000033.1:0-10364 GCA_963621875.1 Bacteroidaceae bacterium | reverse complement strand
ATTGTTATTCAACGCATTGGAGAGTTTTGCTCTTAAAAAAGTGTTTAAGTTGAGAAAGTAGACGAAAAATACATCTATGATGATAAAGCAACGCAGTACATAAAAGAATCTTTAGATAAAATTAAACAAAATATAATAAAAAAGAGAGCATAAATTTTAAAGAAAAGCATTGATAAAAAAACAATTCCGTGTTATTCTATATAAGATAACAAAAACAAGGAGAATGACAATGACAAAAACTAAAGTAAAAAATGTAGTAATAATAATGATAATATTAATAATTTTAACTATAACAACAACTGTAAAGGCCACAAACAACAGTATAACTGACGAAATAGATATGGAGGACAGAAGTCAAGTTTCAAGAACAATAAGAGATTTAATGCTTACAATTGAATCAGAAGGAATGCAAAAAAACTTATTGTCTGAAGTAATAAATATGTATTCTAAAGCAACTGAGGTATATTCAAATGATGAGATAGCAGCAATGATAGAAGAAAATAGAACTGAGCTAACTCAATATGGAATGAAAAGCGAAGATATAGACAGTGTAGTCAAAGTATTAAACAGTTTTGATACAGAAAGAACTAAAAAAATATTAAACACATTAGATGTAGACCAAATATCAGAAAAAATATCAAACGGTGAAAGTACACAGGACATACTTAAAGAAGTAACAAATAGTTTATCGGCAACAGAGAAAGTTGGACTAGCTGTAAATGTGTTATTATCAGCACATATAATAAAGACCATATTAATTGTACTGTTATCAATATTTATATATAGAACACTTTTAAGATGTGTAATATATAAAAAAGCCAAAAGACAAGCTTGGGCACCATTTGTACCAATATATAGAAATATAGTAATGTTAAAAATATGTAATATGAGTCCTTGGTGGTTATTGTTATTATTTGTACCAATAATCGGTTGGGCAATATTATGGATAGTGCATGTATCAAGCCGATTTATGCTAGCAGAAGGATTTGGAAAAGGGCCACTATTTGCATTTGGTTTATGGCTACTAGCACCGATATTTGAAACAATAATAGTATTTTCAAGAAAAACAAAATATTTAGGTTTTGAAGAAATATAAAAGAAAAAAGATCAGCATAATGCTGGTCTTTTTGTAATTACTTATCTGATTTAGATTCTTTTATTTTTGGTAAATCAGAAGTACAATGAGGACATTTTGTTGCTTTATATTTGATTTCTGTTAAACAATAAGGGCAAATTTTAGTTTCGGGTTCTGATACAACAGAAACTTCTGAATCCTTTAATTTTGCTAATTTACCTTTTTTGTCAATTTTCTTTACTAAGTGTTCATTAAGTTCTTTTAATTTTTTAGGCTGATGCATTTTATTAATATATCTTATAACTAAAAAGATAGAAAATGAAATAATTACAAAATTAACGATAGCAGTAATAAAATTTCCATATTTAATAGATACATCTCCTACAGTGATCATCATATCAGAAAAATCTATCTTACCAGTAATCATAGAAATACAAGGCATAATTATATCTTCAACCAAAGAAGAAATTATTTTTTGAAATGCAGCACCCATAACAACACCAACTGCTAGGTCCATAACATTTCCTTTCATGGCAAATTGTTTAAATTCTTTTAACATAAAAATCTTCCTTTCAAAATAAACTAAAAATAGAATACAATAAAAATTACGCAAAGTCAAACAAATAAGGAATAAAAACAACAAAAATGTAAAAAAATATAGGAAAATAGACAGGAAAATGTATTGAAAAGGCTATTACAAAATGATATAATATTACCTGTTAAAACAAGGAAAGGAAAGATATGTATGAAGACTTTAAGAAAAACCAAAATAGTAGGTACAATAGGGCCTGCAAGTGATGATAAACTAGAGGAATTAATCGATGCAGGATTAAATGTTGCTAGAATAAACTATTCTCACGGAGGATGGGAAGAACAAAAAGAAAGAACAGAGAAAATTCTAAAATTAAGAGAAGAAAAAAATTTACCAATAGCTTTAATATTAGATATGCAAGGACCTGAAATCAGAACAGGAATGTTAGAAACAGGAAAAACAACAAAGATAAAATTAGAAGATGGACAGAAATTTACATTATTTAATGAAGATGTACTTGGCAACCAAGAAGGTGTTTCTGTAAGTTATAAAGATTTATACAATGATGTAGAAGTAGGAGCAAAGGTATTAATTGATGATGGAGCAATAGAATTAAAAATAGATGAGATAAAAGGAAAAGACATTGTTTGTACAGTAGTACATGGGAATATGCTAGGAAGCAGAAAAACTATTAATTTACCAGGAACTGCAGTGCGTTTACCTGCATTAAAACAAAAAGATATAGATGACTTAAAAACAGCTTGTGAACACGGATATGACTATGTTGCAATGTCATTTACAAGAGGAAAAAATGACATTGAGCAAGTAAGAAAAGTATTAAATGAAAATGGTGGAAAAGACATAAAAATAATTACAAAGGTAGAAAACACAGAAGGACTAGAGCATATGGAAGAAATAGTAAAAAAAGCTGATGTCCAAATGATTGCTCGTGGAGATATGGCAACTGAAACAGATTTTACAGAGCCACCAATTATGCAAAAAAGATTTATCAAATTTTGCAATAAATACAACAAGCCAGCAATAACAGCAACTCAAATGCTAGAGTCAATGACACATCAACCACTTCCAACAAGAGCAGAAGCAAGCGATGTTGCAAATGCCATATTTGATAGAACAAGTGCAGTAATGTTATCTGGAGAATGTGCAATGGGTGAATATCCAGTAGAATGTGTAAAGACAATGGTCAAAATAGCAAACAGAGCAGAACAAGAAATAAGATATTGGAGAAGATTTGACATAAACGAAGATTTATCTTTAAAAAGTCTAGAAGAACATGTAGCATATGCAACTTGTATAACTGCTAAAAATATGAAAGCTGATGCAATCGTATGCTATACGCATACAGGAGATTCAGCTAGAAATCTTGCAGGGCTAGGAGCAGCTTGCCCAATACTTGCAATAACAGATAATAAAAAGACATTTTATCAATTAGCAATAGTATGGAATGTAACACCAATATATATAGAAGCAAAACAAACTATAAACGATACAATAGAAGCGGGCCTAGACAAATTGAAAGAATTAGAAATTATAGAAGAAGGAGATTTAGTAATTTTAGCAGGCGGACATAAAATAGTACAAAATTCAGATTCAAAGGTTAATCAGACCCTAGGAGGAGTATATAAAATATAATTAATAAAAAATATTGACATGTTACAACAAAAAAATATATAATATGAGATATAAAGCAAAAAAGGGGGGTAAAAAATGGGAGTAGCAGCTTTAGTATTAGGAATTATATCAATAATAGTAGGATTTATACCATTTTGTGGAGCAATAGCATTTATTCCAGCTGTAGTAGGCTTAATATTAGGAATAGTTGATATAGTACAAAAGTCAAAGAAAAAAGAGCCAAAGGGAATGGCAATAGCAGGAACTATATTAACAGGATTAGCAATTGTAATAATCAGTTTTTGGCTATTTGTATTTGGTGTAGCAGCTAGTGGAACAGCAGACTATATTACAAATCATCAAAATGATATAATAGAGTGGGTAAATGAGTACTCAGCATCAATTGAAAACGATTTATAAAAAAATAGAAAAAAATTACATATATATAAATATAACATTTTTAATATTATCTATATATGTAATTTTTTTTCCTATAATAAGCGAAACGATACAAAAAATAATACCCCAATTTGGCAAATGCCCATACTTAATGTTAACAGGAAAAAATTGTCCTTTGTGTGGAGGAACAAGATACATTAAAAATTTACCAGAAGCAGTAAATGACATTACATATTTAGCTAACTCGTTTGGAATAATAATAATAGCGGTTATGTTTGAAATGATATTCAGAAGTATAAATATAATAAAATGCAAAAATACTAAGCAAAAGAGCTTGGAAAAAACAATAAAATTTGATATAATACTACATAGTATTGAAATTATAGGATTAATATTATACGAAATATTATTTTTTATTATATAGGAGATCATATGGAGGATAGAAAAAAATACATTAGAAATTTTAGCATAATTGCACACATAGATCACGGGAAATCCACATTAGCAGACAGACTAATAGAAATGACAGGAGTTCTTACTAAAAGAGAAATGGAAGAACAAATCCTAGATAATATGGATATAGAAAGAGAACGTGGAATAACAATAAAATCTCAAGCTGTAAGAATGAAATACAAGGCTAAAGATGGAAATATATATGAACTTAATTTAATAGATACTCCGGGGCATGTAGATTTTAACTACGAAGTGTCAAGAAGTTTGGCTGCATGTGATGGAGCCATTCTTGTTGTTGATGCAAGTCAAGGAGTAGAGGCGCAAACACTTGCAAATGTTTACTTAGCAATAGATAATAATTTAGAAATATTACCTGTAATAAATAAAATAGATTTACCAAATGCAAGACCTGACGAGATAAAAAATGAAATAGAAGATATAATAGGATTACCTGCACAAGACGCACCTTGTATATCTGCAAAAACAGGATTAAATGTGGAAGAAGTTTTGGAAAGAATAGTAACAGATTTGCCAGCACCAACAGGAAATGAAAATGAACCTTTGCAAGCACTAATATTTGATTCAATATATGACAATTATCAAGGTGCAATTGCATATGTAAGAATAAAAAATGGAACTGTAAAAGTAGGAGATAAAATCAGACTAATGGCCTCAAACAAAGTGTTTACAGTAACAGAAACAGGATATTTTGAACCAGGTAGCTACTTGCCATCTGACAGACTAGAAGCAGGAGAAGTTGGATACATAGCAGCAAGTATAAAAAGTTTATCAGACATAAGAGTTGGAGATACAATTACATTAGAGGAAAATCCAGCAAAAGAGCCTCTACCAGGATATAAAAAAGTAAATCCGATGGTATACTGTGGATTATATCCAGTAGATGGTAGTGACTATGAAAATTTAAAAGTTGCACTAGAAAAGTTAAAGCTAAATGATGCAGCATTAGAATATGAACCCGAAACATCAGCAGCATTAGGATTTGGCTTTAGATGTGGTTTCTTGGGATTACTACATTTAGAAATAATAGAAGAAAGACTGGATAGAGAATTTAATCTAAGTTTAATTACAACTTCTCCATCAGTTATATATAAGGTATATAAAACAGATGGAAGTATGGTAGAAATATATAATCCAGCAGATCTACCACCAACAGATGAAATTTCTAAAATAGAAGAACCATTTGTAGAAGCGGAAATATTAACACCAAAAGAATATGTTGGAAATTTAATGGAAATTTGCCAAAATAGACGTGGAATATATGTGGATATGAAATACTTAGATCCAACAAGAGTAACATTAGTATATGAGCTTCCACTTAATGAAATAATTTATGATTTTTTTGATAGCTTAAAATCGAAAACAAAAGGATATGCGTCATTTGACTATGAATTAAAAGAATATAGACCATCAAACTTAGTAAAATTAGACATATTAGTAAATGGAGAAAATGTTGATGCACTATCATTTATAGTTCATAGGGATAATAGCTATGAAAGAGGTAAAAAGATGATAGAAAAGCTAAAGACAGTTATACCAAGACAGCTTTTTGCAATACCACTTCAAGCAGCAATTGGAGGGAAAATCATAGCAAGAGAAACAATCTCCGCTATGAGAAAAGACGTATTAGCTAAATGTTATGGTGGAGATGTAACAAGAAAGAAAAAGCTGTTAGAAAAACAAAAAAGAGGAAAGAAAAAAATGCGTGAAATCGGAAATGTACAAATACCACAAGAAGCATTTTTATCAGTACTTAAATTAGATGATGAGTAAAGAAAGGAAAGAATATGAACGAAGAAGTAGAACAATTTATTGAAAATGTTTTAAAAAACAATATAGTAGAAACAGTTATTACAATAGCAATAAGTATTCTACTATACAGTGTTGTAAAAAAAGTAATAAACAAAAATCAAAAAAACAAAGTGCTAAAAGAAAAAATAGGAAAAAAGCAAAGAACTTATATTAGGCTTTTAAATAGTATAATAAAATATACATTTATAATAATTACATTACTAATAGTTTTACAAATCAATGGAGTAAATGTAAATTCGATGTTAGCTGGTGTAGGAATATTAGGAATTGTAATAGGTATTGCACTTCAAGATGCACTTAAAGATATAATTATGGGAATTAATATTGTTGTTGACGACTATTTTTCGATAGGAGATTATATCAAATATAAGGGACAAGAGGGAAAAGTAATAGGATTTGGTTTAAAAACTACTAAAATACTTTTAAGAGATAACAATAATATATTATCAATAAGTAACAGAAATATATCTGAGATAGAAAAAGTTTCAAACTTTATATTTATTAGTATACCTGTTCCTTATGAAATATCAATTGCAAAATTTGAAACGATAGTACCTCAAATTGTAGATGAAGTATCTCATCTAGAAAATGTTGTAAACTGTGCATACTTAGGATTGGGTGAATTAGGCGAATCTAGTATGAACTATAAATTATCTGTGGAATTTAGTCCAGACTATAAATTATCAGTAGCAAAAGCAGCACTAAGAGCTATAAAAATTGTATTAGATGAGAACAAGATAGAAGTGCCATATCCACAATTAGATATTCATAATAAATAGAAAGGAACTGTTATAAATGGAGGAAAACTATTTAGACCAAATCGAAGGAAGAAATTCTGTAATGGAATTGCTTGAATCAGGAAAAGACATAAATAAAATATATGTAGCAAAAGGTGAAAAGCACGGATCTATAAATAAAATTATATCAAAAGCAAAGGAAAATAAAATAGTTACAGTAGAAATTGAAAAAACAAAATTATATAAAATGGCACAAACTGAGAATTGTCAAGGAGTTATAGCTATTGTTCCTCCATTTGATTATTGTAGTGTTGATGACATACTAAATGAAGCAAAGAGTAAAAAAGAAAAAGCTTTTATACTAATATTAGATGGAATAGAAGATCCACATAATTTAGGCTCTATAATAAGAACTGCCGAAACAGCGGGAGTTCACGGAATAATAATTCCTAAAAGAAGATCGGCTTTAGTAAACAGTACAGTAAATAAAACCTCGGCTGGAGCAACAAATTTTATGAAAATTGCGAGAGTAAATAATCTAAATGAAACAATAAAATACTTAAAAGACAATGATGTGTGGATATATGGAACTGATATGGAAACAAGCAAAATGTACTATGATGAAGATATGACTGGAAATGTAGCAATAGTAATTGGTAGTGAAGGATTTGGAATGAGCAGACTAGTAAAAGAGAATTGTGATTTCTTAATAAAAATACCAATGAAAGGTAAGATAACATCTCTAAATGCTTCTGTATCAGCAGGAATTGTAATGTACGAAGTTGTAAAACAAAGAAAATAAAGCTTTGTACCATAGGAGGAAGAAATATGAGAAACAGAAGAAAAACAAGAAAAAGAAATACTGTATTAGATACAATAACAAATAAAAACTTTATAATAATTTGTTCTATTTTATTAACAACAATTTTAATATCTACTGCATTTATAAAATATAGACAATATCAAGATAAGATGTTAATAGCTAAACAAGCAGAAAACTTATCAAAGCAAACAGAGGAAATTTTCTCATCAATGGAAAACACATTAAAAAATCCAGAAGAAAGCTCAACAGGAGAAATAAGAAAAACAACCGCAAAAATTGCTGCAGTAGGAGATATCTTATGTCAGATGGATATGATAGAAGATGCACAAACAGAGGAAGGATATGATTTTAGTCATATGTTTTCAGGAATTAATAAATTTATAGATAATGCAGATATAAAATTAGGAACATTAGAAACTAATTTTTTAGATAGAGAATTTTCTGGTGTAAAAAAGTATAATTCACCAATAGAATTTCTTCAAGCAGTAAAACAATCAGGAATTAACTTGGTATCAATGGCCCATAATCACCAATTAGACTATGGAGAAGATGGATTAAATACAACAGTAGAAAAAATCAAAGAACAAGATATAACCATTACAGGATTAAAAGAAAATCCAGAATTTACTGGAACAATAAAAGAAATCAGAGGAATAAAAATTGCATTTTTAGGTTACACATATGGTTTAAGCAATGAGAATGAATTATCAGAAGAAGTAAAAGCAAAAGCCAACATTTATACAGAAGAATTAGCGAAAAAAGACATAGAATACGCAAAAGCAAACTCAAATTATATAATAGCAATAATGCATTGGGGAGATGTAAATAAATCAGAGATAACAGATTATCAAAGAGAAATTACTGGATTTTTAGTAAACAATGGAGTAGATATGATATTAGGCTCACATCCATCAGTTGTAGAACCTATGGAAATTGTTCAAAACAGTGAAGGAAGAAATATTTTAGTGGCTTATTCATTAGGAAACTACATATCATCACTAAAATACGAAAATGCAGATGTTGAGCTAATTTTAAACATTCAAATAGCAAAAACTACTGATTCTGATAAGGCAGTACTAGAAAAAGTAGATTATACGCCAATATATGTTTTAGATAATGGGAATAAAGCAGAAAATAGATTTGAGCTAACAGATATGAAGCAATTAGCACTAGATTATGCAAATGGAGATACTAGTAGAATAACGAGAAAAACATATGATCAATTAGTTAAGAAATTAGAAAATTTACAAAAAATAGTTAATAATCAGTAAGGATGGAAAAATGAAAGTAGGATTTGTATCGCTAGGATGTAGCAAAAATTTAATAGATACAGAAATGATGATAGGTGTATTTAAAAATAATGGATTTACAATTGTAAATAATCCACAAACAGCAGATATCATCGTAATAAACACTTGTGGATTTATAGAGCCAGCGAAGGAAGAAGCAATAAATACAATATTAGAAATGGCTGAATACAAAAAAACAGGAAAGTGTAAAGTATTAGTGGCAACAGGATGTCTTGTAGAAAGATATAAAGAAGAACTAGAAAAAGCACTTCCAGAAGTTGATATTTTCTTAAAATATAGCGACTATGCAGAAGAAAAAGAAAAATCAGCAGAAGTATTTGCCAAAGTACTAAAAAAGATTGCAGAAAATATAGAAGTAGAAAAATCAGAATTAGACTTTATGGACAGAGTTGTAACGACTGGCAATAACTATGCGTATCTAAGAATTGCAGAAGGATGTAGCAACAGATGTACATATTGTGCAATTCCATATATAAGAGGAGCTTTTGTTAGCAGAAAGATAGAAAACATACTAAAAGAAGCGGAAATGCTAGTAAAATCCGGAAGAAAAGAACTAATACTAATAGCACAAGATACTTCAAAATATGGAGTAGATATATATGGAAAACCACAGCTTGCCAAACTTCTAACAGAACTATGCAAAATAAAAGATTTAAAATGGATTAGATTTTTATATACATACCCAGAAGATATTACAAATGAGTTAATAGAAGTAGTAAAAAAGGAAGATAAAATATGCAAATACTTTGATATGCCAATACAACACATATCGGATAGAGTATTAAAAAGAATGAACAGAAGATGCACAGGAGAAAGCATTAGAAAAGTAATAGAAAAACTAAGAAAAGAAATTCCAAATGTAATAATTAGAACAACTGTAATGGTTGGATTCCCAGGAGAAACTAACCAAGACTTTGAAGAATTATACGACTTTATCAAAAAAACTAAATTTGATAAACTAGGAGCATTTTCTTACTCAAAAGAAGATGGAACACCAGCATCAAGATTAAAAGAGCAAATACATCCAATGACTAAAAAATCTAGATATAATAAAATAATGAAACTACAAAAAGAAATATCAAAACAAAACGAACAAAAATTATTAGGAAGAAAATTAGAAATTTTAATAGAAGATATGAGTTTTGATAAAAAATATTATGTAGGAAGAAGTTATATGGATGTACCGGAAATAGATGGAGTAGCATATATCAAAAATAATACTGACAAAAACTTAATAGGACAATACATAAAAGCAAAAGTAATAGAAGTAAAAGACTATGACATGATATGTGAAATGTAAAATAACTGCCAACAAGGTAAAATACTTTGTTGGCAGTCGTTTTATTTATAAAAATTAGTGAATCGAGTATAAATTTTAATTAAATATGTAATTTAATAAAAAATCTAATTTGCCTAATCTTTGATTTTTTCAGTGTTTTCGGCAAATTAGATTTTATCTTTTCTTTTTTTATTCTGTTTTACTCTATTGCTTTTTTCTTACAGTTATGCTATATATAATCTCAACTTAAACACTTTTTTAAGAGCAAAACTCTCCAATGCGTTGAATAACAAT
>CAVFFR010000032.1:0-10671 GCA_963621875.1 Bacteroidaceae bacterium | reverse complement strand
TAAGCATTCACAATGCTTACAAAGTTTCTATAGGTTTAAAAGTGTTTAAGATCCGGGTTGCCGTGCACAAATCCAGATTTACCTTTCTCTTTATATTTTCTTATTAAAACATTAACTTGATGTCTTGTTATTCCTAAATTTAGAGCTATTCTATCTTTATTTCCACCATGATCAACAAATTCTTTAATTGCATTATATTTTTCCATTTCTTTCATTCTTAATTTTACCTCTTTCATTTTTGCCACCTTTCAGTGACATATTATATTTTATATTTAGGACATTTTCAAAAATTAATATATAGGATTTTATCAAAAATTAATCATAGTTTTTACTGAAAATTTACGAAAAAGCTTGAAATAAAAGTAAATATGTGATACAATAGAGCAGTGCAAAATAGCACTGCTTTTTGATGGGCAACCATTAAAATCCTTACTTACATAAAAATGTAGGTTATAAATCCACAAGGAGGTGAAAATAATGAACAAATACGAAAGTATAATCATTATTAATCCAGCTGTTGAAGAAGAAAGAGTTAACGAACTAACAACAAAATTCACAGATATGATTAATAAAGATGGAAAAGTAGAAAAAGCTGAAAATCTTGGTAAAAAGAAATTAGCTTATCCTGTAAAGAAAAATGCAGAAGGCTACTATGTAGAGCTAAACTTTACAGCAAATCCTAGTTTAATAGCTGAACTAGAAAGAAACTACAGAATTACTGATGATGTTATTAAATTTATGACAATCAATGTAGGTGAATAATAAAATAAAAAATGGAGGTCATTTATGAACAAAGTAATTTTAATGGGTAGACTAACAAGAGACCCAGAAGTAAGATACACACAAACAAGCAACACATTAGTAGCTTCTTTCTCACTTGCTGTAAACAGAAGATTTGTTAGACAAGGTGAAGAAAGACAAGCGGATTTTATAAATATAGTTGCATGGAACAAAACAGGTGAATTTGTAAGCAAATATTTTAAAAAAGGTCAACAAGTTGCAGTAATCGGAAGGTTACAAACAAGAACTTGGGATGATGATAAAGGTCAAAAACATTACATAACAGAAGTAATTGCAGAAGAAACATATTTTGCAGATAGCAAAAGAGATGGAACAACAGGAGATTTTGGTGCTAGCTTTGGAGCAGACACAACAAACTCTGTAAGTGATGGTTCAGAATTTGAAGTATCATCAGGAGATGACTTACCATTTTAAGCTAAATATAAAAGTTAGGGGGAAATAAACCAATGGCAGATAAAAGACAAAATAGAAGAAATAATGGTGATGAAGATTATAATCCAAAATTTAGAAAAATGAGAAAAAAAGTTTGCCCACTATGTGCAAATAAAGATCTAGTTCTAGATTATAAAAATGCAGATCAATTAAAGAAATTTATCAATGATAAAGGCAAAATATTACCAAGAAGAGCAACAGGAGCTTGTGCAAAACATCAAAGAGATATTACAATAGCAGTAAAAAGAGCAAGACAAATAGCTATTTTACCATATACACAAGAATAGTATATGTGTAACAATATTGTAATAAAAAAAATACAAAAAAAGGTTGACTATATAAAAAAAGAATAGTAAAATTAAAATTGTAAATAATATTATAAAGAAAATTAGAGAAAAGGAGAAAATAGATGATGAAACGTAGTTCAAAATTAATTATAGGAATTGTTTTAGCACTAATGATTATTGTTAATGCTACAGTTGTATTTGCATCAAACGAAGCACCTGCTATTATAATAGGAGGAAATACAACAGAAAATACTACATCAAACACAGAAAACACAACACCACAAAACACAACTACCCAAAATTACACTCCTTTAAACACATCAACAACTTATAATACTACAAACACAACTAGCACATTACCAAAAACTGGTGTAACTGATGGTTATGTTGTAGCAATATTAATGGTAGTATGTGCTATATCTGCAATATATGCATACAGAAAAATAAGGGACTATAATATAAAATAATATTTAAAAATATATTTATAAAGGCTATTGACAAAATACATAAATATTTTGCCAATGGTCTTTTTGTGTTAATCAACAATTAACTCTTTTCGTAAGCTGTTATAATTCTTCTAGTTTGTTTTAAACTATTACAAGTCATCAATGTAACGATTCTATTTCCGTTAGTATCTTGAGAAGTACAACTCGTATCGTCAGAAGATACCTCTTTTTTATCATAAACATAATAAGAAACATGAGAACCGTTATTTCCATATATTTCTATTTCATCCCCAGCTTCTAGGGTACTAATCTTAGCAAAAAAAGTATTGTCAATATAATTGTGACCAGCAATACATAAATTCCCAATTTCATTAGGCAACGGACCAGCAAATCTGCAAGGAGCAATTTTTAATAAATCTTCAGAAGATTCTGATAGTATGGGATAATTAAGCTTTAGCTTATCAATTTTAATAATACCAATTACGAAAGGCTCATTAAATTTAGATTTTGCAGAGTTTCCCAGATTAGTATTATAAGAAGGAGAATCTGAATATAAATAAGATATAGAGTAAGTTGTGGCGAGTTCTTTAGATAAATTATCCCTTTTATTGACATCATATATATAATAAATAAAAACTACTGCAAAACAAAATAGTCCCAGAAAAGCCAAGAAAAATAATATTTTAAATAATGTTAAATTTTTCATTTTTAATCCTCTTAAAAAAATATATAATTAGTTTGAACAAAAAAATAAAAAAAATTAATAAAATTTAAAAAAAAGATACAATTTACACTGAATATATGATAGAATAAGGAAGATTAAAACAAAAACAAATAAAGGAGTGGAGACATGGCTGAAACCAAGTATAAAAGAATACTACTAAAGTTAAGTGGAGAAGCTTTAGCAGGGGAGCAAAAAACTGGAATTGATCCGTTCGTATTAGATAGGATTTGCAATGAAATCAAAAAAGTAAAAGAAATGGGAGTTGAAATAGCAATTGTTGTTGGAGGAGGAAACTTCTGGAGAGGAAAAAACGGAAAAGAAATACAAAGAGCAACATCAGACTATATGGGAATGCTTGCAACAACAATGAATGGATTAGCTTTACAAGATGCTTTGGAAGCACATGGAATGGAAGCAAGACTACAAACCGCAATAGAAATCAGACAATTTGCAGAGTTATACATAAGAAGGAAAGCTTTACAACATCTAGAAAGTGGAAAAATAGTAATATTCTCTTGTGGAACTGGAAGTCCATATTTCACAACAGATACAGCGGCAGCATTAAGAGCTACGGAAATAGAGGCAGATGTAATATTAGTAGCAAAAACAATAGATGCAGTATATTCTGCAGACCCAAAAATAGATTCGAGTGCTATAAGATATGATAATATAACATACTTAGATATATTAAGCAAAAATCTTAAAGTAATGGATTCAACAGCAATATCATTATGTAGAGATAACAACATTCCGTTAATAGTGTTCGCTATGGACGAACCAGGAAATATAGAAAAAGCAGTAAAAGGCGAAAAAATTGGAACCTTAGTACAAGGTGAATAAAAGAAAAGGGGTATAAAATTATGGATTTTAATAGTATTGAAGAAAAAATGAGAAAAACAATTAGTGTATTTGAAGAAAGTTTATCAGAGGTTAGAGCAGGTCGTGCCAACCCAAACATATTAAACAAGATAACAGTTGATTATTATGGAGTTGCTACTCCAATAAACCAAATAGCAGGAATATCAGTTCCAGAACCAAGAATGATACTTATACAACCTTGGGATATTAGTATGTTAAAGGAAATTGAAAAAGCAATAAACATAGCCGAGATAGGAATTAATCCTAACAACGATGGAAAAGTTATAAGACTTGCATTTCCAGAGTTAACAGAAGAAAGAAGAAAAGAGTTAGTAAAAGACATTAGAAAAATAGCAGAAGAATCAAAAGTCGCAATAAGAGCAATTAGAAGAGATGGAATGGATATGGCAAAAACAGCACAGAAAAATAATGAGATGACACAAGATGATTTGGCCACTGCTGAAACTAAAATTCAAAAAATGACAGATGCAAAAATTGCTGAAATTGATGAATTACTTGAGAAAAAAGAAAAAGAAATAATGACAGTCTAAAAGGAGTTTTTAATGGAAGAAGATATTTGTAAAGCAATAGATATGGATAATTTACCAAAACATATTGCTATAATAATGGATGGTAACAGAAGATGGGCAAAAGCAAATAAACTTACAACTGCACAAGGACATAAGGAAGGTGCAGAAAATTTAAAGAGAATAGCCAAGTATGCAAATAAAATTGGAATAAAATATATGACAGTTTATGCATTTTCGACAGAAAATTGGAAAAGATCACAAGAAGAAGTTGGGGCAATAATGAAATTGCTTAAATTTTACATAATAGATTTCTTTAAATCTAATGATGAAAACATAAAAGTAAGAGTAATAGGAAAAGCAGAAGAACTTCCAAAAGAACTATATAAAGAAATAAAACAAGTAGAAGAAAAAACAAGAAATAATACAGGTATGGTATTAAATATAGCTTTTAATTATGGTGGTCGTGATGAAATAGTAACAGCAACCAAAAAAATTGTTCAACAAGTATTAAACAACGAAATAAACATAAAAGATATAAATGAAGAAATGTTTGCTAAAAATTTATATACAGCAAATCAACCAGACCCAGATATGCTTATAAGAACCAGTGGGGAAGAAAGAACAAGTAATTTTTTACCTTGGCAATTGTCATATTCAGAATTTGTATTTTCACCTAAATATTGGCCAGAATACAGTAATTCAGATTTAATCGAATCAATACAAACATATCAAAAGAGGACTAGAAGATTCGGCGGAAATAAATAGTAACGAAAGGAAAACAACAAAATGAAAAGAGTTTTATCGGCAATTATAATATTGCCAATTACACTTGTAGTGTTTTTATTTGGAAACAATTATGTAGTAGATGCTTTTGTGGGAATTATAGCTTTAAGAAGCATATATGAGTTATTTCACGCATTTGAGCAAAAAGGTTATCATCCTATAATATGGGTAGGATATTTATCAGTAGTAGCTATAATATTTTTACATATAGTTCCAGAACAATATAGACTAATGCTCATAATGGGCGTTATTGCAATTTCGTTGCTAATATCATTCATTCTATTAATAACTAAAAAAACAAAATCAAATGTAATGGATATAGTAATTACTTGTTTTGGAATTTGTTATATAACATTAATGCTAATGTTCTTATCTATTATTAGAGGATTAGACAACGGAAAATTATTAATATGGTATGTATTCTTAGCTTCTTGGCTAACTGATGTATTTGCTTATTTAACAGGTAAAGCAATTGGAAAACATCATTTTACAGATATTAGCCCAAATAAAACAATAGAAGGATGTATAGGGGGAACTTTAGGAGCTACTATATTAATAGTAATATACACAATTTTACTAAACAAGTTTGCAGGATTTAATATAAATGTAATAATAGCTGGTCTAGTAGGAATATTATTAAGCATAATAGGTCAAATAGGAGATTTATCAGCATCTTGTATAAAAAGGCATGTTGGCATAAAAGATTATAGCGATTTAATACCAGGACATGGAGGAATGGTTGATAGACTTGACAGTGTAATTTTTATAGCACCATTTGCATATACATTTTTGATGTTAATATAAAGGAGGATTAAACATGGAAGAAAATCTGAAATTTGATGTTGCAATAGAAGTTGTATCAAATAAATTGGCTGAGGCAATAAAAAATGAAGATAGAGAAAAGACTGTAGAACTACTAAAACTAAAAAAACAAGTATATTTAGGCGATCAAGCTGTAATAGATATGCTAACAGAAAATAAATAGTAAAGGATGTAAAATATGAAATTAGAAGAAGCTTTAGAAAAATTTGGATTAAAAATCTCGGAACCAGATAAAGAAGAAGATTTAGAAAGATATAATGAGGATAGCCAAAAGTTTAAGAGAATGTTAGAGGAATCTAAACTACACACATTTGGATTAAGTAGAGCTGCTACAACTGAGAAAAAGGTAGCTGTTGTATTAGCTGGTCAAATAGGCGGAGGGAAAAGCAGTTTAGTTGCAGATTCAGCTCTCAAACTAAATGAAATTGGCCAAGATGTTGTAATAATTGATGATGATCAATATAGAAATTATTATCCAGAAGCTAACAAAATAAATAGAGAAATACCAGAATTTTTTGTACCAATAACAGCAACTGGATCAAACCCTGTCACTCCACTTGTGATGCAAGAAGCTGTAGATAAAGGCTATAACTTTGTATTTGATGGAACTATGAAAAATAGAAGAATATTAGATACTATGAAAACTTGGCCAGAACACTACCAAAAAATAGTTAAAGTAATTGCAACATCAGATATAGAAAGCTTGCTTTCAATGTTTGAAAGACATGATGCAATGATGAGCATAGGAGAAAATTCAAGACTTGTAGGTGTTGATGCTCATAATGCAACTTATATAGGAGTTCCAGAAACACTAGGAATATTAGAACAAGAGGGACTGGCAGATAGAATAGAAGTATATGTAAGAGGGAAAGATGCAAGAAAGCCAAAGATGGTGTATAGCTCTGACTGGCAAGAAAATAAATATGAAACAGCAAAAGAAGCATTACTATCAGAAAGAAAAAAAGACAGGCAAAGAGCTAGATCAACAATAGAAAGAAGACTGTACGACATAAAAAATCCTCATTCTAGAATACTGTCACAAGTAGAAATTGATAAAATATCAGAGTTAGAATGTCAACTACGACAAATTGAACAAGAGATGGAATCTATGGAAAAAAATGAGCCAGATTCACAAGATAGATAGGAGGCAAATTTGGTAAGCACATTGTTGTCAACAATAAAAATTGTGTTCTTATTAGGGTTACTAATAGGGATACACGAAGCAGGGCATTTTTTAGTAGCAAAATTATGCAAAGTAAAAGTAAATGAGTTTGCAATAGGATTTGGACCAACAATATGGAAAAAACAAAAGAATAATACAGAATACGAATTAAGACTAATACCATTAGGAGGATTCGTGCGAATGGAAGGAGAAGAAGAACGTTCTGAAGAAGAAGGTTCTTTTAGCAAAGCAAGCGTTCCAAAAAGAATAGCAATTGTAGCAGCAGGGGCGATAGTAAATATCGTTTTTGCAATTATAGTATATTTTATATTATTTGCAACAATGATAGAAATTCCAGACAGTACATTTACATCAAAAATAAACTTTGCGGCCAAGGAAACAGGAGAATTTGTATTTACAACAATAGATGGACTTAAAATGTTATTTACTGGTCAAGCATCAACAGCACAACTTATAGGACCAGTAGGAATATCAGAAGTAGTAGCACAAACGCAGGGAATAAAGGAATTTATATATATATTAGCGGTAATATCGATCTCATTGGGAGTAACAAATTTAATACCATTTCCACCTCTTGATGGAGGCAAAATATTATTGCTAATAATTGAAGCTATAAGAAAAAAACCATTAAAAGAAGAAACTGAAATCAAAATTCAGTTATTAGGATTTGCAATACTAATAGTATTAGCATTAGTAGTAACATATCAAGACATTATAAAAATAATACACTAACAAAAGAAAAAATAATTGTAATACTTAAATGGGGGCAAAAGTATATGGAGGAACTAAAAAATCCTAAAACAGTTAAAGAAGTATTTAAAGACTATAATTCAAATAGCTTTGAGCTAAGTGGAGCAAAAGTTATAGGGGTTAATTTATATAAAAAGAAAAGCTTGCTAGAGGTAAATATACAATCTAACAAGCTTATTGGAATTTTGGATATTTTAGAATTTGAAAAATATATGGAAAAAAGATTTTTTCTAAAAGATGCAAAACTTAAAATAAAATATGAACTAGAAGATGAAGAAAACATAACAGAAAAAATTGAAAAAGAATGGACAAGTATAATCCAATATTTATCATATAAACATCCAATAGCAAAAGCATTTTTAAAAAATAGTACAATAATAATTGAAAATAATAAGATCAATGTAACACTTATGTTAAGTGGCAAAGAATTTTTAGAAGGCAATAAATTTAACGAAATATTTGCTACAACATTAGAAAATATATATGGCAAAAAATACGCAATAGAATATAAGGAAGAACTTTCTGGAAATAATGAGTATAAGCAAAAACAAGAGAAACTAGAACAAGATGAAATAATCAACTTGACAAAAGACAATAAAGAAGTAAGTGGTGAAGCAAAACAGCCAAAGTCAGTTAAACAAAATTATAGTAATAAACAATACCAAAATAATAAAGTACCGGCAAAAGAAGCACCAAATATGCCACCACCACCTCCACTACCAAAAGAAGAAAATGGGGAAACTCCTCTAATATATGGAAGAAACTTGAATTTAAAAGATCCAATCTCAAAAATTCAAGACATATCTGTGGACAGTGGTAATGTTGTAATAGAAGGAAAGATATTGCAAGTTGAATTAGATGCAAAAGATGATGACATTAATCTAGGAATAAAAGTAAGAGAATTAAAAACAGGAAAACAATTAATTATATTTAGTATATATGATGGAACAAACACAATTGACTGTAAGATATTTGCAACAGCAGAAAGAGCTGACGGAATAAAAAAGAGATTAAAGAATTGTGCAAAAATTAGAATTGCAGGAACAGCTCAATTTGACCCATATGCAAAACAGCTAGGAGTGTTAGTCAACACAGCAATAAAAATGCCAGAAGAAAAGAAAAATGCAAGAACAGATAATGCGCTAGTAAAGAGAGTAGAGTTACATATGCATACTCAAATGAGTACAATGGATGGAATAACACCAACTAAAAATCTATTAAAAAGAGCAATGAAATGGGGAATGAAAGCAATTGCAATTACAGACCATGGAAGTGTACAAGCATTTCCAGATGCACACAAAATGTTAGGTGTGAATAATCCTGACATGAAGGTACTATATGGAATGGAAGCATATTTAGTACCAGACAAAGTACCTTGTGTATCGAGCTCAAAAGGACAAAGTCTTGACACCACATACTGCGTACTAGACTTAGAAACAACAGGTTTTTCTTTTAGAACAGAAAAAATTACAGAAATAGGAATAATGAAGGTTAAAAATGGAGAAGTCATTGATGAATTTGAATGTTTTGTAAATCCAGAAAAGCCTATCCCACAACGTGTTGTTGAGGTAACACACATAACTGATGATATGGTAAAAGATGCAGAAACTATAGATAAAGTACTACCAAAAGTATTAGAGTTTGTTGGAGATAGTGTAATAGTAGCACACAATGCAGATTTTGATGTGGGATTCTTAAAATATAATGCAAAGCAGTTAGGGTTATCTTTGGAAAACACATACCTGGATACATTAAGACTTGCAAAAGAATTATTCCCAGATTATAAAAAATACAAACTTGGAATAATTGCAGAAAAACTTGGAATAGAAGTATTAGTAGCACATAGAGCATTAGATGATGTTGACACAACAGTTAAAGTATTTAAAGTTATGATAGAAAAGTTAAAAGCAAAAGGTGCAGAAACTCTTGATGATATAGAAAATGTATTTGGAAATACAGTAAACTATAAAAAGCTAAAAAGTTTTCACGCGATAATACTTGCAAAAGATTATGTTGGATTAAAGAATCTATATAAACTAGTATCAATATCACACTTAGATTATTTCTATAAAAAACCATTAGTACTAAAGTCAATATACCAAAAATATTCAGAAGGGCTAATACTAGGAAGTGCCTGTGAGGCAGGAGAACTATATCAAGCAATAGAAATGGGTAAAGATGATGAAGAAATCGAAGCAATAGCAAGAGATTATGATTATCTGGAAATTCAACCCACTGGAAATAATATGTTCTTAGTAAGAAATGGCGTAGTGCCAAATGTAGAAGCACTTCAAGACATAAATAGAAAAATAGTTGAGCTAGGTGAAAAACTTGATAAACTAGTAGTTGCAACTTGTGATGTGCATTTTATGGATCCAGAAGATGAAATATACAGAAGAATATTAGAAGCAGGACAAGGCTATGCAGACTGTGATTTACAAGCACCATTATATTTGCGTACAACAGAAGAAATGCTAGAAGAATTTAGCTATTTAGGAGAAGAAAAAGCTTATGAAGTAGTTGTAACAAACACAAATAAAATTGCAGATATGTGTGAGCAAATAAGCCCAATCTCTCCAGAAAAATGTCCTCCATATATCAATGACTGTGAGAAAACAATTAAAGAAATAGCATACAACAAAGCACACGAATTATATGGAAATCCTCTACCACAAATAGTAGAAGAAAGATTAGATAAAGAGCTAAACTCTATTATAAAAAATGGATTTTCCGTTATGTACATTATAGCTCAAAAGTTAGTTTGGAAATCAAATGAGGATGGATATATAGTAGGTTCCAGAGGGTCTGTTGGCTCATCATTTGTTGCAAATATGACAGGTATCACAGAAGTAAATTCACTACCACCACATTATAGATGTCCAAACTGCAAGTATTCCGACTTTACAGATTATGGATTCAAAAACGGATTTGACTTACCAGATAAAGATTGTCCGAAATGTGGACACAAACTAGCAAAAGACGGAATAGACATTCCATTTGAAACATTCTTAGGATTCAATGGAGACAAAGAGCCAGATATAGACTTAAACTTCTC
>CAVFFR010000031.1:0-11859 GCA_963621875.1 Bacteroidaceae bacterium | reverse complement strand
AAATTATTTAAAAAATATTTTATTTTTCTATTGACATATTACCTACTGTCTTTTCCTTTCCGTAGATAGATAAATTATTGATTTTGAGTAACCCTCTGAGATACGCTCATACTCTCCTCATTAACACATTCTAACTATTATCTATCACTAAATTTTCGGTAGTGAAAACACTACAAATTGTTCAGTCCTTCGGAAAAAAAAATTTTTCCTACTATGACCTCTGCTGACTTCTTGTGATAAACCTTTTTCGACCATATTTCATTCTATGTACTCCTCGTCGTTTCCTAACTACTCTATGCTCACAAGACCTCACAGGGTAAGCCATTTAACTTTCCTCATTTACTCGCTTGATTTACTATACAAGGTTACGTATATCTTTTGGACTTCGACTTGTTGAGTAGCCTTGCCCTCTTGTATAGCCTTAATATCAAGTTTTTGTACATCGAGCCATGATTTTGATACACACTTCCTCCACTTCCACCTCACGATGGATAGCTTGTGCTTCTCTAATTGGTTGGCGATATATACCTCCAATACGGACTTTCACCGATTAGCTAAACGACATGCCTGTCGCACTCATAAAAATACACTTAACAGGAATTCCCTATTAAGTGTATTTGATTTTAACAATCTTTGTGCTTTTTACAAAGTAGAAGTATGATAGTTAGTATAAAAAGAACTCCAAAAGTTATTGCTAATACTATAACTGCAGCTAATGCTTCTAATACGGCTGTTGCTATTTCTGCTCCTATTATTACTCCAATTATTCCTGCAAATAATACTCCCAATATTACGGCAATTATACATAAACAATTTGGTCTTTTGCATCTTTTCTTTGCTTCACAGCAGTAACTATATTCTTGTGGCTCCATAAAAGTCACCTCCATATAACATCTTTTTGATGTTATATTATATAATATGCTGTTTTTTCGACATTGTTCTACTTTTTCTCATATTATAGATTCTCTTTTATTAGTGTCCAAACGCTATCTATCTCTTGTCCTTTTCTCCAGAAAGCTCCACCTGCTAAATTGTATTTTTTTACTAATTCTAATTTATATTTTAGAGATTGCTCATCTTCCATCCATACTTTGTATGAATTTCCATTTTTCTCGTATTCTGCAAGGTTTTGTTTTAATGAGTCATCCCAAGTTATTTTAGCATCAGCTGGAATTAATGTTGCCTGAGATTTCATATCAATGGCACTACTTGATAGTTCTCCATCTGTAACATTCCAAACTCTTGTGTAGAATGGCATTGCAAGTATTATTTTTTCTGGTTTTACTCCTTCTTGTCCTAAGAATTTTTTAATATTTGCTTCTACCCAATCATATCCTGCTACAGTTCCTGCCTCACTTGAAGAATTATTATGTTGGTCATATGCCATAAATATTATATAATCAGCAACATCACCTATTACATTTCTATCAAAACATAAAGACCAGTCTGGCGAGCCATCAGGAGCTGTTACATCTACTGATAATACTTTTCCCAATTCTTTTAAACGAGGAGCTAATTCTATAACTAATCTAGTATAAGCTTCTTTATCTGATTCATACATATTTTCAAAGTCTAAATTTATTCCATCCAAATTGTACATTTCTACTGCCGTTAATATGCTATTTATTAATTTTTCTCTTAGTTTATAATCATTTAATATTGAAGATGTAAAGTCTTTTTCTTCTTTATTGGTTGTTTCATTTGCAACCCAAGGCCATACTTTATATCCATTGCTATGAGCCCAGTTTATATAGTCTTGACCTGCTTGTCCAACATTTGCCATTATTGCACCTTCTTCTGAAGTAGCTAATGAGAAAAATGTTGGTGCAACTACGTTTATTCCTTCTATTGGTTCTGTTCTCTGTGGTGCTTTTCCATATTTAGAAAAGTACTCCCACACTAAACTTACATTTCCTTGAATTTGTTTCTCTATTGTAAAGTTATCTCTTATTTTTTTACTATTTGCAAGTGTTGATGTTTTGACATATCCAATTTTTCCATTTTCAGTTGTTATTTTGGTCCAACCATTTTCTTCATCAGTTTTTTTTGGAACAATTGTTACATTATCTCCTTTTTCTATTTTGTCAACTGTTTTAGAAAATACTGTTGGTTTGCTCTTTACAGAATTGTTTTTGCTACTGTTGGCATATGTTAATTCTCTGTCTAATGAAACTAAAACTACAATATCTGTGTTTTTTACATATGTAGTTTCCACATTATATACACTTTCGCATATCTCTGAGAAAGGCAAATAAAATTGTTCTCCTATTTTTTTAGCAGGAGCTACTAAATCAACTGTTGCCCCGTTTATAGTAGCTTTATTTTCGTTTAGTTTTAAGGTTGCTACTTTTGTTTCTGTTGTTGTTATAATTTGGTCATATTTGTTGTCATAGAATATATGGTCATCAAAGAAGTTTGCTATATCCTTTGTAGAAATATACACAACTCCATCTTCCACTATTACATCATTTTTTAAGTCTTTAGTAATATTGCTATTATTAATTACTAAATTTGTTTTTCCTATTATTTCATCTTTTTTATAATTTGTTGCAGTTTTTAATACAAATATTACTGCAATTGCAAATATTATTACTACTATCAACTTGTATAAATAAAACTTTTTTTCTTTAGCCATTTTTAGTACCGTTCCTTTTTAATTTATTACTACTTGGAGTATTTTAATAATTGATTTCTAATAACTATTTCTTTTTCAGGTTGATCTTCCTTTGGTGTTTCTTTTTTTATTTCATCAATATTTATGTATTCCTCTTTATTTATATCATACTGTATGCTATTGTGTAAATGCTGTTGATAAAAACCTTCTGAATATTCTCTTATTTGATGTAATCCTTGTTGTTCTTCTGCTAAATACTCGGCAATTAATGTTCTTTGTTCTTTACTAAACTTTTCCATTGGATATTCTAAATATTTGTATTGCCAAATTGCCATTCTATCATCACTTGTATACTTAGAACTTCTTAAATGGTCATTGTTATATTCAACTATGAAACTAGTATTTTTTACTATTATTGTTACATTACTCCAATCAAAATTTTCGTATTTTATGCAATTCTTTCTAAGTTTTTTTATTATTTCAAACAATCTGTTTGCAAGCTTTAAATATTCATTTTCATCTATATTAAATTTTTGTGGTACTTGATATACATTTATTGGATTTTTCTTTAGTAGACTCTTAGGAAAATAATAGAAAAACATTTCTCCTGTTTCCCTATTATTTTCTCTTTGCATTACACTCGCATATAAATATATACTCTCCCACTTTTCTGGTATCATATAAAACAATTCTTTTCTTATTCTCTCATATAATCCCTTTATATTAGAGTTTTCTGACATATTTATCCCTCTTATTTTTCTATTATACTTTCTCCTGTCATTTCTTCTGGTTTTTTTAATCCCATTATCTGTAACATTGTTGGTGCTAAATCTGATAGTTTTCCTTCTCTTAGTTTTACATTGTCTAATCCCACTAATATTAATGGCACTTTGTTTGTTGTATGTGCTGTATGTGGTTCTCCTGTTTTGTAATCAATCATTTGCTCACAATTTCCATGATCAGCAGTTATTATTAATACTCCATTTTGTTCGTTAATTGCTTCAACTACTCTGCCAACACATTCATCTATTGTTTCAACTGCTTTTATTGCAGCTTCTAGGCTTCCTGTATGTCCTACCATATCTGGATTTGCATAGTTTAAAATTATGCTATCATATTTTTTAGAGTTGATTGCTTCTAGTACTTTTTCAGTAACTTCTAAAGCACTCATTTCAGGTTTCATATCATATGTTTCTACTTTTGGAGAAGGAACTAAAATTCTGTCTTCACCTGGATATTGCTTTTCTTCTCCTCCATTAAAGAAAAATGTTACATGTGCATATTTCTCTGTTTCAGCAATTCTAAGTTGCTTTAGTCCTTGTTTACTTATGAATTCCCCAAATGTGTTTTTTAATTGTTCTTTCTTGAATGCTATTTCTACATTTGGTAATGTTTCATCATATGGTGTCATACATACAAAGAATAAGTTTAAGTCTTTTCTCGTTTTGAACTCATTAAATTCTGGATCTACTAAAGTTCTAGTTATTTCTCTTGCTCTATCTGGCCTAAAGTTGAAAAATATTACAGAGTCATTTGGTTCTATTTTTGCAATAGTTTCTGTACCATTACATATTACAGTTGGCTCGATAAATTCATCAAATACTTCTTTTTGATATGATGCTTCAACTGCTTGCATAGCTGATGATGCAGTTAGTCCTTTTCCATTTACTAATGCATCATATGATTTTTGTATTCTTTGCCATCTCTTATCTCTGTCCATACTATAGAATCTTCCTGATACTGTTGCAATCTTTCCAATTCCTTTTTCTTTCATTTTTTCTTCTAATTGAGCAATATAAGTTTCTCCTGATGCTGGTGGTGTATCCCTTCCATCCATAAAGCAGTGTACATATACATTTTCAAAATCTTTCCTTTTTGCAAATTCAAGTAAGCCAAATAAATGACGAATATGGCTATGAACTCCACCATCTGATAGAAGTCCCATTATATGCAATTTAGAATTATGTTTTTTGCAGTTTTCTATTGCTTTATTGAATTCTGGTATACTGAAAAAATCTCCATCTTCTATTGATTTTGTGATTTTAGTTAACTCTTGGTATACTATTCTTCCAGCTCCTATATTTGTATGTCCAACCTCAGAATTTCCCATTTGTCCTTCTGGCAATCCTACTGCTAAACCACTTGCATTTATTACAGTAGTTTTACAAGTTTTCATTAGTTTATCTATATTAGGAGTTTTAGCTAGTTTTACAGCATTTCCTTGTTCATTTTCGTTAATTCCAAAACCATCTAATATCATTAGCATTGTTAATTTTTTATCCATTTTTATTTTCCTTCTTCCTCTAAATTTATTTGTCATAATTAATTATTTTTTCAAATTCGTCTAACTTCAAACTTGCTCCTCCAATTAGTGCTCCATCAATGTCAGAAGTTTCGAATAGTTCTTTTGCATTTGAAGCTTTTACGCTTCCACCATATAATATGATTATATTCTCTGAAATTTTTTCTCCATATAACTCTTTTATTTTATTTCTTATAGCTTTTATGCTGTTATTAGCATCTTCAGAGGTTGCTGTTTTTCCAGTGCCTATTGCCCATATTGGTTCATATGCAATAATTATCTGCTTTACTTGTTCTTCGCTTAGTTCTTCTAAAGCTAGCTCTACTTGTTTTGTTATTATTTTTTCTGTTTTTCCTTGTTCTTTTTGTTCTAGAGTTTCACCTACACAGACTATTGGTTTTAAATAATTTTGTAATGCTATTTTTATTTTCTGGTTTACTATTTCATCTGTTTCTAAAAAGTATTGTCTTCTCTCAGAATGACCTATTATTACATATTCTGTTTTTATTGAGCTTAGCATCTGTGCTGAAACTTCCCCTGTAAAAGCTCCTTTATCTGCCCAATGCACATTTTGTGCTCCTATGTGTATATTTGTTTCTTGAGCAGTTAATAATGAATAAAATAAATCTGTATATGGTACACACAAAATTACTGTATGTTCTGTTTTCGCAACACAAGGTGTTAGTCCTGTTATAAAGTCAATTGCTTCATTTGGAAGCATATTCATTTTCCAGTTTCCTGCTATTACTTTTTTTCTCATTATTATTTATTCCTTCCTAAGGCATAATTATTTATCTTTCCACATCTTCTTTAGTTTGTTCATATACAAAATTATCTAGTTGTTCAAATAATTTTGCTGTTTCTTTAAGGTATGGAATTCTTATATTTCCTTTATTTTCTCGTATTATTTGTTTAACTTCTTCATATGGTATCCATTCAACACTGCTTACTTCTTCTTTTTCTAAATTGAAATCTGTTTCTGGAATTTGTCTATTTAATTTCAAGTAATACCAAGGAACTATATAATTTCCTTTTCTTCCATATTTTCTGAAGTCCATTCTTGCTGTTCCAACTTTTTGTATATTAGGAAATTCATTTTTTCTTATTGATTTTTCCCCTAATTCTTCTATTATTTCTCTTGCTACTGCATGGCGCTCTATTTCTCTGCTTCTGACGTGTCCAGAACAAAGATCTAACATTCCTGCATCTTGCGTTTCTCCTCCACTTCGCCTTTGCATAAGCACTTCATTTTTATTATTTAATATCCAAATTTGGAATGCTTTTATTAGTTTTCCTTCTTTTATTGCTTCTTCTTTAGATAGTGTTTCTTGTGTTCTGACTCCGTTTTCGTCAAACACATCTACTAACTCTTCTGTCAAATAATCCGTCCTTTCTATTTATCTAGTAGACATTCTACCCCTGGAAGTTTCTTTCCTTCTAAAAATTCTAAAGATGCTCCTCCTCCTGTTGAAATATGTGTAAATTTATCACTTATTCCTAATTTTTCTATAGCTGCCGCAGAGTCTCCTCCACCTATTATTGTTGTTACTCCTTCTAAATTTCCCAAAAACTCAGCTATTTTGTTTGTTCCTACTGCAAATTGGTCAATTTCAAATGCTCCAAGAGGACCATTCCATACCACAGTTTTTGCTTTTGCAAGTTCATCTTCATATAGTTTTATTGTTTCTTCTCCAATATCGAAACCTTGCCATCCATCTGGTATTTCGGCTATTTTTATAGTGTCACTTTCTGTATTTTTATCAAATTCTTTTCCTATTTTAGTATCTACAGGTAGCATTAGTTTTACACCTTTTTGTTTTGCTTTTTCTATTAGGTCTAGAGCTAAGTCTAATTTATCTTCTTCACATATTGAGTTTCCAATATTTCCCCCAATTGCTTTTACAAATGTGTATGCCATTCCTCCACCTATTAGCAATGTGTCTACTTTTTCTAATAAATTGTCTATAACTCCTATTTTATCTGAAACTTTTTTTCCTCCAAGTATAGATATAAATGGTCTTTCTGGATCTTCTAAAGTTGTTCCTAAGAAGTTAATTTCTTTCTCCATTAAGAATCCTGCTACTGCTGGTAAGAATTCTGCTACACCAGCTGTTGAGCTATGTGCTCTGTGAGCTGTTCCGAACGCATCATTTACATAGATTTCTGCCATACTAGCAAGTTCTTTTGCAAATTCTCTATCATTTGCTTCTTCTCTTGCATCAAATCTAATATTTTCTAGTAAAACCACTTCTCCATTTTTCATGTTTTCTGTTAGGTTTTTAGCACTTTCTCCTATTATATCATCTGCTAATTTTACTTCTATTCCTAGTAATCTTGATAGTTCTTTTTTTACTGGCATTAAAGAAAATTCTTTTTTTACTTCTCCCTTTGGCCTTCCTAAATGAGAACATAGTATTACTTTACAATTATTATCTAATAAATATTTTATTGTTGGCAATGCTCCTACTATTCTTCTATTATCTGTTATATTAAAGTTTTCATCTAATGGAACATTGAAGTCACATCTTACTAATACTTTCTTATTTTTTAAGTCTATATCTCTTATGGTTTTTTTATTCATATTTAATCCTCCTGTTTTTTAAAGACACATATTAGAAATTTGCTTAAATTTCTAATATCTAACTTTTATATAGTGGGGGTTAGAAGTCTAAAACTAGACTTCTAACTCCTGTTTTATTTTTCTTATTTATGATCAACCCTTGCCATATGTGTTGCTAAGTCTACTAATTTGTTTGCATATCCCCATTCGTTGTCATACCAAGCAACTAATTTTACAAATGTGTCTGTTAGCATAATTCCAGCTTTTGCATCAAATATTGATGTATGAGAATCTGTTAGGAAGTCAGAAGATACTACATCTTCATCAACATATTCAACTATTCCTTTCATTTCTCCTTCTGCTGCTTTCTTTACAGCTGCACATATTTCTTCATATGTTGTTGGTCTTTCTAGGTTACATGTTAAGTCAACAACTGATACATCCATTGTAGGTACTCTGAATGCCATTCCTGTAAGTTTTCCACTTAATTCTGGAATTACTTTTCCAACAGCTTTTGCAGCTCCTGTTGAAGATGGTATTATATTTCCACCTGCTGCACGTCCACCTCTCCAATCTTTTTTAGATGCTCCATCAACTGTTTTTTGTGTAGCTGTTATTGAATGAACTGTTGTCATTAATCCTTCTTTTATTCCAAAGTTATCATTTATAACTTTAGCAAGTGGTGCTAAACAGTTTGTTGTGCAAGATGCATTTGATACAATATTCATACTTGGATCATATTTATCTTCGTTAACTCCCATTACAAACATTGGAGCATCTTTTGAAGGTGCACTTATTACAACTTTTTTTGCTCCTGCATTTAGATGTGCTTGAGCTTTTTCTGTTGTAGTAAATACTCCTGAACATTCTAATACATATTCTACTCCATTTTCTCCCCAAGGAATATTGTTTGGATCCATTTCATTATAAACGTTTAATGTTTTTCCATTAATAATTAATTTTCCTTCTTCTGATTTTATTTCTCCTTTAAATCTTCCGTGCATCGAGTCATATTTTACCATATAAGCCATATAGTCTGCTGCTATAAATGGGTCATTTATTGCAACAACCTCTACCTCGTCATTTTCTAAGGCTGCTTGAAGTGCTAGTTTTCCTATTCTTCCAAAGCCATTAATTCCAACTTTAACTGACATAAAATTTTTCCTCCTCTTTAGATATTTTGTTCTATTTTAGTCTTTCTAGACAGTTATCATTTTATACCAAAAACAAATAGTTTTCAAGTATTTTTATTATTATTTATATATTATTTAAGGTACAAAATACGCACTTTAAAAGTACAGCAAAAAACAGCAAGTTTAATAACCCTTGCTGTTTTTTATTTACTAAAATTTCATTTTTTGGAATATGAAGTTTACCCCTTCTTCGTCCGAAATCTCTTGATGCCAGAAATCATTTATCGCTTTAAATGTTGCTGCTTGTTTTGGAGTTAACTCTATTTTTATTTCTTGAAATAAAAAATTCTTTATTTTAGTCCATGTGCTTATTTTACTTGGTACTGATGCATCAAATTGATTTTGTATAGTGTTATCATTATTTGGTATTTCCATTTTTATTTCCTCCTTTGTAGGCCTATTATTATCTAATATACTTATACTATAAATTTAAAAATTTATCAAGTATTTTTTTAAATTTTTTTAATTTTTATTTTATTCTTTTGGTTGCTTTCTTTTTTGTGGTTTTTCTTTTTGTTTTTCTTGCAGTTTTCTTTTTTATTTTTTCCTTTTCTTCTTCAGGATTCCAGTGTTCTCCAACTTTCGGTTTATCCCAAGAGATAAATTTGCAAGTTTCTTCTGTATTTTTATTATTCTCACAAATATAGTAATTTTTTCCTCTCTTTGTTTTACGGACTTGTACTTGTCCTCCACAAACTGGGCAAGGGACATCTATTGTTACTACAAAAGGTTTTACATTTTTACATTCTGGATATCCTGGGCAAGCAAGGAATTTCCCATATCTGCTTATTTTTATTACCATCATTTTTCCACATTTATCACATTTAACATCACTAACTTCATCTTCTAGTTTTACATGTTCTAACTCTTTGTCTACTTTTTCTAGTTCTTTTTCAAATGGTGGATAGAATTCTCTAAGTATTTGTTTCCATTCTTCTTTTCCTTTTGCAACTTCGTCAAATTCATCTTCAACTCTTGCTGTAAATGTTACATCTATTATGTCTGTAAAGTTCTCTGTTAATAATGTATTTACTATTTCTCCAAGTTGTGTTGGAACTAATTGTTTTTTGTCTTTTTCTATATATCTTCTTTCTATTATTGTTGTTATTATTGGAGAATAAGTACTTGGCCTTCCTATTCCTTTTGTTTCTAGCTCTTTTACAAGGCTTGCTTCTGTATATCTTGCTGGTGGCTCTGTAAAGCTTTGCTTTGCATCTAGTTTTTCTTTTTTTACTTCTTGTTGCAACTCTAGATTTGGAATGTTTGTGCTTTCTTCTTCGTCTTCCTTAGAGTCATTTCCTTCTACATATAGCGTCATAAAACCTTTAAATTTTAAGTTTTGTCCACTTGCTTTGAATTTATATTCATTTACATCTATGTCTACACTTATTGTGTCATACACAGCTGTTGCCATCTGGCTTGCTATAAATCTATTATATATTAGCTTATATAATTTGTATTGATCTGGTGTAAGCGAATCTTTTATACTGTCTGGTGTTATATGAATATAAGTTGGTCTTATACCCTCGTGTGCATCCTGGGCATCTTTATTTTGTCTATAATATCTATTCTCATAATAATTAGCTCCATAAGTTTTTGTTATTACTTCTTTTGCTACTGCTCTTGCTTCTTCAGATATTCTTGTAGAGTCAGTTCTCATATATGTTATAAGTCCTACGCTACCTTTTTCTGGTATTTTCACACCCTCATATAGTCCTTGTGCTACTGACATTGTCTTTTTAATTGTAAAGCCTATTTTTCTTGATGCCTCTTGTTGCATTGTACTTGTTGTAAATGGTGGAGCTGGAGTTCTTTTTTTCTCTCCGTTTTTTATATTTGTAACTATATACTTTCCGTTTTTTATATTTGATAAAATTTCGTCTACTTCTTCTTTTTTATGCAATTCAACTTTTTTGTCATTTTTTCCATAAAACTTTGCAACAAAATCTTGTTTTGATTTTTCATCTATCAATGTTGCATATATGTTCCAATATTCTTCTGGTATAAAGTTTCTTATTTCGTTTTCTCTATCTACAATTAATTTTACTGCAACAGATTGAACTCTTCCTGCGGATAAGCCTGGTTTAACTTTTTTCCATAAGAGTGGGCTTATTTTGTACCCAACTATTCTATCCAGTATTCTTCTTGCCTGTTGAGCATCTGTTAAGTTCATATTTATTTTTCTAGGTTGTTTTATTGATTCTTTTACTGCTTCTTTTGTTATTTCGTTAAATGTTACTCTGCAAACAGAATCTTCTGGTATTTCTAAAATTTTTGCTAAATGCCAAGCTATTGCTTCTCCTTCACGGTCAGGGTCGGTTGCAAGATACACTACATCAGCATTTTTTGCTTCTTTTTTTAGTGATTTTATTAAATCTCCTTTTCCTCTGATGTTTATATATTCTGGCTCAAAGTCGTGTTCTATATCTACCCCCAATTTCGACTTTGGCAAATCTCTTATATGTCCCATTGAAGCAACTACTTTTGTGCCTGCTCCCAAAAACTTTTTTATTGTATTAGCTTTTGCTGGTGATTCAACAATAATTAATTTATTTGACATTATATTCTCCTTATATTTTATTACTATAGTATTGTAGCTTACTTTGGTTTATTTTTCAAGCTTTTAGATGAAATTTCTTTTTTATGTCAATTTTCTGTAAAATTCTTCTATAGTCACTACCAATTAATATTTGTAAATATTTCTTCATAAGTATATTTAAAACCACAAATATGCAACCCGGATTTCAATTATGGTGAGATCCTGATTGCATTTGTTTCCATTTTTTTATTTTATAGCATGTCATATATCATTTGCGGATTTTTTCTTAAGTCTGTTATTACATCATTTGTTGTCGTCGGCGTTACTCTGTTTTTTATTAATATTTTTAATAAATTTTCGATTATTTCTTTATTGTTAGATATATTGTTTATTCTACTTTTTTCTCTGGTTGTTATTTTACCTTGTTTTTGTTCTTTTATTATTTCTATTCCATACTTTTTGTTAGTCCTTTTTCTTATCAATTTTTTAATCTTATAATATTTTATATCTATTTCTTGATCGTGTTGATCTAATTCTAATTTATCTATTTTTGCTACTCCATAAAGCTTTCTTATATTTAGCATAAAAGTTCTCCCCTCGTATAATATGTTTATAAGGTTTATTTAATATGAATTTTATAAACATATTCTT
>CAVFFR010000030.1:0-14642 GCA_963621875.1 Bacteroidaceae bacterium | reverse complement strand
GATAATAACAGTCAAAGAAATGAGCGAAGATGAGAAAATGGAAAGATTAGCAGAACTAAGAGAAAAAGCAATAAGAGATGAAAAAGCATTATACAATACTGGAATTAGAGAAGGAACAGAAATAGGCAAAAAACTTGGTGAAAAGCTTGGGAGAGAAGAGGGAGAACGAAAGAAAAAAATAGAAGTAATTAGCAGGATGTTAAAAGATAATATGGATATAGAATTAATAAAGAAATATGTAAATGCAACTGATGAAGAAATAGAAGAAGCAAGAGTGGAAAAATAACTGATATAATAAATGGCTAATAAACAAAAGTATGCCTTGAATTTTAATTCAAGGCATACTTTTTGTGTATATGATTTTTTTAATTAAATATGTTATTTAATTAAAACTAACTATCTCATTTTATATCACAACTGTAAGAAAAATGTCAATATATTAAAACAAATAATTATAAAGTTAAAAAAATCAGGAAATTATATAAGTATTAGAAGAATCTCTATCTTGCTATTTTAATTTTTTTATTAAATAACATATTTAATAAAAAAATTAAATAATATCGACTTATAAAACATAATGTTTTATAATAATGACATACTAAAAGAAAAAGGAGTGTAAAAAAACACTAAAATACCAAAGAAAGAGAGGAAAAAGATGAATCAAAAATTAAAAAATAAAAAAGGAATTACACTAATAGCACTGGTAGTTACTATAGTTGTGCTTTTAATATTGGCTGGGGTAAGTATTAACTTAGTCTTAGATAATAATGGCATAATACAAAAAGGAAAAGATGCGAAAAGTGCAACAATTATTGCAGACGAAAAGGGAACAGTGGAAATGTCATATGCTTCGGCAAAAATAAATAAATTAGGAGATACAATTACAGCCGAGGAATTACAGGAAGAATTAGATGCGTCTGTGGGAATAGGAAAAACAGTAGTAACTTCAAATGGAGATGGTACATTAAATGTCCTATTTAATGCAACAGGAAACAATTATAGTGTTGATAATGGAGCTGTAGAAAAAATAGAAATTGATAATACTAAAATGGCAATGTTTGACAAGGGAGAAAATGTAGCAATAAAAATGCATGCACTTGCCAAAGATGGTGAAATTATTGTGAATGATAATTCTACATTTGGAGCCAATATATCAATAAATGCAATAAAAAGATATAAAGGTACACCAGATTTAACAAAAATGACTGATGAAAATATAGTATCTTGGACAGAAGGATATACTTTATATGAACAAAATCCAGATGCGTATAAAGGAATTGTGTCAGAGGGCACAAAATTATGTCCAATATATATGTGGTTTGAAGAAAGTGAAGAAGAAATAAGAGATGTATATGGAAGAAAAGGATTAACGGAAATTACTGATTCAAATACACAAAAGAAAGTGAAAACTGGTATATTATATTGGTGGAGCGAAAGTAATAGCGTTTACTTGAATTTTGATAGTTCAGAGATGTTTGCAAAAATGCCATATCTAACAGATATAAGTGGACTAAGTGGAGTAAAAACAGATTATGTTACAAATATGAGTCGAATGTTTTTCTGGAGTACTCAGAACTTAATAAATGTAAATGCTTTGAAAAATTGGAATACTTCTAATGTTGAAGATATGAGCTCTTTATTCTATGCATGGTATGGGGATTTATCGGATATAAGTGGACTAAAAAATTGGAATACTGCAAAGGTAACTGATATGAGTTCAATGTTTATAGGTTGCAAACTTGAAGATGCAGAAGCTTTAAGAAACTGGAATACATCAAATGTAACCGATATGAGTCATATGTTTGGTGATGGAGATGAAACATCTGGACTAAAAAGCTTAGATGCCGTTTCGAGTTGGGATGTAAGCAAAGTTACAAATATGGAAGGTATGTTTTATACATGCTCAATAACAGATTTAAGTGCTATTTCAAAATGGAATGTTAGTAATGTGACAAGTGTTAGTGGAATGTTTTTAGGCAATCCAATAGCAGATGCATCTGGAATAAATAATTGGGATATAACAAATGTAACTAATTTTAATAGTATGTTTTCAGGTTGTTCAACTCACCCAGAGTTCACAAAAGTTACTGGAACATGGGATAGCGATGGAACATTTACACCAACAACTGAATAAAGTAAATAATATAAACTGGTAGAGAAAACTACCAGTTATTTTTAACAAAAAATCTCCATTTAAAGGCGAAAAATCGTATAAAAACAGGAAAAACTCGTCCAAATGCATAAAAAATTTGCAATTGTATAAAATATGTGGTATAATATATTTTGTCGTGTAAAAAAGGAGAGTGAAATTATTTTATACAATAAATTAAAACTACACACGAAAGAATTCATTAAATTGCTTGAAATTACAACAATAGCACTATTTATAGTATTAACAATAATATTTATTAAATATAATCCAGTATATGAAGTAAAAATAGACGGCGAAACAATAGGCTATGTAAAAAGTAAACAAGCAATGGAAGAAACGATAAACAATGAAATACTAGTACTAGATAACCCTTGTGCTGTATTTTCAACATTAGATAAACAACCAACATACGAACTAAAATTAGCAAAAATAAAACAAACAAATGAGGAAGAAATAAAACAAATATTATCAGAAAATAAAACAACAATGTATAAGCAATATGCAATAACAATAAATAATGAAGTAAAAACACATGTAGACACTTTTGAACAAGCAGAAGAAATTGTTAATGAAATGAAAGAAAATTATTCAGAAGATGTCGCAAATATTGCTATTGTAGAAAACTATACTAAGAATTTAGAAGAAATAGGAACAGAACTTACTGTTGCAAAAGCTAGCGTAGATTCAAAAATGAAAGAAATAAAAGACGAAAAAGAAAGAATTGCTAGTGCAACATTTAATGGAGTATATTTTGCTGTAAAACCAGTAATGGGAAATATAACATCCAGATTTGGTGTTGTAGAAAGTAGCATAAGAGATCACGCACATGGTGGACTAGATATTGCAGCACCTTATGGAACAGACATTAAAGCTTCAGCAAAAGGAACTGTATCATATTCAGGAACAATGGGAGGATACGGAAACTTAATAATTATAGACCACGAAAACGGAGTTCAGTCTTACTACGGACATTGTAGTAAATTGTATGCATCTGTTGGAGATGTAGTTGAAGCAGGAGATGTAATAGCAGCTGTTGGATCAACAGGTAATTCAACAGGAAACCATTTACATTTTGAGATAAGATTAAATGGATCAAATATAAACCCACAAAAATATATATACAAATAGAGCATTCCAAGGTAAAACTTGGAATGTTTTGCTTATAAATTGTTTGTTTTGTATTGAATAAAAAATGTAAAGATGATAAAATAAAAGTGTTAGTACTCAAAAAACTAATACAGAGAGGAGCAAAGCCCAGTGTTCAAACCAAAACGGAGCAAGAAAATAAATTTGCCACAAGTACCAGAAGGTTTTACCTTAACAAAGGAAAGCAAGCAGAAAGGATGCAAATATATTTTTGCAGTAAATGCAGAAAGCAAGTACATTGTGTGGGTAACACCAGGAAGGAACTGTGAAGGAATCTTCGTTGAAGGCTTTTGGCAAAAAACTGAAGCATTGCAAGGAGCTACACCGGAACAGGTTAGTAGATTCAGAGCTTGGTTAAAGGAGTAGCAGTATCCTCAAAGAGAGTTTGTGAATGCAAACTCTCAATATTTATAAAAGGAGACCAATTATGAAATATTTTAAGAAATTAGTGGGAGATAGAATATACTTATCACCAAGAAATGAAGAAGATGCAGAAATATTTACACAATGGCTTAATGATTTTGATACAACAGATTATATAGGAAGAAGCAGTACTGTAGTAACCTTAAGTGGAGAAAAAGAATATTTACAAAAACCAATGGCAGAAAATGCTAGAAATTTTGCAATAATAAATTTAGAAAATGATAAAATGATAGGAACAGTTGGATTGGAAAACATTGATTTTATAAATAGATGTGCTATTCTTGGAATCTTTATAGGAGATAAAGATTTTAGAAATAACGGATATGGTGCAGAAGCAATAAGATTACTCTTAGACTATGGTTTTAATTATCTAAATTTAGAGAGTGTAAAATTGGATTTGTTAGCATTTAATGAAAGAGCACTTGCTTGTTATAAAAAATGTGGATTCCAAGAAACAGGAAGACGCAGAAAACATAGATATATCAATGGTGAATATTATGATGTTATAATAATGGATATTCTAAAAGAAGAATTTAATGGAGAATACATAAAAAACAAAAATATAGGTAAAAAACAATAATACATTATTATTACGAAATCAGGGAATAGTAAGAAAAAAAGGAGAGTGCTATGATAGTAGACGAAATAAAACTATATTTTTTACTTTTTATGACTTATTCAATTTTAGGCTGGGTACTAGAAGTAACCTGCAAATTAATACAGTATAAAAGGTTCATAAATAGAGGCTTCTTAATTGGACCATATTGCCCAATATATGGTTATGGAGCAATATTAATAACACTACTATTAGGAAAATATAAATCAGATCCAATAACATTATTTATAATGACAATTGTATTATGTGGAACTTTGGAATACTTAACAAGTTATTTTATGGAGAAAATATTTAAAGCAAGATGGTGGGACTATAGCAAAAGAAAATTCAATTTAAATGGGAGAGTCTGTTTAGGAACATTATTACCATTTGGAATATTTGGAATGATATTGATGTATATAGCAAATCCATTCTTTATAGAAAAAATACAACAAATATCTCCAATGTGGACTGATATATTATTCTGGTCATTATTGATAATTTATATAATAGATAATATTGTTTCAGGAATAGTAATTGGTTATGTAAAGAAAACAGAAAAGAGATTTACACCAGAAGTTGACAACACGGAAGAAATGACAGAAAAAGTAAAAGCAGTACTAGAAGCCAAATCTCCATTGCATAGAAGATTGCTAAGAGCTTACCCAAAATTACAAGCTGTTAAGGTCAAGATAAAAGAAAAACAAGAAGAAATAAAAGAACAAATAATAGAACAGAAAAAAGAAATAGCTGATAAAGCTAAAAAAGTTGAAAAGAAAGTGGAATATACAACTAAAAAAGTAAGTGAGAAAGTAAAAGAATTCAAAGACAAAAAATAAAATAGTCGCCGCTTAGGCGGCTATTTTTGTATAAAAAATCTATAAATTGGAAAAATATTTATAGAAAGGAAGAAAATTATGGAATCATTTTGGGAAAGTGAAAGACAAAAACATAAAGAATTTGAAAAAATAAAAAATAATTTAAATGTTTCAGTGTGCATTATTGGAGCAGGACTTACAGGTTTAAGTACAGCATACTATTTGAGCAATAAAATAAGTGTTGCAATAGTTGAAAAAGATAGAATATGTAGTAGTACAAGTGGAAAAACAACAGGAAAAATAACAAGTCAAACTGGAATATTTTATAATTATTTAATAAAATCAAAAGGTGAGGAGTTTGCTAAAAAGTATTTAGAAGCAAACGAAAAAGCAATATCAAACATAGAAAAAATAATTCAAGAAACAAAAGAAAATTGTGATTTTGAAAGACAAGATTCATATGTACTTACAAGGCAAGAAACATTAGTAGACAAAATAAAAAAAGAACAAGCTAGTGTGGATAAAATAGAAAAAGGAAAAAGTGAATTTACAAAACAGATACCATTACCTTTAGAAATAGCAGGAGCAATAAAATTTAAAGAACAAGCACAATTTCATCCAATAAAATATGGATATGCCTTAGCAAAGAAAATTATAGATAACAATGGAAGAATATTCGAAAATTCGAAAGTTACAAAAATAAAAAGAGAAGACGGAAAATATGTAGTATATGTAAACAGAAACAAAATTACAGCTGATTTTGTAGTTGTTACAACACGCTATCCAATAGTAAATGTACCAGGATATCATTTTTTAAAAATGTATCAGTCAACATCATATGCAATTGTAGCAGATGTCAAAAAAGAGCTATTTGATGGAATGTATATTAACTTGGAAGTACCGAATATATCATTTAGAACAATTAAAGATGGTAATAGAAGGTTATTATTAGCTGTAGGATTTGACTACAAAACAGGAACAGATGAACTAAGAGATGGATACCAAAGATTAGAAACTGTTGTTAGAAAAATGTATCCGGAAGCGGAAGTGTTATATAAATGGTCAGCAGAGGACTGCATAAGCTTAGACAAAATTCCGTACATTGGAGAACTATCTATTATAAAACAAAATATGTATATAGCTACAGGATTTAATAAATGGGGAATGACAGCATCGAATATAGCAGCCAATATAATTGCAGATGATATATTAGGAAATGATAACGAATATAAAGAAATATTTAAATCTACTAGATTAGAACCAATAAAAAATAGACAAGAAGTTGGAAATATGCTAAAAGAAGTAAATAAATCTCTTATAACAAGTAGATTTAAAATTCCACAAAGTGAACTAAAAGATGTAAAAACAGGTGAAGGTAAAATAATAAATATAAACAATAAAAAAGTAGGTGTGTATAAATCACAAACAGGAGAAATTTTTAAAGTAAAACCTTATTGCACACATTTAGGATGTGAATTACATTTTAATAATATAGATAAAACTTGGGAATGTCCTTGCCACGGATCTAAATTTTCATATGATGGAAAAACAATAGAAGTGCCAGGAAACAAAGATCTAAAAATATATTAAAGAAAAAAGCTCGAAGGAAAAATTCTTTCGAGAATTTTTTTATTAAATATATAATTTAATAAAAAATAACTATCTTAATTTATAGCATAACTGTAAGAAAAAATCAATACTTGAATAAAAAATATAAACAAGGTTAAATTAATAAAAATTTAAAAAAACTACAAATATATATAAGTAGATGGTTTTAGAAATTTTATTAAATTATATATTTAATAAAATTAAATTAATGGTTGATTTATAAAACATATTGTTTTATAATAAAATCATAAAATGAAAGGAGCAAAAGAAAAATATGAAAAATAACAAATTAAAAAAATTGGAGAACAAAAACGGAATAACATTAATAGCGCTGGTAGTTACAATTGTAGTACTCCTAATACTGGCGGGAGTAAGCATAAGCCTAATATTGGATAACAATGGAGTAATACAAAAATCAAAGGATGCAAAGAGAGAATATGAACAAGCAAAAGAAAACGAACAAGCTGATTTAAATAATGTGCCAGACTGGATAGAAACAGCAGTAAGAAAAATAGCATATAATGAAGAACTAAAAGCACTAAAATCAGGAGATTACATTATATATGATACAGGAATAGAAGGAGTAGGAGAAGTTACTTGTAGAGTATTATATGATGCAGAATCACCATATAATCTACAAATAATAACAGATGACTGTATAAAAAAAGATGGGGAATATGTATATATTCCATTTGGAGATATATATTTGTTGAAATATTATAGTTCTAATCCAGGAAAAAGCACAGAATTTGATGAAAAACTTAAAGATTATGATTTTAGTGAATGGTATCAATATGATGAAAAAGCAGATGAAGAATATAATAATGCTATTAGCATTTTAAATAGCGAAGCTATGAAATTTTGCAATGATATATATATAGCTGATGCTAGATGTGTGGGAAGTAACCCAATAAATAAAGAAAAAGAAACGAAAAAAAATGCGGAAATACCAACAGAGGTAATAGATGAACAAGAAGAAAATGGCTGGGAAGTATCAGAAAAAGATACGGGAGTAAAAGATGAAGACGATAATTATGAAACAGATTATAATACATTACAAAGTTTAAATATTTTAACAGTTAATAAACATTATTGGTTTGCTTCAAGATATAATGAAATTGCCCCTACTTATCGTAATTATAAAGGACTAGTATTTAACTTAAGAAATGACGAAAGCAATGAATTTGTGTATGGGAAAAGCCGCATTTTAGAAGCCATCGGTTATGGTGGTGGAGGATATTCAGGAGGAACAGACGTAACTGGTCTTATAATCAACGCACTTCGCCCAGTATTTACATTAAAAGGTGATTTGAAAGTTGTAAGTGGAGATGGAACCAGCGAAAGTACAGCCTATAGATTAGGAGTATAACAAATGAAAAAAAACAAAATTATAACAATAGCACTAATTATACTAATAATTCTACAAATAGCATACAAAGTATATGTAGACTCAAAAAAAGAAGATTTTTTCATAGATGAACTATATTCATATGGACTTATGAATTATCAAAAAGCATATCTTTTTGATGAAGAAACATTTATGCAAAACTGGCATAACAAAGAATACTTTGATGAATATTTAATAATATCAGAAAATGAAAAAAATGACTGGAGCTCAGTATATAATAATCAGGCGGAAGACTATCATCCGCCCTTATATTATTGTCTATTAAGAATAGCAGCAAGCTTTACAATAGGTAGTTTTACCAAATGGACAGGCTTGATACTAAATCTACTTATATTTATATGTGCGGCGATAGTGGTCTATCTAATAGGAAAAAAACTGTTCAAGAGTAAAATATACGCACTGATACTAGTATTTGTATATGGATTCTCAAGATTTTCTACAGAAGATACTTTATTTATTAGAATGTACCAATTATTAGAACTAAATACTCTGCTATTGGCGTATTGGGCAATAAAAAATTATTATAACAAAAACCTAAAAATTAAGAATATGATTAGTTTGACAACAATAGTAATTTTAGGAACATTGACCCAGTATTACTTTATATTTTTCTACTTAGGAATATGTATTGCCGAAATAATAAGATACATCAGGAAAAAGCAAATAAAGAATTTATTTAAATTTATATTAGTATTTATTGTGTCGGAAGTTGCTGTTTATTTAATATGGAATCCTTATATTGAGCAATTAACAAGAGGATCTGGAAGAAATGTACAAGCAGGAGATTTGCTTGCAGACAAAATAACTCTATTCTGGAGTAGGCAAAAAGAATACTTTAGCATACTAAATGACAATATGTTTAATGTAAAAATTAGTTATGTGTTTGTTCTTGTAATAGCATTAGGAATAATAGCTTTGGCAATTAAACTAATAAAAAATAAAAACCAAAAAGTAAGATTTAATAAAAGAATAAATATGATTATAATTCCTACTTTGATTTATTGGTATATAGTAACAAAGACATCACAATTTATAGCACTAAGATATATATTACCAACTTTTGTATTTATTATGATAATACTGATGTATATTCTACAAAAAGAAATAAGCACAATTATAAAAAACAAAAAATACACAGTAATAATATTATCTATAATTTCTTTAATATTTATAGCGTTTCCAAACAAAAAAGAACTTAAATATCAATACCCAGAGAGTAAACAAAAAATAGAAAATATTAAGCAATATCAAAATATACCTTGTATATATATGTATACAGCAAAATCTGTTCTAGAAAACAGATTTACACTTAATTTAAATTATGTAAGAGAATTCAATAATGTATATATTATGAATTCAATGTTATTTACAACACAAGAATTAGAAAAAGTTTTGAAAGATGTAGATACATCAAATGGAATAATAATATTTGATAATACAGTAAAAATAAAGAAAAAAGTAGATAAAATAGTAAATGAACTAGATGAGTTTTCTAACTATAAAAAAATTGAGAGTATGACAATTGATAGAGTTTATGCTGATGATATTTATCTAGTATATTAATTTACGCAAGAAAAGAGGAAAATAAATGACATATATTATACCAATAGCTTTGATATTTATATATGCAACAACTATAACGCTGATATTTAACAGACGAATAGAACAGACAATTCCAATAGGTATGGTTGAACTAGTAATAATAATATACCTATTTGGAATATTTGATAATTTGAATCTGGGAGTCATAGTAACAGAGATACTTGCGGTAATACAGGTATTTATCATTATATATAAAATGTGTAGAGAAAAAGATTCAAAGAAGATTAAAGAAAAGATAAAAATGCTAATCACTCCAGGAGCAGTTATATATATTGTTTTGTGTACAATTGCGATTTTTAGCAATAAAGGGAGAATGTTCGAAAATCACGATGAATTTACACATTGGGGAAAATTAGTAAAAAATATGTTTATGTATAACACATATGGTACTAATGCGGAATCTGTATTAACTTTTAATGAGTATCCTCCTTTTACAGGAACTTTTCAATACTTATTTGTGACTATAAAAAATATATTTAGTGAAACTGTAATAATAAATGCACAATGCATTATGTATTTATCTATTGTAATACCAATAACAAAAAATATAGAATGGAATAAAAATATAAAAAATGCTATATGGATTGTTCCTGCAATGATATGTATTCCTATGATTTTCTATTCAAATTTTTATGTAGAAATTATGGTTGATGGAATATTAGGAATAATGTTTGGCTTTTGTATATTTTATGCGTATCAAGAAGAAGAAACTATATTTAAAAGTATTAATATAGGAACAATGCTAACAATGATGGCATTGACCAAAACATCAGGAATAGCACTTGCAATATTAGCAATAGTAATAATAGTTATAAAAAGCGTTATAAATATAAAGCAAGTAAAAGCAAAAAAAGAATTAAAAGCTATAATAATATGTGCAATAATTGTGACAATATTAACTACAATTTGGTATGTGAAGGTACGAAGTACAGTAAAGACTTGGAATTTTGAGAATTACATTACCACAGATGATACAAACAATGTAAATACTGAAAATGTTGTACGATTATATATAAAATCTATCTTTGGCAATGGTATAATAACAGAAAAAAATCTAACAATTTTTAATGTAATACTTATTTTACTTTGCTCTAGTATGTATATTTCTAAAAAAATGAAGGAAAAGCAAAATAATAGATACTACTTGATAGCAATGTTAATCTCAATTATAGTATATTTAATAGCTATGTGTGTTAGTTATATAAGAATATTTAATAAAGACGAGGCAGAGACTCTATCTTGCTTTGAAAGATATATTTCCACTATTTTACTAGCAAATGTGATGTTTCAAGTTTTAGTACTTGTAAGTATGAAAGAAAAAATACAAGCGAAGAAAATAATTGTTATACTAACAATTTTAATTACATTAATGCCTTTATATAACATAAAAGAAAAGTATATATACAAAGAAAAATATATGGAAAGATCTAATGAATTTAGGGAAGAATATACAAAAATAAAAATATTTAAAGATTATTTAAAACCAACAGATAGAATTCTATATATAATAGATGCAAAATATAATATAAAATATATAACTGTTATGAACAATTATGAATTAATGCCAGTGAAATTAAATAAAGTGGTAGGAGGTATTTTCTCAACAAAAGAAGAATTTGAAAATCTTGTAAAACAATACGATTATATATATATTTATAAAATTAAAAACAAAGACGTAGAAGTGATAAGAAGTAATTTTATAAATAATAGAGTTGACGAAGATTCACTGTACAAAGTAGAGATAAAAGATGAGAAAATAACATTAGTAAGAAAAGCATTAAAAAGTAATTAATAAAAAAGTATACACTAGTGTAATTTTAATATAGTGTATACTTTTTGTATCTATTGCAAAATTCGACAAACTAAGATAAAATATAAAAAGCAAAAAAATAAAAAGGAGATTAGCAATGAAAAGCAATAGAGGAATGGGAATAATCCAATTAATCATATCAATAGTTGTAATTGCAATAATAGTGGCGTTAGGAGTGTACTTTTTAAGAATGAAATATGAACAGGCAAAAGTACAAACAGCAAAAACAGATATGCTATTAGTTGAATGGAAAGCAAAAGATGCAATCGAAAAACAAACAGTAAAGGGAGAAGAAAAAGTATATGTAGGAACAAAAGTTAGCGAAATGAAAGAAGATACTTTAATTAAAGAATTTTTAAATCGAAATATCATTTCAGAGGAAGAATATGAAAAATATTATGTATTAGCAGATGAAGATTTAGAAAAACTAGGATTAGAAATATCAAATTATGAAAACAGTTTCTTTTTAATTAATTATGATAATTATGAAATAATAACAACAAAAGGTTGCAAATATGAAGAAGGTGAAACCTTATATAAATTATCTGACATATTAGAAAAAGAAGAACAAAAAGAAACTAATAACGAAGAAACAGAGCAGGAAGAAAATATACCAGAAACGGAAAATGAATAATGAAAGAAAAAGAAGAACAAAGATTAATAGAATTAAAGAAAATAGAAAAGGAAATATATGATTCTGGAGTAGAGTACATATGTGGAATAGATGAGGCAGGACGTGGCCCACTTGCTGGACCAGTTGTAATTGCTGCAGCTATAATGCCAAAAGACTCAATGATAGAAGGAGTAAATGACTCTAAAAAAGTGTCGGAAAAGAAAAGAGAACAGTTATACGAAATAATAACAAACGAAGCTATAGCATATGGAGTTGGAATAATAGACCAAAAAGAGATAGACAAAATTAACATATTAAATGCGACTAAAGAAGGGCTTACAATGGCAGTAAAAGAGCTTACAACAAAACCAGATATAATAATTGTAGATGCTCTAAATAAAATAGATACTTGTGGAGTTCCATATAAATCAATAATAAAAGGAGATGCAAAATGCTATTCAATAGCAGCAGCTTCAATAATTGCAAAAGTAACAAGAGACAGAATAATGAGACAATGGGATGAAATATATCCTCAATATGGTTTTGCAAAACATAAAGGATATGGAACAGCAACACATATTCAAGCAATAAAAGAATATGGACTTTGCCCATTACACAGATTATCTTTTGTAAAAAACATAATAAACAAAGATTAAAACAGAAAGGGTACACAAATGGACATATTAGAAATAATAGGAAAAAAGAGAGATAAAAAAGAGTTAACAAAAGAAGAAATTGAGTATTTTGTAAAAGAATATACAAACGGAAATATTGCAGATTATCAAGCAGCTGCATTAGTAATGGCAATATATATAAATGGAATGACAATTGAAGAAACAACAAATCTAACATTAGCGATGGCTTACTCGGGAGATGTGCTAGATTTATCATCTGTTGGAAATGTTGTAGACAAACATAGTACTGGCGGAATTGGAGATAAAGTTACAATAATCTTAATGCCAGTAGTAGCCTCACTTGGAGTAAAAGTTGCAAAAATGTCTGGTAGAGGGCTTGGATTTACAGGGGGAACTAAAGATAAATTAGAAGCAATACCAGGATACAAAACAGAAATAAGCATAGAAGAATTTATAAACAATGTAAATAAAGTAGGAATAAGCTTAATTGGTCAAACTCTAAACTTAGCACCAGCAGACAAGAAATTATATGCTTTAAGAGATGCTATAAACTGCACAGCCAATGTTCCATTAATAAGTTCAAGTATAATGAGCAAAAAAATTGCGGCAGGAGCAAATAAGGTAGTGCTAGAGGTTACTTGTGGAAGCGGAGCTTTTATGAAAGATATAAAAGATGCAGAAGAATTATCGAGAACAATGATAGACATTGGAAAGCTAGCAAACAAAGAAACTGTATGTATTATAACGAATATGGATCAACCTTTAGGACGTATGGTAGGAAACACATTGGAAATCATAGAAGCAATAGATGCTTTAAAGGGAAATATGCAGGAAGATGTAAGAAATGTTGTATTAGAATTAGGCGCATATATTCTAAAATTGGATGGAAAAGGAAACAACATTGAAGAAAATAAAAAAGCAATAGAAGAAGTTCTATCAAATGGAAAAGCCCATAAGAAGTTCTTGGAGCTTGTAGCAAATCAAGGAGGAGATATTTCATATATTGAAGATGCCGAGAAATTTGAAAAAGCAAAATATAAGCTTCCAGTTATAGTTGAAAAATCAGGATATGTAAAATCTCTAAATGCGGAAAAAGTTGGAAAAATAGCTATACACTTAGGAACAGGAAGATTAAGAAAAGAAGATGATATCGATTATAGTGTGGGAGTGGAGTTAGTAAAGAAAGTTGGAGACCGTATTGAGGAAAAAGAAACAATAGCATATATATATGCAAATGATGAGGAAAAAGGCAAAGAAGCGGTAAGCAAGTTACTAGAAAACTATCAGATATGTGCAGAAACAGTGGAAAAACCAAGTGATATATTAGAAATTATAGAATAAAAAATAACTTTGAATGTTAGATGATACATTCAAAGTTTTATTTTACATTAAATTTATATTATTATTAAAGCTATTTTCAGAATTAAGCCCTAGATTTGTAAGAGTTATAAATAAGTCCTTATTTTGCAAAAATCTATTGACATTTTTTAAAGAAACTCCTGTAGAAAGAGATAAATCTTCTACTGAAATAGCACTTCCATCAGATTCGCTTAAAAAATTTTTTAATTGATTTATATCATTTTCATCTTTAGATTCGCACTTAGGACATACATCTGTTGCTGAAGCAAAAAAACATCCGCAACGACTACATTTATTTAAGTTCATTTGTGACCTCCTATGCAAAATAAAATTTCTATTACGTATTCTATCATAAAAAAATGAAAAAATAAAGAGAAAAAAGTCAAAAAATGAAGAAAAATTTTTCAACTTTAACCCAATATGAGTTAAATTTTTCGTGGCAAAATATAATAAAAAAATAAGACTAGTCAAAA
>CAVFFR010000029.1:0-14873 GCA_963621875.1 Bacteroidaceae bacterium | reverse complement strand
GTATATGCATTTGTTGGACCATCAGGAACGGGAAAGAGCTATAGAGCACAAATGGTAGCAAGTGCAAATGATATTCATCATATAATAGATGATGGACTACTAATAAATGAAAATGAAGTATTAGCAGGGACTTCTGCAAAAAAAGCTCCAACAAAAATAGAAACAGTAAAACATGCTTTATTTATAGAAAAAAAAGAACAAGATGAAATGAAAAAAGCATTTAAAAAATACAAGCCAGAGAGTATATTAATTTTAGGTACATCTGATAAAATGGTGGAAAAAATACAAGAAAACTTAGGACTGCCTAAGATAGAAAAAACAATATACATAACTGATGTTGCAACAGAAGAAGAAATGGAAAAGGCTAGAAATATCCGTGTAACTCAAGGAAAGCACGTAATACCAGTACCAACTTTTGAAATAAAAAAGGACTTTTCTGGGTACATACTAGATCCACTTCAAATATTTAGATCAAAAGGAAAAGGTGGAGATCCATACATATCAGAAAAATCTATAATAAGGCCAACCTTTAGTTATTTAGGAAACTTTACTATATCAGATAGTGTATTTAGACAAATAGCAGAACAAATAGCAAACAATATGCCCGAGGTATATGAAGTATCAAGAACAAGAGTCGAAAACTATGGAGATGGTATATCAATATATATGGAAGCAATTCTAAACTATGGTAATAACATAATTAATGTAATGCAAGAGCTAAAAAATAAAACCAAAAAAGAAATTGAAAAACAAACTGCAATGAATGTATTAAAAGTAGACCTAGTAGCAAAAGGAATACATATGGAGGAGGAGTAAAATGTCTTTTATAGTAGCAATAGATGGACCTGCAGGAACAGGAAAAGGAACAATGGCAGAAAGACTAGCAAAAAAATACAAGCTAGTAAACATAGACACAGGAGCAACTTATAGATGCGTAACATTAGAAATGTTAAATAAAAATATAAGCTTAGATGATGAAGAAGCAATTGCCGAGATGTTAAAAAACATTAAAATAGAAATGGTTAATGAAGACGGAAAACAAAAATTCTTATTAAACGGAAAAGATGTAACTGCAGAAATAAGAAGCAAAGAAGTATCTAGCAATGTTTCACCAGTATCTAGCATTAAGCAAATAAGAGTTGCAATGGCAGGATTACAAAGAAAAATGGCTCAGGGAAAAGATGTAATAATGGAAGGCAGAGATATTTGCACAGTAATATTTCCAACAGCAGATGTAAAAATATATCTTGATGCAGATGCAGAAGAAAGAGCAAAAAGAAGATTTAAACAAAATCAAGAAAAAGGAATAGAAATGTCATATGAAGAAGTCTTAGAAAGTATTAAAGCGAGAGACAAGAACGATATGGAAAAAGAAATGGGAGCACTAAAAATAGCTCCAGGAGCAACTGTTATTGATTCTACCAATATGACAATAGACCAAGTAGAAAAAGCTATTTCTAAAATAATAGATAAAAGAAAAAAAGAGATAAAAAAAGAAAAGAAAATATACTGGGAAAGACCAGAAACACCTTGGAAAAAAGGTGTAAGGGCAACCATAAAAGCAATACTTCACGCATTTTATAAAGTAGTATTTAGATTGGAAAAAGTAGATGAAGAAAATCTTCCTATGGACGAACCTGTTATAATATGTGCAAATCATCTAAATTACTGGGACGCAACAGGGCTAGTTGTGTGTTCAAAAAGAACAATAAGATTTATAGGAAAAGAAGACTTATTTAATCATTCTTTCTTAAATTGGATTGGTCATGTATTCAATGTAATACCAATAAAAAGAGGGCAAAGAGATTTAGAAGCGATGAAAAGATGTTTAAAAGCATTAAAAAACGGAGAAGCAATAGGACTATTTCCAGAAGGCACAAGAAAAGGCTTGGAAAAGGGAGCAAAAGTGCAAAATGGAGCAGCATATATGGCGTTAAAAGCTAAGGTAAAAGTAGTACCAGTTGGAATACAAGGAACATTCAAACCTTTTACAAAAGTTAGATTAGTATATGGTAAACCATTAGATTTTAGTAAATACGATGCAAAAAATCCAGAAAAAGACAATTTAGAGCAGGCAACAAAAGAAATTATGGACAATATAATTATGTTGACAAAAAAGGAAAAATAAGGTATAATATAGAACATATATGACTTATAATATTAGATAAATAAGTAAATTAGAAATGAAGGATTTGTATGGAAAATTTTGAAGGTAACTTAACATTTGAAGATGTAATAAACCAAACGCTTAAGCAAATAAAAACAGGCACTACTGTTACAGGAACAATAATAGAAATAAACAAACAAGGAGAAATCTTTGTTGACATAGGCTATAAGGCAGATGGTATAATTCCAAGAACAGAATATTTTAGTGAAAAAGGTCTACTTCCAAACGAAGAATATAAAGTTGGAGACAAAATAAAGGCTGATGTTCTAAAATTAAATGATGGACAAGGCAATGTATTAATGTCTTGCAAACACTCTAAAATTAAAGAAATCAGAAAAGAATTTAAAGAAAAAGTAGAAGCAAAAAAGATATTCGAGGAAACAGTAAGCCAAGTAAATAAAAATGGACTAATAATTCTATATAAACAACTTATTAGAGTATTCATACCATTATCACTCTCAAATATAGCAAGAGATGAAGATATAAATGAATATAAAGGCAAAACAGTTAAATTTAGAGTAATAGAAAATGACGAAAGAGCAAAGAAAATTATTGGCTCTATAAAAGATGTAATAGAAGAAGAAAAGAAACGAAAATCAGAAGAATTTTGGAACAGCATAGAAGTTGGTAAAAAATATGTTGGAACAGTAACAAGTATTAGCGACTATGGAGCTTTTGTGGATATAGGTGGAGCCCAAGGACTTTTACATATATCAGAAATAGCTTGGGGAAGAAACCAAAATCCTAAAGATATATTACAAGTAGGACAACAAATTGATGTTAAAGTTAAAGAACTAGACAAAGAGAATAAGAGATTTAAACTTTCATACGAGAAAAAAGGACCAAATCCTTGGAATAAAGTTGGAGAAAAATACAACACTGGAGATATAGTAAAAGTTAAAATTTCAAAACTAATGCCTTTTGGTGCATTTGCAGAGTTAGAAAAAGGAGTAGAAGGACTAGTACATATTTCACAAATTTGTGAAAGAAAAATATCAAAACCAGAAGAAGAATTAAAAGTTGGACAAAAAGTAAATGCAAAAATAATAAATGTAGACTTAGAAAATAAAAAAATAGAACTTTCAATTAGAGAAATAGAAGGAACTTCTAATGAATATAAAGAAGACTAATAATCTAAAATAAAAACTATGGATGTTGGAAGATAGAAGCTAGCAAACAAAAGCTTAGCATCTAACTTCCAACCTCCAATTGTGATAAATAAAATAATCAAAATCGAGGGGAAAGAAAATGAATAATAAAAATATAAGAAATATAGCAATAATTGCACACGTTGATCACGGAAAAACAACATTGGTAGATGCTTTATTAAAACAAAGTCATGTGTTTAGAGAAAATGAACAAGTATCAGAGAGAGTAATGGACTCTGGAGATATAGAAAAAGAAAGAGGAATAACAATCCTTTCTAAAAATACATCTGTAATGTACGATGGAGTAAAAATAAACATAGTTGATACTCCTGGACATGCAGACTTTGGAGGAGAAGTAGAGCGTGTTTTAAAAACAGTTGATGGAGTTTTACTATTAGTAGATGCTTTCGAAGGTGTCATGCCACAGACTCGTGAAGTTTTAAAAAAATCTTTAGCTTTAAATTTAAAACCAATAGTAGTAATAAATAAAATAGATAGACCAGGAGCAGACCCAGAAAAAGTATTAGATAAAGTTATAGAGCTATTTATAGAATTAGATGCAACAGATGATCAATTAGACTTCCCAGTTATATATGCATCAGCAAAAAACGGAATAGCAAAAATGAATCTAGCAGATGAATCTGATAACATCACTTGCATATTCAAAACAATAATAGAGAAAATAGCTCCACCACAATGTGATATAGATGGAACAATGCAAATGTTAGTTTCTAACATCGATTATGATGATTATTTAGGAAGAATTGCAGTTGGCAGAGTTGAGCGTGGAAAAATTAAAAATGGAATGGCAGTAGCTGTTTGCAAAGACGAAAAAAATGAACAAGGAAAAATTGCAAAATTATTCACATATATGGGATTAAAGAGAACAGAAGTAGATGAAGTTGAAGCAGGAGATATAGTTGCAGTATCAGGAATATCAAACATCAACATAGGTGATACAATTTGTGATTTATCAAATCCAGAAAAAATACCATTTGTAAACATAGATGAGCCAACAGTTTCTATGACATTTAGTGTAAACAATGGACCATTTGCAGGAAAAGAAGGAGAGTTTGTAACCTCAAGACACATTAGAGATAGATTATTTAAAGAACTAGAAAGAAATGTAAGCTTAAGAGTAAAAGAAACAGCTTCACCAGATAGCTTCGAGGTATGTGGTAGAGGAGAATTACATTTATCTGTATTAATCGAAACAATGAGAAGAGAAGGATATGAACTACTAGTATCAAGACCAAAAGTTATATTCAAAGAAATAGATGGAGTAAAATGCGAGCCAATAGAAAACTTAGTTGTAAATGTACCAGATGAAGCAATTGGAACAGTTATAGAGAAACTAGGTAGACGCAAAGCAGAAATGAAGAATATGGAACCTGCAGAGCTAGGCCATACAAAAATAGAATTTAGAATACCAGCTCGTGGATTAATCGGTTACAGAACAGAATTCTTAACAGATACAAAAGGAACTGGAACAATGAACTCAATATTTGATTGCTATGAGCCATACAAAGGAGATATACAATCAAGAACAAGAGGTGTTTTAGTAGCATTTGAACAAGGAACATCAATAACATACGGATTATACAATGCACAATTAAGAGGAGAACTATTTATAGGTCCTGGTGTAGAAGTATATGAAGGAATGATAGTCGGAATAAACTCTAGAAACGAAGATATATCAATAAACGTATGTAAAGAAAAACACTTAACAAATACAAGAGCTTCAGGTTCTGATGATGCTTTAAGATTAGTTCCACCAATTCAATTATCATTAGAAAAAGCTATAGAATTTATAGCAGAGGACGAACTTGTAGAAGTAACTCCAAAAAATATTAGATTAAGAAAGATAATCTTAAATAACAAAGACAGAGAAAAAGCAGCAAGAAGATAAACCGTTTTAGACAGAAAAGTCTAAAACGGCTTTTCTGTATTCTCAAACTAAGTTTATATTTTCTGCGAAATATTGACATAATAAAGCAAAGACATGTATAATAATATAGTGAACTTCGTAATAGAGAGGAAAAACAAATGGAAATAAATAAGGGAAAAGCAATAGTAGAAGCAATACTCTTCTCAGCAGGAAGAGTAATAAAAATAAATGAACTAATGGCAATAATGGAAATATCTTCAGATGAAGTTATTTTTATTGTTAATAGTCTACAAGAAAATTATAAAAAAGAAGATAGAGGAATAGAAATAATAAAAGTAGAAGATGGGTACCAACTAGCAACTAAAAAAGAAATGTATGAGTATCTATATCCTATATTTGATAAGAGGAGTAAGCCTAGCTTATCACAAGCAGCAATGGAAACTTTATCAATAATAGCATATAATCCAAAGATTACAAGAGCCGAAATAGAAGCTATAAGGGGAGTAAATTCAGATGGTACAATATATAAACTATTAGAATACAATCTAATAGAGAATGTTGGAAAGGCAGATTTACCAGGCAGACCATCAATGTATTCTACAACACAAAACTTTTTAAAAATGTTTGGAATGTCTGATTTAAAAGAATTACCAGAACTTCCAAGATACAAACTAGATGAAAATGAACAAATAGTAATAGATGACTTAATAGAGGAAAAAACGCAAGAAACAGAAAACGAAGAAAAATTAGAGCCAATAGAGGCTCCAATGCCCGCAAGGGAAGATGAAGAATAAATTTGCATAATAAAATAAGAAAGGAAGTAAAAAAATGAAACTATCACAAACAGGATTAGGAACAATAAGAGTAAATAATTTAGATAAATCATATCCAGCACAGGATACATTATTACAAACAAATCAATTAGTACAATATGGAACAGGAATATATGCATACAATAATGTACCTCTAAGATTAAGACAAAATGTAGAAAACGTTATAAGAGGAGTACTAGACAAATATGGCTGCATAGAAATATTATTACCAACTTTGCAACCAGCAAAATTATGGGAAGAATCTGGAAGACTTGCAAAATATATGGAAGAAGATGTTATAATGCCAGTTGAAACAGATAATGGAAAATTTGTAATGGCACCAACAGCAGAAGAAGCGGTTACAGAATTTGTTAAAGGAAGAATAACATCATATAAAAATCTACCAGTAATTTTATACCAAATCGGAGAAAAATACAGAAACGAAATTCGTACAAGAGGATATTTATTAAGAGGAAAAACTTTCCCAATGATGGACGCTTACAGCTTTGATCTAAATGCAGAAGAATCAGCAAAAGCATATCAAAATGTTAGAAAAGCATACTTAGAAATATTTGAAATATTAGGATTAAAAGTTCAACCAGTTGCAGCAGACAGTGGAGCAATGGGAGGAAATCTTTCAGAAGAATTTATGTTAGAGTCACCAATTGGTGAGGACACAATATTAGTAGATAAAGAAACAGGAACAGCATTTAATACAGAAATACTAGAAAGAGAAGATGCTGATGAATACCTAAGAGAAAAATATGGAATAAAAGATAAAAATAATGTAGAAGCTAAAAAATCAATAGAATTAGGACATATTTTCCAATTAGGAACAAAATATACAGAATCAATGAATGCAAAATATATAGATCAAGAAGGAAATGAACAACTATTATATATGGGATGCTATGGAATTGGTGTAAGTAGAACAGTTGCAACAATATATGAAGAAAATGTTGTAACAGGAAAAGATGGAGAAGCAAAAGGAATTTCATTACCAGTTAGTGTTGCACCATATTTACTACAAATAATTCCAAAGGAAGAAAAAAGAGAAATTGCCCAAGAACTTTATAATAAGTTAATGGCAGCAAATGTTCCAGTAATATTAGATGACAGAACACAAGGAATGTTAGGTGCAAAAATAAGAGATTGCTTAATGCTTGGAACACCTTATATGCTTGTAATTGGAGATAAACAAGAAGAAGGAAAATTCGAAGTAGAAAACAGCAAAACAGGTGAAAAGAAGATATACACAGAAGAAGAACTAATAAAAGAATTTGTAAATATCAACAATGCAAGAAAATATGTAAAATAAGCAACAACCCCTCAGATTTTTTCTGAGGGGTATATTTTAGTCTTCTTTACTAATTTTTGCATATTTTCTTAATTTGGCATATGCTAAACAATTTATACTACCAGCCGGAAATCTTCCTGATAAATCTTTTTTACCAGCAGGAACACCAGTTAAAAGTTCAATACCTTGTTCGATAGTAGAAATTGCATAAATATGAAATTTCTTATCTTTAACAGCTTCTATAACTTCATCAGATAAGTTTAGATTTTTTTCATTAGACTTTGGAATCATAACACCGTGTGAGCCATCAAGACCACGCATTTTGCATATTTCGAAAAATCCTTGTATCTTTTCATTAACTCCACCAATTGGTTGAATTTCGCCTTTCTGATTTACAGAACCAGTAACTGCAATTGATTGATTAATTGGAATACCAGATAAGCTAGAAAGTATAGCATAAAGTTCTGTACTAGAAGCACTATCACCGTCAACACCATTATATAATTGTTCAAAACAAAGACTAGCAGTTAACGAAAGAGGCATATCTTGTGCAAACATTTCACCTAAGTAACCAGATAGAATAAGAATTCCCTTTGAATGAGAAGAGCCTGACATATCAACTTCTCTTTCGATATTTATAATTCCATTCTTGCCAACATAAGTATTAGCTGTAATTTTTACAGGTAACCCAAAAGAGTAATTACCAAGGTTCATAACTGTAAGACCATTGATTTGTCCAACTTTAGATCCGGAAGTATCTATTAAAAGTGTGTTAGAGTTAATCATATCAAAATATTTTTCGTTATATTTTTGCTCTCTTTCATCTCTTTGAGCAAGAGCTAGGTCAACAGTTTCACCAGTAATAACTTTATCTTTATTTAATCTAGCCAATGTTCCAGCTTCACCAATGATTTGAGTAATTTCTCCAAACCTTGTAGAAAGCTTAGTCTGGTCATTTGCTAATTTAGAAGCATATTCTATAACTCTTGCCATAGCTGTTTTGTCAAGAGGTGGTAATTCTTCAGTTTCGCAAAATCCGTGAATAACACGAGCTAGTTTATTCATATTATCTAAAGTTAATGGTGCGTCATCTTCAAACTCAACTTTTATTTTAAATAGTTTTTTGAAATCTGCATCAACAGAAATTAATGTTTGATATAGCATTTCATCACCAATTAAAATAACTTTTAAATTAAGGGGAATAGGTTCTGGTTTTAAAGATACCATTACCATAGAAGTGTGTTGTTCTACAGAATTTTCTATTCCAAGTTCTTTAGTTCTAAGAACTTTTTTTAAAGTTTCATAGCATAATTGATTAGAAACAATATCTCTAGCTTGCATTACTAGATATCCGCCATTAGCATTATGAAGAAGTCCAGGTTTTAACATTGTGTAATCAGTTCTTAAACTACCATAACAATTTTCGTATTCTAATCTACCAAATAGGTTAGGATATGAATAGTTAGAGTCCATTATAACAGGAGCACCTTCTAAATTGCTATTATCAATAAATAAATTAACTCGATAATTTAACCAAGGCTTTTGAATTTCTGGTCGTTGCATATTTTGTGGATTATTTGACTTACCATCATCTTTTACTAAAAATGCGTTTACATTTTTTAATATATCTTTCTTTATATCATCTAAAAATTTAGTTATTTTCTTGTTTCTCTTAAAATTAGATTTTATAAAATTGATGTGAGCATTAACTGTTAAAAGGGCGACATTTGATTGCCACTCACTTATTTTTTGGTCAGCCTCTGACTGAATTGATTTTATTTGTGAAATTGCTTCCATTACATGTTGCTGAACAATAGAAGACTTATCCTCAAATTCTTTTTTTGTTGCGTCATCTAACTTTTCAAATTCTTCTTCCTCAATGGTCTTACCATTTAAAACAGGCATCATATAAATTCCGTTATTTGCAGACTTTACTTGAAAGCCATATTGTGCAGAAGTTTGATTTAATTGTTCCATTAAAGCAGATCTTTTTAAATCATATTCTTGTTTTATAAGAGCTTTTTCTTTCTCAAAATCTTCGTTATTAAAGGTATCTCGTATATCTCTAGTTATATCTTTAACAAACTTGTCCATGGCTTCTTTAAATTCTTTACCTTGACCTGCAGAAAGCGGAATTGCAACTGGTTCGTTTGGATTATCAAAATTATATACATAGCACCAATCTTGTGGAATTTTTTTCTTTTTAGAAATAGAATCTAGAAAATGTTTTGTATACATTGTTTTCCCAACACCACTAGGTCCTTCAATATAAAGGTTATAGCCATTAATATCTACATTTAATCCAAACTCTAAGGCTTTTATACCTCTGTCTTGACCGATTCCTCCTTGAATTGGCTCAAGATTTTCGGTTGTGTCAAACTTAAATAGACTTGGATTACATATGGATTTCAAGCTCTTGTATGAAAGTTCAAATTCGTTCTTCATTAGTAATTTCCTCCTAAAATTTATCTTATTAGTATATATTAAAGCTTATATGTCATAAGCAAAGCATCATATGTATTATCGTAGTATTTCTTTCGTAAACCCACTTCAACAAAATTATACTTTTTATAAAAATTAATTGCAATAGTATTTTGAGTATTTACTTCCAAATTTAGTAATTTAATATTATTTTTTTTGCAAATAGAAAGTAAATGATTAAGCATAGAAGATGCAATTCCAAAATGTCGCATATCTTTTTTTGTTACAATATTCATTAATTCAGCTTCATCTAAAATGATTTTTATACCAGCAAATCCTACTATAGTATTATCTTTATTTTTAGCAACAATATACTTTGAATTGTTAGAAGAAAGCTCATTTAAAAAAACATCGTAACTCCAAAATTCATCAAAATCAGATTGCAAAATATCCTTGATTTGTTCTAAATCATCTAAGGTCATAGTTGATATATTAATCTCCATATTTAGCCCTTTCTGCTTGTGATTTTCTTAAATAAAGGGGAGAAATATGATTAGAATCTCCGTAATCTCCTTGTAAATACTTATCATAAGCACATTTTGCAAGAGAAATACTAGATTGTATATTATTATCAGAGAATTTGGCTTGTGGAAATTTTTGCAAAATTAAATCTTTGTGAATAATACTGCCATCTCCGATAAAAGTAATAGGTTTACTATCAGAGATAAAACTTACAATTTTGTCCAACATAACATCTATGCTTTCAGCAATATTTTCTCCAATTTGTTTCATATCTAAAAATAAAGCAGAATAAACATTATTATTTTTACAATCGATAATAGGGCAGATGTAATCGTTTGTACCAATGTTATATGCTAAAGATTCGAGAGAAGTAACTCCTACAGTAGGGATTTCCTTTACATCTGCAAAGGCTTTTATTGTTGCTATACCAATTCTGATTCCAGTAAAAGAACCAGGCCCCAAGCAACAAGCTAATAAGTTAATATCACTTAAATAAAGATGAGATTCTCTTAATGCTTCATCAATCATAGGCATAAGTTTTTGAGAATGAGTTTTTTCGTTATCATTGTTTTTTGATATTATAATATTAAAATTTTTATTTTCATCTATTTCTGTAATCGAAACAGAACAGTTAGAAGATGATGTATCTACTGCTAATATTTTCATAATTAAAACTCCTCGATAGTTAATTTTCTAAAGTTAATATTTTCTAAATCACGGTCAAAAGTAATTTTTGTATATCCTTGTTTAAGCATATCTTCGATCATTTCGCCCCATTCAAAAATACAAATACCATTACCGTAAGTATTCTTCACCGCCCATAGCATAAAACTCGTCAATATCAGAAAGTCTGTATAAATCAAAATGATATATGTTCATAGCATTTGAGTGATACTCATTAACAATAGTAAAAGTTGGGCTTGATATTTCGTCTTCAAGTCCGAAATGTTTTAAAACACCTTCTGTAAATTTAGTTTTACCAGAACCTAAATCTCCTGATAAAATAATAACAGAGTTTTTATCTAATTTTTTTGCAAAATCACTTGCAAAATTAATTGTATCTTCTTCTGAATGTGAAATAAATTCTTGCATAATTCCTCCATAAATATATCTGTTCATATTTTATATTAATCTATGATATTTTTCAAGTAAAACCTTAGAAAAATTAAATATTTTCTAAGGTTTCTTTGGATTAACATATAAAGTTTTATTATTTGTATAAATAACCATGCCAGGCTTTGCTCCATTAGGTTTTCTAACATATTTTATATAAGTGTAATCAACTGGCACATTTTGTGACAACTTAGCTTTGCTATAATATGCTGCAATAGTTGCACATTTATAAATGATAGAATCAGTTGCAGTTTTGTTCTTATTGAGTTTTAGAACAACATGGCTTCCATGAATATCTTTAGTGTGAAACCATAAATCGGAACTCTTAGCAATTCTGCAAGTTAAATAATCATTTTGTTTATTGTTTTTGCCAACCAAAATTGTAAAACCATCTATTGCAAGTTCTGTTGGCATAGAAGAATTTACTTTCTCATTTTTCTTTGGAGTATTTTTATCATTTATTTTTAAGTCTAGAGATTCAGAAATTTCTAAATAAATTGACTCTAAATCCTGTAGAGTTTGACAATTATTTATCTCATAGACAATACTATCTAAATACTCGATTTCAGCAGTAATCAGCTCTTTCTGCTTTTGAACTATTGAATATGTATTCTGCAATTTTTTATATTTCTTAAAAAACTTCTTTGCATTAGCAGAAGGGGAGATGCTACCATCTAATTTTATATCTATTGGTTCATTATTTTTATAATAATTTTCTAAAGTTATAGAAGTCTGATTATAGTTTTGTATTCTGTACAAGTTAGCAGTAATTAGCTCTCCGTATAATCTATAATCTTCCATCTTAGAACATTCATTTAAAGATTTATTTGCTGTACTTAATTTATCTTCCAATCTTTTTAAACGATTTAAAATAAGATGTAGTAAATCATTTTGATAAGAAGAAAACTTTTCTTTTTCTTCTTTGCCAAAATAAAAATCATCAATAAAAAAGTTGACCTGAAAGTTGCCAGAATTCTGCAATTTTACATAGAAATCATCTTTTTTATCATCGACCTTATAACAAAGAAGGGGGCTACCAGATATGATGTCTTTTAAATACTTATATAATCTCTTATAATCATCAAGAGAAAAATTTTCGGTATTTATATCTAAATCAGTAAGAATATACGAAATTCCTGTTTTACTAAACCCGGTATAATAGTTAGAAAGGGCAGTAGCAATATTTTCTGTGTTCTGCAAGATTCTATAAAAATCATCAAAAGTAGAACTTGTAAAATCTTGCTTAGAATTATCTAATACTGAGTATTTATAGCTAGGAAGAATATCTCTAAGAGAATTATTAAGTTTATCAAGATGACGTAAACTATCAATAATAGTATTATCGGAATTTAGTAAAATTACATTGCTATGCTTTCCCATAAGCTCAATTACAATAGTTTTAGTAACCAAATCGTTAAAATCGTTGTAACAATCTATATCTATATAAATAATTCTTTCAAGTCCATTCATATAAATTTTCTTAATAGTGCCACCAGTTAAATGTTTTCGTAAAACCATACAAAAATTAAAAACATTTTGTGGATTAGGCTTAGAGTGAGTGGTAAGATGAACTCTATAATTTACAGGATTAATGCAAATATTTAGAGCATAATTTTTACCACAAGAATAAATGCCTAACAAAATTTCATTTTTATTAGGCTCAAAGATTTTATTTATTTTTCCATTTAGTAAACAGCCATTTAATTCAGAAACAACAGCTCTTGTTACAATTCCATCAAATGCCATATAATTAACCGCCTATACATTAAATTTAAATAAAACAATATCTCCGTCTTGCATAATATATTCTTTTCCCTCAGAACGCATAAGTCCTTTTTCCTTAGCAACATTCAGAGAGCCTTCTCTCATTAAATCATTATAAGAAACAATTTCTGCTCTAATAAATCCTCTTTCAATATCAGAGTGAATCTTTCCAGCAGCTTGGGGCGCTTTAGTTCCTTTTTTTATAGTCCAAGCTCTAACTTCTGGCTCACCAGCAGTTAAGAAAGACATTAATCCTAACAAATCATAACTTGCTTTTATAACTTTATCTAATCCAGACTCGTCAAGTCCAAGAGCTTCTAACATTTCTTTTTTGTCATCTCCATCAAGGGCAGACAATTCTTCTTCGATTTTAACACAAAGAGTAATAACCTCAGCTTTATCTTCTTTTGCGTAATCTTTAACCTTTTTTACATTCTCGTCATCAGGATTAGATAACTGTTCTTCTGAAACATTTGCTACATATAAAATAGGCTTCATTGTTAGTAAAAAAGCATCCTTAATAACTTCTAATTCCTCATCAGAATAATCAAGACTTCTGGCTGGTTTTCCATCTTGCAAAGCTTCTCTAACTTTTTTCCAAGTATCAAACTCAAATTGATACTTTTTATCGCCTTTTATCAATTTACTAACTCTATCAATTCTTTTTTCAACAGTATCTAAATCGGCAAAAACTAATTCTAGGTTAATGGTCTCAATATCTCTAACTGGATTAATGTTACCATCAACATGAACAATGTTTGAATCTTCGAAGCATCTCACAACTTGGCAGATAGCATCAGTTTCTCTAATATGAGATAAAAACTTGTTACCCAAACCTTCGCCTTTGCTAGCACCTTTAACAAGACCAGCAATATCAACAAATTCTATTATTGCGTGAGTTACCTTTTGAGGGTTATATATTTTTGCTAAATTATCTAATCTTTCGTCTGGTACAGGTACAACACCAACATTTGGTTCTATTGTACAAAAAGGGTAATTAGCACATTCTGCTCCAGCATTAGTAATTGCATTAAATAAAGTACTTTTTCCTACATTTGGTAATCCTACTATTCCAATTTTCATTATAATTATCTCCTCGTATAAAAATAAATCAACCTTAACGGCTAATTAACATTAATAGTATAGCATAAAAATTAAGAAAAGTACATAAAAAACAAAATAAAAGAAGTATTGTCGAAACTTGGCATACGATTTTGCTATATTACTTGCTAAGAATATCTAAAGGAAAAATGCGTTTGCAAGAAACGAAAAAGTAAAAAGAAGTAAAATTATTACAACCAAAGATAGATATAGTATTTCAAAGTTTATATTATTGGTCAAGACTATATTCAAAACAAATGCAAAGAGGAGCAGAATTAAGAGAAAAGGTAATAAGAGATGAAAAAGTATTATACAATACTGGAATTAGAGAAGAAAAAGAACTTGGAATAAAAGAATACAAAAGAGAAACTGCAAAAAAGATGTTATCTAAAGGCATAAAAGTAAAAGAAATAATAGAATTTACTGGATTAACAAAAGAAGAAATAGAGAAATTAAAGAATAAGTAATAATAACTAAAAAGTGGCTGATAGTGAAGAAATTTTACTATCAGCTGTTTTTATAAAATAATATCCAATTTATAAAATTTTTAATTAAATAAATAATTTAATTAAAAAATCTATACCAAATATATAGCATAACTGTAAGAAAAAATCAATACCGAGAAAATATATTAAAGCAA
>CAVFFR010000028.1:0-16501 GCA_963621875.1 Bacteroidaceae bacterium | reverse complement strand
TAAGCATTCACAATGCTTACAAAGTTTCTATAGGTTTAAAAGTGTTTAAGATCCGAAGAAGGGTATAGATACAAGCTTTTTAGATATATACAGAATTAAGCTACCAAAATGTTTAACAGCTTAATTGACGAAAACAAAAATAAATTGTAAAATAAAGAAAATCAAAAATATAAAACGAGAATATGACAACACTTTTTAGAAAAAAGTTGTTGCATTGGCAATGAAAATTTTGCCAAGTAAAATTAGTGAAGAATTTGGTGTATAAAATCTTGACTTCTGTAATAAAATATAGTATCATAGTATTAGAAAGTAATTGAAAGATTGCTATGTTTGGAGTGAAAGCTCCAGTAATTGCTATGTTAGGTGGCTGACTAGAAATAGTTAGTTGCCAGTTTTTTTATTTTATGCTATACTAATTTGAACAGTTGATTAATCGAATTATTTTTTTGAGCAAGTTGTGGCAGGAACACTAAGAAAAATGTGCTATTTTTTCGTAAATAACCTCCTAAATCGCTCCAAAAAGCAAAACTCTAAAGCGTTGATAAAATCAGCATTTTAGAGTTTTTTATTATGCAAAGTAATGTAATAGCGTTTTTATTGTCACTTAAAGAAACCACGGGTTTTACCCGTGGTTATGATTAAGTTATACTTTTCGTTTTAGTAGTGGAACTGAATAGATCTGCTATTTTAGGCACAAAGTTTATTTTATTCTTTATGTGTGCAAAATATTTTTTTAATTAAATATATAATTTAATAAAAAAGTTAATTCTCTACAGTCCGTTCCACTCTAGAGAATATATGATTTTTAATATTTTTATTTTTTCCATTTTCTTATTTTTTAGTATTGATTTTTTCTTACAGCTATGCTATAAATTAAAGTAGTTAATTTTAATTAAATTATATATTTAATAAAAGAAAAATTAATAGTTGACTTATAAAACATAGTGTTTTATAATGACGATATACAAATGGAAAGGGGAAGAAAATGCCAAAAGAAACATTAAAAAAATTAAAAGAAACTAAAGAAGGAGGAAAGATAAAAATGTTAAAGAACAAAAAGCGGAATAACACTAATAGCTTTGGTTGTAACGATAGTAGTACTTTTGATATTAGCAGGAGTAAGTATAAGCTTAATATTAGATAACAATGGAATAATACAAAAAAGTAAAGATGCCAAAAGAGAATATGGACAAGCAAGAGCAAATGAGCAGGCAGATTTAGAAAACGCATCAGATTGGATAGATGAAGTAACAGCAGAGCCAACACCAAAGGTAAATGTAAATACAAAAGCAGAAGATAATAGTACAATAGATGGAAAAAAGGGGAACTCAAATAATCCAACAATACCAGAAGGATATACACCAATAGATACAGAAACATCTGAATGGGGAGATGGAAGTAGTGCTCCAAGTCAAGACTCAGTAGACCACGGACTTGTAATAAAAGATAATAGTAATAACGAATGGGTGTGGATACCAGTGCCAGATGTAACAGTAATGTGTGACACTTCAAATACAACAGAATACACATTATGTGGAACAGAAGGAGAAACAGCAGTAACAACAAATAAATATTCAAAATCTGAAATAATAAGTGGAAAAACAAGAACAACTCCAGGCACAACAACTGATCCATATTGCCGTGAGCCGGATTTAGTTGGAAGTGGAACAAGTTATGATGCTAGTGAAACATATTATAAAGACATATTAGGCTTTGAAAGTAAAGAAAAAATGGCAGAGGCTTTTGTTGGCGACTATGAAGAAATGATAGCAAGTATTAGTACATATGGAGGATTTTATATAGGAAGATATGAGCTATCAAGTGAGGGAGTACAAAAAGATAAAGCAACATTAACAAATACAAATTGGTATAGTTTATATAAAAAATGTAAAGAATTAAATGCAAGTGATAAAGTAGAAACAAGAATGATATGGGGATGCCAGTGGGATGTAACGTTGAATTGGCTAATAAGTTCAGGAGCAAAAACAAGTGATGAAGTAAATGTGGATTCAAGTTCTTGGGGAAATTATCAAGGAACATCAGTAAAAGCAGATGATGGAACAACGGAGCTAAAAGCAAGTGGAACAAGTTCAATGTTAAATACAGGAAAAACAACATTTACAATGGCAAATAATATCTACGACATAGCTGGAAATGTATGGGAGTGGACCCAAGAGGCGTACGGCCCCGGCGCTCGAGCTTTCAGGGGTGGTGACTACGTCAACAATGGCTCTAACAGTCCAGCTTCGTACCGCTACAGCTACATCGGCGCCTACGTACGGTTCTCGTCCCACTTTAATAATAAAGTAACACTGGACTCTAGAGCGTGAGCACCAGTGTGAAGAATAATTATTAAGTAGACATAATAAAAATTAAAGAAAACTGTGTAAAATCAGAAATGATTTGCACAGTTTTTGTGTGCAAGAAAGAAAAATGAATATAAGAAAAATTGATACTAACGAATTTAGAAAAAGATGTAAATTGTATAATAAAACTGAGCAAAAGTTCTCAAGGGAAATTGAGCAAAATTGCTCAGTTTTATAAATACAGTAATTAGGATACACTTAGTGCATCCTAATTACTAAAATTTATATTAGATAAATCGATTTTAATTTCTTTACCACACAGATAATTTAAAATTCCAGAATCGGTACTAAAATTAAACTTTAATAAAAAGCTAACTAAGTTCTGTGTCTTACAATTAAATTTTTTATTTATCTCATTAATTCCATATTTCCCATCTCCAACAATAGGCAAGCCAATATGTGCCAGATGAGCTCGTATTTGATGAGTTCTACCAGTATGAAGAATCACCTCTAAAATACTAGTATTATTTTGTTTGTTAGAAGAAATAACACTATACTCAGTTGTAATATTTAGATATCCTTTCTTTGGAGTATCACTAACATAAACCATAGATTTCTTAGTGTCTTTAAATAAGAAAGCATTTAAAATTTGATGTTGTGCTTGTGGAACACCATATACTCGACAAACATAATGCTTTTCAATCTCGTGATTTTTAAACTTTTCTAACATTATATCTAAAGATTGGCGATTCTTTGCGAAAATAGTCAGACCAGAGGTATTTCTATCTAATCTATGACAAGGCATAATATCAAAACCATATGATTTACTTAAGATAGTTGTTAAGGAATCTGGACTAGTTACTTCTAATCCGATAGGCTTATTTACAACTAAGATATTATCATCTTCATAAATTTTATCTACAGAAATTTGACCAAACAAAGCATCATCTGAAATGTAAACAGAAAGGGTATCTCCTGTATGAACAACGACATTTTCATTGACCTTAATATTATTTACTCTAATATCCTTCTTTCTAAGAGCCTTATAAATAGAATTAATGCTTAAGTTTGGAAATTCTTTTAATAATACACTATTTAATTTTTTTCCATCATTTTTATTATTTACAATTAAAGTTCTCATAAATCAAATTATACAGTAAAAAATGAAAAAATGCAATTTTATTCCACAGGCATAATTTCAAAGCTTCTCTCAAAATCTTTTGTATCACTATAAGCCATATACACAGAAGAACTATTTTTTCTTAAAAATTCAATTATTTCATATACATCTATCCAAATTTGATTATAGCCTTCTTTTTGAACTTCATTGAAAATTAATTGCATTCCAAAATGTAAATGTGGAATATTAATATTATTTACATTTTCTTTTGTGCTATATCCAGTCATACCAAGATAGCCAATAACATCACCAGCAGAAACAATTTGCCCTTCGACTAAATCTTTTGCATAAGGGTGGTCTTTTCTAAGATGGGCGTAATAATAATATCTTTTTTTATCAAAACTTCTAATACCGATTCGCCAACCACCATAAGGATTCCAACCTAAAGCTTCAACATAGCCGGATTCAACGGCAATAACAGGAGTGCCAATACTTCCAAGGAGGTCGTTCCCTAAATGAACTCTTCTGTAACCATATGACCTAGAGCTTCCAAAATCTTTATAATGACTAAAGCTATAATTCTTTGCAATAGGCAAAAAAGCTTTCAGACCATACTTTTTAGTATAACTTTTATTTCCAGAATCATCAGATATTTCTATTTCGTATTCTCCAATAAATTCGTGAAAAATAGCATCATAACTTTGATAGAAATAGTTGTATAGCTTCATAGTGGAAGTTAATTCTTCAATTGTCTTTCCAGAGTTAAGTTCTGAAACTAGCTTATCTAAATCGGATTGGTTAAACAATTTTAGATTTCCACCATATTTACATCCTAAATAAGCCATAAGCTCAATCCAATTCAACTTAACAATGGCTTCGTTTGTATGAGAAGATATGTCTAAATCAGCAAGTTTCTTTAGTAATGTAGCACTTCCATTAAATTCAACCCATTTTATATAATTTTTAGGAGACTGTTCTATTTCTTCTGCAAGTTCTTCAACGGGAACATTGGCAAAATCATTGATTAAATTCTCAGAAGGAGTAGTATTTATAATAGGCTTCTTGAAATTATTAAATCCTAAATAAACCAGAATCAATGCAAGAAAAATAACAAATAAAAAAAGAAGTATTCTTTTAATTAAATTAATTTTTACAGACCTAATAACCAAAACATTCACCTCTGTAAAATATATTATGAATGAATAAACAATATTACAATGAACAATATAAACATATATCAAATCTTAAAAACAAATTCTACTTGACAAAATAGCAACATATTGATAATATAAGAACGATAACATAGGAGGCAACAATGATTTTTTACCCTAAAAGTTACTTTAACAAAATAGTGGATATAGATGTTAACTTTTTTATAGAAAAAAAAATAAAAGCAGTATTATTAGACATAGATAATACCATACTAGATAAAAGACACAATATGGTACAAGGATTTGAGGAATGGGTAAAAACACTAAAAGAAAACAATATAAAAATTTGCATACTATCAAATACAAACAAAAAGAAAAAAGCACAAAATTTATCAAATAAGTTAGATGTACCATTTATATATTTTGCAAAAAAACCATTAAAATTTGGATTCAAAAAAGCAAAAAAAATATTAGAAATAGAAGATAACAAAACAATTGCCGTAATAGGAGACCAAGTGCTAACAGATGTATTGGGTGCAAATAGATGCAAAATGTATTCTATATTAGTTAAGCCACTAAAAAAAGAAGATATTTTTGTTACGAAAATAAATAGATTAATAGAAAAGCAAATACTAAAAAGCTATTTTAAACAAATAAACCAAAGTAAAAAATAAAAAGAGGTATTTTAATGTATATTAACAACATAAATATATTATATTATTTATTAATAGGAATAATAGGACTTGGAGTGGGACAATTTGTATCTTGGTGCGCAGTACGTATGCCAGACTACAGCAAAGTATTTGTAAAAGATTTTGTTTCAGTATACTTAAAAAACGAAAAGCCTAAATACGCATATATGACAGTAACTGCAGTAATTTTTATAGGACTACTATACTTATATGGATTTCAATTAAAAACACTGGCATATATGATACTATTTCCAATGCTACTGTGTGCCTTTGTAATAGACTATAGACTAAAAATAATTCCAAACAGATTAAACCTTACAATATTTGAAGTTGGTTTAATATACACATTTTTAGAGGGAATTATAAACATCAACATAGCAATAGATATGCTACTAGGAATGGTAGTAGGAGCAGGAATTTTCTTATTTATAACACTAGTTGGAGGGCTAATAGCAGGAAAAGAAGCAATGGGCTTTGGAGATGTGAAATTAATGGGGGGACTTGGATTATTCTTTGGATGGAGAACCATAATAATTATCTCTCTTATAGCATTCTTACTAGGAGCAATAGTAGGAATAGCACTAATGCTAAAAAAGAAAAAGAAAAGTGATGAATACATTCCATTTGGACCGTTTATAGTAATATCAGCAGTAATAGCAATGTTTGTACCATTTAAATTACTATTAATAGCTACACTAAACATATTTACACTAGGGACATACAGCAAATAATGTATCAATAAATAAAACAAAGAAATGAGTGAGATATCTATGAATAACAATATTCGTTGGTTAAGAGATAGAATAAAGATGTTGGATTTACAAGGAATAATAATATCAAATCCTATTAATGTAAAATATTTAACAGGAATTGATGCAGAAGGAACATTTTTAATTACACCAAAGGAGAATATCTATATAACAGATGGCAGATATATAGAAGAAGTAAACAATGTTATAACATTAAATGATGAAATAGTTGTATATGATGCAAAAGATTTGTCTAAAGATGACTATGAAAACTTTTTCTTGTTTTGTGAAAATGTAGGATTTGAAGAAGAATATGTAACATATGCAACATACAAAAAAATTATGCATAGATACAAAATTAACAACTTAGAAGAAACAGAAGGAATAATAGAAAAGCAAAGAATGATAAAAGACCAAGCAGAAATAGACATCATTCAACAAGCTTGTAAGATTACAGATGAGTGTTTTACCCACTTAAAAAATTATATAAAAATAGGACTAACTGAAAAACAAATAGCTAAGGAAATAAGTGACTTCTTTATGAAAAACGGAGCAGACGATTTGGCTTTTGAAACAGTTGTAGCATCTGGAAAAAACTCATCAAAACCACACGCAGTACCAACAGATAAAGCTATTGAATTTGGAGATCCAATAACAATAGATATGGGATGTAAATACAAAGGATATTGCTCAGATATGACAAGAACAATATTTGCAGGAGAAGTACCAGAAGAAATAAAACCAGTATATGAATTAGTGTTAAAAAATCAGAAACAAATAACAAGCGAAATGAAAGAAGGCGTAAATTTAAAATTACTAAGCAGAATGGTTGAAAGTGATTTTAAATTAAGGGGATATGATTTAATACACGCATTAGGACATGGAGTAGGATTAGAAGTACACGAACTTCCATATGCTAGCACAAGAATAGATTTCAATTTAAAAAATAATATGGTTATTACAAATGAGCCAGGAATATACATTCCAAACAAATTTGGAGTAAGAATAGAAGATACAATAGTAATAGATAGAGCAGTAGCTATAAGCTTAACAAAATCAGACAGAGATTATGTAATAGTTGATAAAAAATAAGAGGAAAATATGAAATTTGGATTAACGATAGAAAGCTATAATAAAATAAAGAATATTATAAATAAATATAAACAGTACACTTTTAAAGTATTTGGTTCAAGAGCAAGAGGCGATTATAAAAACGGGTCTGATATTGATATAGCTGTTGCTGGGAAAATAGATGATACTATAAAGTTTAATATTAGAAATGATTTTGATTTAATAGATATACCATATATGATAGATTTAGTATTTGAAGAAGAAATAACAAAGCAAGAGTTGTTAAAATCAATAGAAGAGGAAGGAGTAAAATTCAATGAAGAGATTTGAGGAAAGACAATCTGATTATAAAAAAGCACTATTAAAACTTAAAGAAGCACTACAAGAAGAACCAACAGAGATTGTAATTGATGGCATACTTCATAGATACGAATTTACATTTGAATTAGCTTGGAAGACAATAAAAGACTATTTAGAATATATGGGAATTGTAAATAAAGTAGGAAGCCCAAGAGAAAATATACAATTAGCATATCAACAAGGAATAATAAATGATGGAGAACTATGGATCGAAATGATGCTTTCTAGAAATTCTTTATCACATTTATATGATGAAGAAACATCAAGAAAAATTTATAATGATATAAAAAATAAATACATACAAGCTTTTGAAAACTTAGAAGAAAAATTTGAAGAGATACTATAATAAGCAAAAAATGAACAAATACTTGATTTTAGGGCGAAAATGTAGTATCATAGTATAGTCAGACAAAAAATAATAAAAAAGTAATAAAAAATTTGAAAGGGGTAATAATAATGGCAAGTGTATATATGGCAGGAGATTTTAGAAACGGAACAACATTCGAGATGGACGGAAATGTTTATAGAGTAGTTGAATTTCAACATGTAAAACCAGGAAAGGGTTCAGCTTTTGTTAGAACAAAATTAAAAAATGTAATAACAGGAGCAGTTATAGAAAAAACATTTAACCCATCTGAAAAATATCCAGGAGCAGAAATCGAAAAGAAAGATATGCAATATCTATACAATGATGAAAACTTATATTATTTTATGGATAACGAAACATATGAGCAAATCCCATTAAACAAAGACCAAATAGGAGATGCTTTAAAATTCATAAAAGAAAATATGAATGTAAAAATGTTATCATACAAAGGAAACATATTCGCAGTAGAGCCACCAATGTTTGTTGAGCTAGAAGTTACATATACAGAACCAGGATTTGCTGGAAATACAACTACAACATCTGGAAAACCAGCAACATTAGAAAATGGTTACGAATTAACAGTACCAATGTTCATAAACATAGGAGATGTTGTTAAAATAGACACAAGAACTGGCGAATATATGGAAAGAGTTTAATTTGCTAGAAAGGGAAAATTGATGTCAAAATTAAGTAATGAATATCTAAAACTTATAGAGGATATAGAAAAACATATTTCTAATAAAGAAGAAAGTAAATATGTTACTAAAAAAATAGGAGAGCTAACAGCTTTATATATGGATTTGATCGAAAAATCTATAAATGCAAATGTTGATAGAATAGAAGAAATTGAAGAAAAACTAAGCAAAATGCAAGAAACAGTTAGCTTAATAAAAAAAGATATATACGAAGATGAAGACTATGATTTTGAAATAGTTTGTCCGTATTGTAACCACGAATTTGTGGCAGATGTAGAAGACGAACTTAGAGAAGAAATAGAATGCCCAGAATGTCACAATATAATAGAACTTGACTGGGATGATGAAGAAGGTTGTGGCGGTTGTTGTTCTTCTTGTGGAATCTGCGATGAAGAAGATGAAGAAGAAAATAGCGAAGAAGATGATATGTAAATAAAAAATGTTGGTAAAATATTTTACCAGCATTTTTTTTTATAAAGATATTGACAAAACAAAATCATAACCATATAATGAATATATGAACATATATTCATATGAAAGGAGATAAAAATGAACTTTGAAGAAAATATAGAACAAATTAGTATTAATTTAGAAAAAGTAAACAAAATAAAAAATAAGATTCCAGCAGATGATCTGCTGTTTGAAATAGCCGAAAATTTTAAAGTATTCGGAGACTCCACAAGAATGAAAATAATTGCAACTCTTTTAGAAGGGGAATTAAATGTATCTGAAATAGCAGCAATAACAAACTCGACACCGTCAGCAATATCACACCAATTAAGAGTTTTAAAACAAGCAAAATTAGTAAAAGGAAGAAAAGACGGTAAAGCGGTTTATTACAGCCTAGATGATGAACATGTAAGAGAAATCTATCAAATTGGAAAACAACATATTGAAGAAATTTAATAAAGAAAGGGAAGAACATGAAAAAGTATCAATATAAATTAGAGGGATTAGACTGTGCAAACTGTGCAAATAAAATACAAGAAGAATTAAATAAAAACAAAAAACTAAAAAATGTAGTAGTTAATTTTGCGAGATTACAATTAACATATGAAACAGAAGATGTTTCAAAAGAGGAAGTAGAAAAAATTGTAAAAAACATAGAGCCAGATGTTCAAATAACAGAAATAGGGGCAAAAACAAAAGACGAAAAAAATCAAAGAACCCAAAAAGAAAATAATTCAAAAGTTTTAAAACACATAGCAAGACTAACAATAGGCTTAGTAATTGCACTAATAGGCTTATATATTCAAATGCCTAAATATTTATCAATATCATTAGTAATATTAGGCTATGGAATTTTATTATATAGAACAATAAAAAATGCAATTAAGCTTTTAGTAAGAAACAAAACAATAAACGAAAATTTATTAATAACAATTTCTTGTATAGGGGCTTATTTAGTAGGCAAACATATGGAAGGCTTAATGGTTATAACATTATATGAAATAGGAAAAATTCTAGAAGAAAAAGCAATAAACAAAACAAGAAAATCCATATCAGATTTAATGGATATAAAACCAGAGTATGCTAACTTAAAAACAAAAGATGGAATAGAAGTTTTAGATCCATCAGATGTAAAAGTTGGAGATATAGTAATTGCAAAAAAAGGTGAAAAAATACCATTAGACGGTATAGTTGTTAAAGGAGCAGGAAGCTTAGATACAGCATCCTTAACAGGAGAAACAAAAACACAAGATGTAAAAAAAGACGACCAAGTATTATCTGGAAGTATAGTTTTAGATGGATTACTAGAAATAAAAGTAACAGAAAAATACGAAAACAGTACAGTTAGTAAAATACTAGAATTAGTAGAAAATGCAACAGACAAAAAAGCAAAAACAGAAACATTTGTAAACAAAGCAGCAAAAATTTATACACCAATAGTATTGGGTATAGCAGCATTAGTAGCAATATTCTTACCATTAATATCGAATGTAGAATATTTAACAGAAAATGGCTCAATTTATAGAGCATTAATATTCTTAGTAATTTCTTGCCCTTGTGCTATTGCAATTTCTGTTCCATTGTGTTATTTTTCTGGTATAGGCAAATCTTCTAAAGAAGGAATTTTAATAAAAGGTAGCGATTACCTAGATGGAATAAAAGATATTAAAGAAATAGTATTTGACAAAACAGGAACATTAACAAAGGGACAATTTACAATAGACAAAGTAGAAGTATATGGACAACTAACAAAAGAGCAAGTATTAGAGTACGCGGTATTAGGAGAAAGTTATTCAAACCATCCAATAGCAAAATCAATAATAGCAAAATCAAAAATGGAAAAATATATAGCAGAACATAAAGAAAAAGTATCAAGCTATGAAGAACTTGCAGGAAAAGGAATAAAATACAACTTTGAAGGGAAGGTAGTACTTGTAGGAAATAGCAGTTTAGTAGAAAAGGAAAAAGAGAAATCAGATAGTACAAAAATATATGTAAAAGTCGATTCAGAAATAGTTGGAGCAATTTGCCTAAAAGATGAAATTAAACACGGAACTAAAGCAGCGATAGCAAAACTAAATGCAAGAGGAATCATTACAAAAATGTTTACAGGTGACAATACTGAAATCGCAGAGAAAATAGCAAAAGAATTAGGAATAAAAGAAGTAAAATCAGAAATGTTACCAAACGAAAAATATCAAGAGCTAGAAAAAGAAATAGCGAAATACGAAAACAATGGAAAAGTAGCATTTGTTGGAGATGGAATAAATGACTCACCAGTATTAGCAAGAGCAGATATAGGAATATCTATGGGTGGTGTTGGAGCAGGCTCTAGTATAGAAGCATCAGATGTTGTAATAATGACAGATGCAATAGAAAAAATCAATGATGCAATAGACATCTCTAAAAAAACAAGCAGAGTAATAAAACAAAACTTGATATTCTCAATAGGAGTAAAAGTATTAGTACTAGTACTAAGCATTTTCGGAGTAGCAAATATGTGGGAAGCAGTATTTGCAGATGTTGGAGCAACTTTAATAACTGTGTTAAATTCTATAAAAATATTGAAATAATATTATGGAGGCTAACAAATGATTCAATTATTTGAAGCAAGAAAAAAGCAAAAAGTTGAAGATAATGAATTATTAGAAAAATACTTGAAAATTTCAAAACAGAGAAAAGAAGAAATACTAAAAGAATATAAGACTTCTGAAAATGGAATATCAGAAGAAAAAGGAAAAGAACTATTTAAACAAAACGGACCAAATGTAGTTGTAAAAAACGAGAAGAAAAGCAGATTCTACTTTTTGCTTAATAGTTTCAAAGATAAATTTATAATCATATTAATATTACTGGCAATAATAAACTATTTTTTAAGTGATGCACTTAGTATGTATATAATACTTGCAATAGCAGTAGCAAGTGCACTTATAAGATATTTTCAAGATTACGGTGTGTATAAATTTAATCAAGATTTAAAATCAAAAATTTATACAACAACACATATAATTAGAAGCGGTAAAGAAAAAGAGATAAGAGTAGAAAAAGTAGTAAGTGGAGATGTTGTACATTTAAGTGCAGGCTCAATGATACCAGCAGATTTAATATTGATAGACAGCAAAGACTTATTTATAAATCAGTCAGTATTTACAGGAGAGAGCATTCCGGTAGAGAAGATGGCAGAAAATAGCGATTCAAAAAAAGAGATATTTAGTATTCCTAACATTTGTCTGATGGGTTCAAGTGTAATAAGTGGAAGTGCAACAGGGGTAGTAATAGAAACAGGATTTTCTACTTATTTAGGTAGAATGAGCAAAGAAGTTGAAACAAAGAAAGAACCTACTAACTTTGAAAAAGGAATGAACAACATTACAAAAATGCTAATAAAATATATGAGTGTTGTATCAATAGCGGTTTTTGTAATATATGGACTAATTAGAAAAGATTGGCTAGAAGCCATACTATTTGCACTGTCAGTAGCAGTTGGGATAACACCAAGCATGCTTCCAATGATAGTAAATGTAAATCTAACAAGAGGCACAAAAGTTTTGGCTAAAAAGAAAACCTTAGTAAAAAACATAAACTCAATTCAAAATTTGGGAGCAATAGATGTTCTGTGTACAGATAAAACTGGAACACTTACAGAAAATAAAATAGTACTTCAAAAATATATAGATGTAAATGGGAAAGAAGATTTATCAATATTAGAATATGCGTATTTGAACAGCTATTTTGGAACAGGAATGAAAAACTTAGTAGATAGAGCAATAATAAGTTATGGAAATACAAAAAATGTGAAAAATATAATTCACGAATACACAAAAATTGATGAAATACCATTTGACTATACAAGAAAAAGAATGAGCGTTGTTGTTAAAAATAATAAAAACAATGGTTATAGAATGCTTACTAAAGGTGCACTTGAAGAAATATTAAAAGTATGTACAAAAGTTAAATATGAAGGAAAAATAGAAGAATTAAGTCCAGAAATGATGGAAATAGCAGAGAATAAAGCAAAAGAATATGCTGTTCAAGGAATGCAAGTAATAGCATTAGCTTCAAAGAGAGAATACAAAGGAGCAAATATATTTAATGTATCTGATGAAAAAGAAATGACATTTATTGGCTTTGTAGCATTTTTAGATCCTGCTAAAAAAGATGTAAAAGAAACATTGCAGAAATTAAGAAAAATTGGAGTAACAACAAAAATATTAACAGGAGATAATCCTTATGCAACAAGCAATATTTGTAACCTAGTAGGAATAGATAATAACGAAATTTTGTTAGGAACAGACATTGACAAGATAACGGATGAAGAACTGGCAAAAAAAGTAGAAACAGTATCAGTATTTGCAAGAATGAACCCTTTGCAAAAAGAAAGAGTTGTAAAAACATTAAAAAATAATGGGCATGTAGTAGGATATATGGGAGATGGAGTAAACGATGCACCATCATTACATACTGCAGATGTTGGAATATGTGTACATACAGCAACAGACATTGCAAAAGAAGCGGCAGACATTATCTTGTTAGAGAAAAGTCTGAATGTAATTTATCATGGAGTAATAGAAGGAAGAAAAGTATACGGAAACATAATAAAATATATGAAAATGGCACTAAGCGCAGACTTTGGAGATGTATTTAGTATAGTGATTTCAAGTATATTTATACCATTCTTGCCATTACTCCCAATACAAATGTTATTGCAAGACTTCTTGTATGATTTGTCACAGATAGCAATTCCATATGATGATGTAGATGAAGAATTCTTAGCAAAACCTAAAAAATGGAGTACGAAAGGAATCAGCAAATTTATGAATGTAATGGGAATCACAAGTTCAGTAATAGATGTCATAGCATTCATAGGATTCTGGTTCTTATTTGAATATGGAGCACAAAAAGAAACATACTTCCAAACAGCCTGGTTTGTGGAATGCTTAATATCAGAAACAATGATAATACACTATGTTAGAACAGCTAAAAAACCATTCATAGAATCAAGAGCAAACAAATGGTTAACACTTGGAACAATAGCTACAATAGTAGGTACAATACTAACACCAATACTATTACACAACATACCAAGTTTCCACTTTGAAATATTACCACTACAATATTATGGATTTGTAATAATATTATTAATCATATATTCAATATTAGTAGAAGTAATAAAAAAGCAATATATAAAGAAAAATGGAGAATGGCTATAAAATATTGTGATTTATATTGACAATGATTTTATAATATGATAAACTTAAAACATCAAAAGAATTCATAAAAAAATTAATTAAAAGAAAAAGATAGAGCGTCCACTCTATCTTTTTCTTGCTATGTATTAAATTGCTTTAATCATTAGCATCTTTTGTCTTTTGATCAGAATTCTTGTCATCATTTGCTAAAAGCATTTGAATTAGAATCCATATTAAATCAAAAGAATTCATACCATCACCCCCTTTCATCTATTAGGAGGCTGTACTATAATATAACTTTAAAAATGCGAAATCCATCGGAATTTGTAGGAAAGCATAAATTTGTAAAAAATAGTTGAAAAAATTTTTTAGTAATGTTATTATATATGTGAATTATTTAATTCTGAGAGGAATGAAAGAAATGAAAAAAACAAAAGAAATCAAAGAAAACCTAGAAGAAAAAAATATACAATTTATATCAATAGAAGATGCAGAGGAGTTTAAAAGCATAGCAAGAGGACGCAAATTCTGCAAAAAAGGTGAGAAGATTCAGGATATATGTATACAAGAAATAGAAAGAAATAATTACCAAAACTCTCATAATATTTTTGTAAAAATATTTAAGCATGGTAAATTCAAGAAAAGTACAAACAAACTATTATTAGAAAAGAGAACATCTAGCGTAATTAGAGGAATTGCTAGAGAATGTATAAAAAATAGTGAAGAAGAAATAGATATACACAACTTAGTAAAACAGGTTAAGGACATAATACTAGAAAATGTGGAAAAATATCTAAAGAAATCTTAGAAAAATAAACTGTTGATTAGAAGATAGGCTATCAACAGTATTTTTATATAAAGACTAAGGAGAAAAAATGAAATACATTAAAAACATATTTGAATATATATTAGTATTTATTATAACTCTAGTTATACTTTTTTCAGTGCTAGTGTTAACTGCTAAAATACCCAAAGCTAGTATAGAAGAAAACTTGAAAAAATCAGCAACTTATTTGGAAAAAAATAGTGGATTTAAAAGACTACAACCAGGGAGAGAATATACATATTTACATTTGTATGCAGATTCAATAATTCTAATGCCGTGCTTAAATGAAGAAACAACTCTACCAGTATGCATAAAAAAAGCACAAGAATTTATAAAAAAAGAGAATTTGAATGCAGAAATATTAATTGCAGATAATGGAAGTACCGATAAATCTGTAAAGATAGCAAAAGAACTAGGTGCAAATGTTGTTAATGTGAAAGAAAAAGGATATGGCAATGCTCTAAGATATGGAACATTAGCAGCATAAGGAAAATATGTAATTATGGCAGATTTTGATGATAGTTATAACTTTTTGGAGATAAAACCTTTTTTAGATAAACTAAGGGAAGGTTATGACTTTGTAATTGGAAATAGACTAAAAGGAAAAATAGAGAAAAATGCAATGCCGTTTACGCATAGATATATTGGAACGCCTATATTATCTTTTCTGATAAGAAAAAAATATAAAGTAAAAATATATGATATAAATTGTGGATTTAGGGGCTATTACAACCAAAAAGCAATAGACTTAAACTGCAAATCTACAGGGATGGAATATGCAAGTGAAATGATTATAAAAGCACAAGAGGCACATCTGAAAATTGTTGAAATACCAATCAATTTTTACAAAGATGGAAGAGATAGAGAACCACATTTACATGCAATCAGAGATGGAATAAGACATTTGAAAGTATATTTAAAAAGAAATGTTAATAAATATAAAAGAATCTAAATACCAGAGAAGAGCTGGTAACTTAGATTCTTTTTATTCTCTTTAAAATTTTAATTAAATATATAATTTAATAAAATATAACTATTGATATTTATAGCATAACAGTAGAAAAAAATCAATACTAGAAAATAAAAAAATAGAAATAATAAAAATATAAAGAGGTGAATATTTCATAGAGTTAAAGCATTTGTGAGAAATATAGATTTTTATTAAATTATATATTTAATAAAAGAAAAATGAATAGTTGACTTATAAAACATAGTGTTTTATAATAACAGCGTACAAAGGAGAGTGGAAAACAAATGCTAGAAAAAACATTAAAGAATTTAAAAGAAACTAAGGAGGAGAAAAATATGTTAAAAAACAAAAATGGAATCACTTTAATAGCGCTAGTTGTAACAATAGTAGTGCTTTTGATATTAGCGGGAGTAAGCATCAGTTTAATATTAGACAACAATGGAATAATACAAAAAAGTAAAGAAGCAAAAAATAAATATAGCGAAGCAAGAGAAAATGAGCAAGCAGATTTAGACAATATATCTGACTGGATAGACGAGCAAACTAGTTCTCAAA
>CAVFFR010000027.1:0-18226 GCA_963621875.1 Bacteroidaceae bacterium | reverse complement strand
TATTTAGGACATTTTCAAAAATTAATATATAGGATTTTATCAAAAATTAATCATACTATAATTTGTGTATAATTTTAAGTATTGATTTTTTATTTAAATTATGCTATATATTTGATATGCAGAGGGACACCACAATTATTTAATAACAGAACATAAATTATTAGTTCATAATTTATGTATATAGAAACAAAGAAAAGAGTATATATGAAAAAACTAATTTTAAAAATAATGCAGTTAACAATATTTATACTTATACAAGAATTAATATTTAGCATATTTACAATTCAAGACTATATTTTTGATATAGAAAAAATATTGTTTTCTATGGCAATAGCTGTTTTTGTAAGTATAATAACAACTGCATTCCCAGAAAAGATTAATAAAACAATTTACAATATAAGTATAGTATTAATAAGTTTTACATACATGATTTATGCTACATTTTTTAAAATGTTAAATACAATATTATCTATAGATTCTATTCGTAATGGATTAACTCAAGCAACAGAGTTTGGAAATATTGCTTTAAATCAGATATTAAAATGTTGGTATATTGTTATTATATTTTTAATACCAACAGTAATAATGATTATGACATATAAATATATAAGAGTGGAAAAAGACAAAAGAAAAAAAGTATGTACATCTTTAATAATGCTAGTTGTTCTACACTGCCTAGCTTTAGTAGTAATTGAAACAACGGCAACAGAAGCAATAGACTGTAGCAAAAATTATTACTATTATATTAATAATCCAATAGAAAATGTAAAAAGGTTTGGATTATTAACAACTATTAGAATAGATTTGCAAAGAAATATATTTTCATTTGAAGAAAAGAGATTAATAGAATTAGAAACGGAAAATGGACTAAGTATAGTCATAGATGAAAAAGAATACAATATAACTGAAATTGACTTTGATGACATAAAAGAAAAGTCGGATAACCAAGATATACAAGAAATATGTGAATACTTAAAAAAGCAAATGCCAACTAACAAAAATACTCATACAGGCAAGTATAAAGGAAAAAATTTGATAGTATTTGTAGCGGAATCTTTTAGCAATTTAGCAATTAGAGAAGATCTTACACCAACTTTGTATAAAATGGCAAATACAGGAATTAAATTTGATAATTTTTATACTCCACTATTTCCAGTGAGTACAGCAGATGGAGAATATTTAACAGATACATCTTTATTACCTTCGGAAGGAGTATGGAGTATAGAAAATGTAGAAGGTAAAACATTTCCTTATACATATGGCAATATTTTTCAAAAAGAAGGATATAAGACATATGCATATCATAATTATGATTATCAATATTACAAAAGAGATAAATACTTTCCGACAATGGGATACCAAAAATACTTAGGACAGGGAAACGGATTAGAAGATAGAATGGATTTTTCAAGTAAACCAGCAAGTGATTATGATATGGTAAAAAGTACAATAGACGACTATTTGAATGATGAACATTTTGTTGCATACTATATGACTATGAGTGGACATAGGGAATATACTATGAATAATGCAATAGTAAGAAAAAACTGGGATGTAGTCAAAAATTTACCCTATTCAGATAAAGCAAAAGCATATTTGGCAACACAAATAGAATTAGATAAAGCATTAGAAGAAACAATAAATAAATTATCACAAGCAGGAAAACTACAAGATACAGTAATTATTGTTACTGCAGATCATTATCCATATGGATTGACATATAGCGAAATGCAAGAACTATCTAATGAACAAATGGATTCTGAGTTTTCAAAGTTCCATATGCCATTTTTGCTATATCAATCCGAAGATGAAGAAGAAACGGTAGAAAAATATAGTTGTTCATTGGATGTGTTACCTACAATGTTAAATTTATTTGGAATTGAATATGATTCGAGATTATTAATGGGAAAGGATATTTTTTCGGACAGTGAGCAATTTGTAATATTTTCAGATAGAAGTTATATATGCGAAAAAGGGAGATATAATGCAATTACAGAAAAATTTGAAACATTTACTGATGGAGAAAAGGTAGATAATGACTATTTAAAAAGCAAAAAAGAGCAGATATACTATTGCTATAGATATTCTAGATTAATTCTAAAAAATGATTTTTATAAATATCTAAATTAAATATAAGAGATAGAAAAGTATATAAAAAGACTACACAAATTCGGAAAAATGTGGTAAACTATATAAGGAATAAATAAAAAAGGAGGAATTAACGATGTCAGGACATAGCAAATGGCATAATATTCAAGCTAAAAAAGGAAAAGCTGATGCAGCAAGAGGAAAAATATTCACAAAATTAGGAAGAGAATTATTAATAGCAGTAAAACAAGGTGGACCTGACCCAGCGGGTAACTCTAAATTAAAAGACGTAATAGCAAAATGTAAGGCAGCAAATATGCCAAACGATACAATAAAGAATGCAATAAAAAAAGCTTCAGGTGCAGGAGAAGCAGAGAATTACGAAGAAATAGTATATGAAGGATATGGACCAGCAGGAGTTGCTGTAATAGTAGAAGCTAGTACAAATAACAGAAACAGAACAGCAGCAGATGTAAGACATGTATTTGATAGAGCTGGTGGAAACTTAGGAACAACAGGTTGCGTATCATATATGTTTAACAAAAAAGGTGTAATGGTTGTGGATAAAGCAAACTGTAATCAATCAGAAGATGATCTTATGATGATAGCATTAGATGCTGGAGCAGAAGATTTTGAAGCTGATGAAGAATGCTTTACAATAACAACAACACCAGAAGACTTTTCTAAAGTAAGGGAAACATTAGAAGAACAAGGACTAGAATTTGTGGAAGCAGAAGTTCAAATGGTACCAACTACATATGTTGCATTAGATGAAAAAGCTCAAGAGAGGATGGAAAAATTATTAGACAATCTTGATGAATTAGATGATGTAATGAATGTATATCACAATAGTGAAAATAACTAATAATAAATAACTGTTGATAAAAAGCTTATCAACAGTTATATTTTTTAAAAAATATTTTAATAAAATACCAAAATGGTATTTATTTTTTTGTATGAATTATATATAATAATAACGACAAAATAAAAAGGAGGAAGTCAATAAGATATTGACAAAACAGAATATGAATTTACCAAACAAATTAACATTATTTAGAATAATTTTAGTACCAATAATGGTTATAATATCATTTTTTAACATACCAGGAGATTTACTTGGAATTTCAACAACAATGCTTATGCTATGTGCAATATTTATTATGGCATCAATAACAGATAAACTAGACGGATACTTAGCTAGAAAAAATAATCAAGTAACAACATTTGGAAAGTTTTTAGACCCAATAGCAGACAAAATACTAGTAATAGCTACAATGGTAATATTTGTAGAGATGGGTAAACTTCCAGCTTGGATACCAATAATAGTAATATTTAGAGAATTTTTAGTATCAGGATATAGATTAATAGCAGTAGAAAACAGTGGCAAAGTAGTTGCTGCAAATATATGGGGAAAGTTAAAAACAGTTACACAAATGATTGCTATAATATTAATGTTTTTAACAACACAACCATACTTTGCATTTGCAAGCAAAGCAGAAATGAATACAGGAGACTTTATAATAAACATATTAGCAAGTGTATTAATGACAATATCAGTAATAGCAACAATATTCTCAGGATATGAATACTTAAAAGAAGGCAAAGACCTATTAAAAGATTGTTAAAGCCCAAGAGGGACGCCCTTTTTTCGCCCAAGAGGGACGCCCTTTTTTCGCCCAAGAGGGACGCCCCTTTTTGGGCGAAGCCGGAGCAAAACCAAGAAGTTTAACTTCGCCCAAAAAGGGGCGTCCCTCTTGGGCGAAAAAAGGGCGTCCCTCTTGGGCTTTTCTTGGACAAAAAAATAATGGAGGAAAAAACGGTGGATATTGTAGAAGCAAAAAAGCAGGTTAAAGAATTAAGAGAAAAATTAGAATATTATGCAAAACTATATTATGATATGGACAACCCAGCAATATCGGATTACGATTATGATATGATGATGAACAGACTAAAAGCTTTGGAAAAACAATTTCCAGAGCTTGTTACTAAAGACTCACTGACGCAAAAAGTTGGAGGACATGTAAAAGAAGGATTTAAGCAAGTAGTTCACGAAGTGCCACTTCAGAGCTTGCAAGACATATTTTCATTTGAGGAACTAAAAGATTTTGATACAAGAGTCAGAAAAGTAGCAGAAGAAAATACTGAAGAACTAAAATATGTAGTAGAAACAAAAATAGATGGACTATCAACAGCTCTAAAATACGAAAATGGAATATTAGTACAAGGTGCAACAAGAGGAAATGGACAGGTTGGAGAAGATGTAACAGAAAACCTAAAAACAATTAAACATATACCAAAAGAAATAAACGAAAAAATAAATATTACAGTTCGTGGAGAAGTATTTATTGGAACAAAAGAATTTGAAAAAATGAATGAAGAAAGAGAAATACTAGAAGAACCACTATTTGCAAATGCTAGAAACGCAGCAGCAGGATCTTTAAGGCAATTAAACTCAAAGATAACAGCACAAAGGCCATTAGATATATTTGTATTTAATGTACAAAAATATGATGCAAATACATTTGACTCAGAAAATTCGCATTTTGTAGAACTAAATAAATTAGAGAAACTGGGATTTAATGTCGTTCCAGTTAGAAAACTATGTAGTACAATAGATGAAGCAATAGATGCAATTAAGAAAATTGGAGAAGATAGAGAAAAGTTATCATTTGGAATAGATGGAGCAGTTGTAAAAGTAGACAACTTACATTTAAGAGAAATTTTAGGAACAACATACAAAACACCAAAGTGGGCGATAGCATACAAATATCCACCAGAAAAAAAAGAAACAAAACTACTAGACATAGTTTGCCAAGTTGGAAGAACAGGAGCGATAACACCTACAGCAATAATAGAGCCAGTAAAAGTAGCAGGGTCAACTATTTCAAGAACAACACTTCACAATGAAGATTTTATAAAAGAAAAAGATCTAAAAATTGGCGACACGGTTGTGATACAAAAACAAGGAGATGTAATACCAGAGGTTGTAGATGTAATAAAAGACAAGAGAAATGGTACAGAAAGAGAATTTGTAATGCCAAAGACATGCCCAGTTTGTGGTTCACCAGTTGTAAGAGAAGAAGGGGAAGCAATAGCTCGTTGTATTGGAATAGAATGTAGCGCAAAAATTTTAAGAAACCTAGCACATTTTGTGTCAAAAGAAGGAATGGACATTGACGGACTAGGAATAAAAATAATAGAGCAGCTAGTAGACAAAGGATTAATAAAAAACATAGCAGACATATATACTTTAACAGTAGATGATGTTGCATCATTAAAGAAAAATGGTAAAAAATTTGCTCAAAATGTCATAGACGCAATTAATAAAAGTAAACAAAATGAACTATTTAAATTGATAACAGCACTAGGAATAAGACATATAGGAGTAAAATCTGCAAAAGGGTTAACTAAAAAATTTAAAACAATAGACGAAATAGCAAATGCAGACCTAGAAACATTAAGCAATATTGATGATGTTGGAGAAATTACAGCAAAAAGTATCTACGAATTTTTCAGACAAGAACAAACAATAGACTTAATTCAAAAATTAAAAGATGCAGGAGTAAACACTAAGGTATTAGAAGATAAATCAGCAGGTTATGACCAAAGATTTGAAGGAAAAACTTTTGTATTAACAGGAAGCTTAGAAAACTACACAAGAGAACAAGCAGGAGAAATAATAGAAAACTTTGGAGGCAAAGTATCAGGCTCGGTATCAAAAAAGACAAGTTATGTATTAGTTGGAGAAGAAGCTGGATCTAAACTAACAAAAGCACAAGACTTAGGAGTAACAATAATTTCAGAGCAAGAGTTTATAGAGATGATAAAATAACAAACCAAGAAAGGATACAACAAAATGGAAGGAAAATATACATTTGATAGAATGGAAAGAGAGCTTGAAGAAGGATATACAATATTCTTTACTTATGTAAGAAATAGATATCAATTATTCAAGACAACAGATGACTGCTATACACAACAACTATTAACAGAGGATTTAAAAAATCCACTTCCAAGACTATCAATAATAACACACAAAAGGTTAAAAGAGATATTTCCATATATGGAACACATAGAATATAAAGTTTCAAAATAAAATGCTGAAGGGATGATAAAATGACATTAAAAGAAGTAGTACACAATAGTACAGACAAAGCATTTGTAGAAAAGGCAATAGAAGAAGATGGACTTTTCTTAGAAGGAGCTAGTGAAGAACTTAAAGATGACAAAGAGCTAGTTATGAAAGCAGTAACCAAAGATGGAGGAGCATTAGAATTTGCATCAACTAAATTAAAAAACGATAAAGATATACTAATGAAAGCTGTTGAAAAAAAAGGCTGGGTTCTTTGTTATGCAAGCGAAGAACTAAAAAAAGACAAAGAACTAGCTTTAAAAGCTGCTAAAACAGATGGACAGATTTTATATTATCTGAGTAAAGAACTAAGAGATGATGAAGATGTTGTTTTAGAAGCGGTAAAAAATAAAGGTTTAATAATCAAATATGCAAGTAAAAGATTAAGAAGTCAAAAAAATATTGTAATAGAAGCAATAAAACAAGACAAAAGAGCATATGATTTTATAGTACCAGAATTAAGAGAAGACGAAGAAATAAAAAATATAATGAATCCAGAATAAAATAGAAAAAATAATAAAAAATTATCGAAATATATTTACATTTGTATTTTTTTTGTATAAAATGTAAATATCAGAAATTGTGAGAATAATATACCAAAGAGAATTATATGAAGGGAGTATATCTAATGAAGATATTAATGCTAACATGGGAATATCCACCAAGAATTGTAGGAGGAATTGCAAGAGTAGTACATGATTTATCAAAAAGACTAATTAAAGATGGACACGAGGTTACAGTTGTAACATATAGAGATAATGCAAGCGTTCCAGAATACGAAAATGACAAAGGAGTAAATGTATATAGAGTAGACAACTATATGATACATCCAAATAACTTCATAGACTGGATAATGCAATTAAACTTTAACATGATGGCAAAGGCTACTGAAATAATAAACAAAGAAGGCGGATTTGATGTAATACATGCACACGATTGGCTAGTAACATATGCGGCAAAATCTTTAAAAAATGCATATGACATACCAATAGTTGCAACAATACATGCAACAGAAGCTGGAAGAAACAGCGGAATACATGACGATACACAAAGATATATAAATGATACAGAATGGCTTTTAACATATGAAGCAACAGAAGTAATAGTAAACAGTAATTATATGAAAAATGAATTACAAAGATTATTCGGACTACCTTTTGACAAGATAAATGTAGTGCCAAATGGAATTAATCTAAATAATTTTGTAGGAATAGAAAGAGACTACGATTTCAGAAGACAATATGCAATGGATAACGAAAAAATAATTTTATATGTTGGAAGATTAGTTTACGAAAAAGGAATTCAACATTTAATAGCAGCAATGCCAAAAATATTATCAAACTATAATGATGCAAAACTTATAATAGTTGGTAAAGGTGGAATGTTAGAAGAACTAAAAGCAGAAACATCAAACTTAGGTTTAGATAACAAAGTATATTTTACAGGATATATGGATTCAAAGAAAATTCAAAAAATGTATAAATGTGCAGATGTTGCAGTATTCCCAAGCACATATGAACCATTTGGAATAGTGGCATTAGAAGCAATGCTTGCAGGAGTTCCAACAGTTGTATCAGATATAGGTGGATTAGACGAAATAGTTTTACACGGAGTTGACGGAATGAAATCATATGCAGGAAATGCAAATTCAATAGCAGACTCTGTAACAACACTATTATATGACCATCAGTTAGCAACAAATGTATCTAAAAAAGCAAAACAAAAAGTAAAAGAACAATTCAACTGGGAGAAAATAGCTCAAGATACACACTTTACATACGAAAAAGCAATATGCCAAACAATGGCAGAAAGACAAGCAAAACAATTACTACAAGAAAGAGCAAAGAAAGCGGAAAAAGCAGAAAATACACAAAAGGAAATTACAAATTTATTAAGTTTCAAGAAAAAGCACGCATATGCGTAGGATGAAGGAGTGTATAAAATAAATGAATATATATGATACAGCAAATAGACTAGCACAAGAAATAAGAGAATCAGAAGAATATAAAAATTATAAAGAGTTAAAAGCAAGTATAGAGGCTAATTCTGAGAAAAAAGCAAAACTAGAAGACTTTGAAAAAACTAGATACGAAATTCAACTTGGAGAAATGCAAGGAAATGAAAACATTGAACAAAGTAAAGAAAATTTAAAAGTATTGCAAGAAAAATATATTCAATTATTACAAGATGAAGAAATGAAAAAATATTTCGATTACGAAATAAAATTCAATGTAATGATAACAGATGTAAACAAAATAATTGCAGAAGCAATTAAGGATGTTTTATAAAAAGAAGCGTAAGTATAAAATTCAAAATATTTTATACCTTACGCTTTTTTGGAAGGAAAATTTATGGAATACATTATTTTAATAATCATATTAATTCTAATATTAGTAATTTTAAAAATAGGATTAAACATTAATATAAAAGACATAAAGAAAATAAAAAGAATAGCATATAGTGAGGAAAATAACAAGCTTATAGAAGCAGTACCAACTAATAAACAGATGTGCAAAGAAATACTAGAAATGCTTGGCAATGAAGATGTAGTAATAGAAGATACACAAGATGAAAAATCAAAAACAAGCTTATATTTAGTAATGCAAAATAAGATAATAATAGCAAATATAGATAACACTTTTACAAGAATACAAACAGTAGCTCACGAGTGCATTCATTCTATACAAAATAAAATAATGTTGAAAAGTAATTTTATACTATCGAATATAAATATGTTATACTTTTTAGTAATTAGTATTTTAACAATTGTATGTAACCTAAATGCAAATGTAAAAAACTTATTACTAGCAATATTAATAGCTCTACAATTTGTATTATTTGTAATACGAAATTCATTAGAAATAGATGCAATGACAAGAGCAGAAGGAGTAACAAAAGAATATATAGAACAAAACTTAACTAAAGAAAATGCAAATACAATAATAAAAAAATATAAAGAACTAAACAACATAGGAATAAAATTGTATACATATATGTTAGTAGCTAAAGTAACAATAAAACCGATTATATATTGTATGATATTAATAATTTTTAATTAAAAAACCATTGCCATTTTTTAAAATAAATGTTACAATAATTAGAGTTAAAAGGGAGTAGCTTATAAACTATTAGTCAACATCACGGCGGGAAGCATGGCTAGTAACCATATTGGTAAGCAAGACTTTTAAAGAAATTTACAAAAAAGCAAATTTCTTTTTATAGTCTTGCTTTTTTTGTTACATAATAATAGTAAAGGAGAAAAATATGGAAGAAAAAAATTGGTATAACAAGACTGCCGAAGAAGCAGTGGAAGAATTAGATTCTAATAAAGAAAAAGGACTTTCAGAATCTGAAATAGAAGAAAGAAAACAAAAATATGGACTTAATCAATTAGCAGAAGCAAAGAAAAAAAGCTTATTCATAAAGTTTTTAGAACAATTTAAGGATTTTATGATAATAGTATTAATCATTGCAGCAATTATTTCAGGAGTAGTAGGTCAGCTACAAGGTGAAGGAATAACAGACTCTATCATTATTTTGATTGTTGTAATAGTAAATGCAATAATTGGCGTTGCACAAGAAAACAAGGCAGAAAAATCACTTGATGCTCTAAAAAAATTAAGTAGTTATTCTGCAAAAGTAATAAGAGACGGAAAGCTAATGGTAGTGCCATCAAAAGAACTTGTACCAGGAGATATAGTGGAACTTGAAACAGGAGATTATGTACCAGCAGATATCAGAATAGTTGAAGCATTTAACTTAAAATCTCAAGAGGCATCTCTAACAGGAGAATCTGTTCCAGTAGAAAAAATAGCAGTAGCAATAGATGAAAAAAATATCGGTGTTGGAGACAGAACCAATATGTTGTTTTCATCAAGTCTAATTACCTATGGCAGAGGTAAAGGAATTGTAGTAGAAACTGGAATGAATACAGAAGTTGGAAAAATTGCAGGAATGTTAAACGAAACAGAATCAACAGATACACCTTTACAACAAAGATTAAATAAATTAGGAAAAACATTAGGAATAGCTTCGCTTGCAATATGTGCAGTAATATTTGTAATAGGACTTCTATATGGAAAAGCACCATTAGATATGTTTATGACGGCTGTAAGCCTAGCTGTTGCAGTAATACCAGAAGGATTAGCAGCGGTTTCTACAATAGTTTTAGCAATAGGCGTTCAAAGAATGGTAAAAAAACATGCAATTGTTAAAAAGCTACCAGCAGTAGAAACCTTAGGAAGTGCAACAGTTATATGTTCAGACAAAACAGGAACCTTAACACAAAACAAAATGACAGTACAAAAAATGTTCTTTAATGATGAAATAAAAGAAGTCGAAAAGATAGATACAAATAAAGACAACGAAGAATTAAGACAATTGGTGTATATATCTATATTGTGCAATGATACAAAAGTCGGAGAAAACAACAAGCTAACAGGCGACCCAACAGAAACAGCACTAATAGATATGGGATTTAGACTAGACTTTAAACCAGAGTTATTTGAATTAATGCCAAGAGTTGAAGAAATACCATTTGATTCAGATAGAAAATTGATGACAACAGTTCACAAAGTATCTGATAAAAAATATATGGTGTACACTAAAGGTGGCGTAGATGAACTATTAGCAAGATGCAGTAGCTATATTGTAAATGGAAATATACTTACAGATATAGATAAATATGCAGAAACAATAGACAAATACAATGATGTAATGGCAGAAGATGCACTAAGAGTATTGGCAATGGCTTACAAAGAAATAGATCACAAACCATCAAAAGAAGAAATGGAAAACATAGAAAAAGACCTAACATACATTGGAATGGTAGGAATGATAGATCCACCAAGAGAAGAAGTTAAGGCTGCTGTTGAAAAGTGTAAAACAGCAGGAATAAAAACTGTAATGATTACTGGTGACCACAAAACAACAGCAGTAGCAATAGCAAAACAACTAGGAATACTAGAAGGAGATGAAGAGGCTGTTACAGGTAGTGATCTAGAAAAAATGTCACAAGAAGAACTAGAAAAAAGAGTAAAGAATATTAGAGTATATGCAAGAGTATCGCCAGAGCACAAAGTTCGTATAGTAAAAGCTTGGCAAGCAAATGGAGAAGTAGTTGCAATGACAGGAGATGGAGTAAATGATGCTCCAGCCTTAAAAACAGCTGACATTGGATGTGCAATGGGAATGGTTGGAACAGATGTTGCAAAAGAGGCAGCAGATGTAATATTAACAGACGACAATTTTGCAACAGTAGTATCAGCAGTAGAAGAAGGAAGAAGAATATATGACAACATATTAAAAGCAATTCAATTCTTACTATCAAGTAATGTTGGAGAAGTAGTAGTGCTATTCTTTGCAATATTAATAACCCCGCTATTAGCACAAAAATTCAACATACCAATAAACCTAATTGAACCATTATTACCAATACACATATTATGGATTAATTTGGTAACAGATTCATTACCAGCATTAGCACTAGCTTTTGATCCAGCTAACAAAAATGTAATGAACAGAAAACCAATAAAATCAAATACAGGAATATTCACCAAAGGAATGTCTTGGAGAATTGTATATCAAGGAATAATGATAGGACTTTTAACATTAGTAGCATTTATTATTGGCTTATCAACAGAAAATCCACCCGTTATAGAAGGCTTAACACCAGAAGAAGTAAAAGTAGAAATAGCACAAACAATGACATTTATGGTATTAGCATTTGCAGAGCTAGTACATGTATTTAATATAAGGAACAACAAAGAATCGATCTTCAAAACAGGAATAGGTGGAAACAAAAAACTATTCTGGGCAATTGGTGCATCTGCATTACTAATGATAGTAATACTTGCAGTACCAGCACTAAGAACAATATTTAGCATTCCAGTACTACCAATGGAAAATATAGTAGAAACAATATTACTAATACTTTCACCAATTGTAATTGTTGAAATATTTAAGCTATTAAAAATAAACGGAACAAAAAATGAAGAATAATAAACACACAAAACAAATATGAATAGAAGGAAGGGGACTATAAAAAAAGTCCCTATTCATTATAAAAGGTTGACACAATATGTTATCCAACTATTGATTTTATAATTGATTTGGTATAAAATAAACACACAATTTAAATACAATTTTAATATGGAGATAAGATAAAATGGAAAAAAGAATGAAAACATTTAAAGGTCACGAAATGGGGACTGTTAAAGATTATAAAGAATTATTAAATAGAGCAGTTGAAAAATATGGAGATAAAGTAGCTTTTAAGCATAAAAAAGACTTAAAAGCAAAAAATCCAGAATATGTTGAACATACATTTAAAGACTATAAAAATGATGTAACAAAATTAGGAACTGCCTTATTAGATATGGGATTAGAAGGCAAAAAAGTTGCATTAATAGGAAGAAATAGATACGAATGGTGTGTAACATATATGGCTGTTGCATGTGGAAATATGACAATTGTTCCATTAGACAGAGCACTTCCAAACAGTGAAATAAAATCACTAATCTCTAGAAGTGAAGCAGAAGCAGTTATATATGATGAAAAATACGAAGAAGCATTTGATGAGATAAAAAAAGAAAATAATACAAATTTAAAATATTATATTTGTATGGATAATCTAGATAAAGAAGATATTTTATATTATCAAGATCTATTAAAAAAAGGAGAAGATAGTTTAACAAATAACTACAATAAATTTGATAATATAGAAATAGACAATAACAAATTATCAATATTATTATATACATCTGGAACAACATCAGCTGCAAAAGCAGTAATGCTATGTCAAAATAATGTTTGTTCTAATATAAACGCAATGCCACACTTTGTAATGATGTATGAAACAGACTCAATACTATCATTTTTACCATTACATCATACATTTGAATGTACAATCTCATTTATATATGGATGTCTATACTGTGGGGCAACATTAATATTCTGCGATGGACTAAGATATATATTAGACAACTTAAAAGAATACCACATTACAGTATTTGTTGGAGTACCACAAATGCTAGAATTAATGTATAAAAAATTAACAAAAGCAATAGAAAAACAAGGCAAAACAAAATTAATAAATATAATGAGTAAATTATGTAATTTCTTGTTGTTCTTCCATATAGACATTAGAAGAAAAGTGTTTAAACAAATATTAGATAATCTTGGAGGAAAATTAAGATTAATTCTTTATGGTGGAGCACCAATGGATAAACCAGCAATAATAGGACTTTCAAACTTTGGTATATCTATAAACCAAGGATACGGACTAACAGAGACATCACCAGTTATATCAGCAGAAACAGACTATTTTAAAAAGCCAGGAGCAACAGGCCTTGTAATGTGCAATGAAGAAGCAAAAATATATAATCCAAATGATGAAGGAATAGGAGAGATTATAGTAAAAGGTCCAAATATAATGTTGGGATATTACAAAGATGAACAAGCAACTAAAGAAGCTATAAAAGATGGATGGTTTTATACTGGAGATTTAGGATATATAGATAAAGAAGGATTTTTATACATAACAGGTAGAAAAAAAGACCTAATAGTATTAAAAAATGGAAAGAATGTATATCCATTAGAATTAGAATTCTTAATTAGTAAATTACCTTTTGTAGAGGAATGTATGGTATTTGGTATGCCAAAAGATGGAGACGAAAAAGATCCAGTAGTATCTGCAAAAATAGTATATAATGAAGAAACAATGAAACAATTATATTCTGATAAAAAAGAAGAAGAATATAAAGATATTATCTGGGAACAAGTAAAAGAAATAAATCAAAACTTGTCAACCTATAAACACATAAAAGAGATAATTGTAACCACAGAGCCTCTAGTAAAGACTACAACACAAAAAGTAAAAAGAGCAGAAGAAATGAAGAAAATATTAGCAAAATAATTAACAAGGGATGGCAGGCTTAAAAGCACCATCCCTTATTATAACAAGCAAGGAGTAAGTATGTTTGAAAATATTAAAGTTGTAAAAAGAGATGGAAAAAAAGTTGATTTTGACGGAAGCAAAATAGCTTTGGCAATAAAAAAAGGATTTGACAGTGTTGCACTTGACGAAGAAGAACCGAAATATTCTGAAAAAGATATAAACAAAGTATATAATTTAGTAATAGAAGAAATAGGAAATCTTGGTGTTGAAAGAATAAAAATCGAAGAAATTCAAGACTTAATAGAGAAATATTTGCAACAAGAAGGATATGAAGATGTTTATATTTCGTTTTCAGAGTATAGGGAAAGAAGATCTCAGTCAAGAAAAATATTTTTTGAAGAAAAGAAACAACACAAATTCTTGAAAGCATTAGAAGCACTAACATTAAAAAAAGAAAATAATGCTAGTCCCATGGAAATGATGATTGACTATGGAAGTACAATTTCAAAGGAATTTGCTAAGTCTTACATAGTAAAAAAGAAGGTTGCAGATGCTCAAGACTTAGGAGAAATACATATACACGATTTAAATTTTATGCCATTAGGAACAACTACATCATCACAAATAAACCTAGAAAAAATATATAATGGCGGTTTTGAAACAAAAAATATACATATTAGAGAACCAAAGGATATAATGTCTTATACTGCACTTGCAGTACTAGTAATAACATTAAATCAAAAAGAACAACATGGATGTCAATCAATTCCAGCATTTGATTATTATATGGCACCAGGCGTGCTAAAGACTTTCAAAAAACAATTTAAGCAAACCATAGATGACATATTAATATATACAGACTTTGACAAATTTGCAGCAACAAACGGAATTGACAGAGAAATAGAAAAACTTGAAAGTATAGACTTTGATGTTTCAATTTTTGATAAATATAGCAGAGAGTCAGAACAACTAAAAAGAGCATTTAGAATATCTTATGATATAGCAACTAAGAAAACAAAGAAAATTGTTTCACAAGCTATGGAAGCTTTTATACATGATACAAATGTTATAGACACGAATGGAGATGAAAGAATATATCCAACAATCAATTTAGGAACAGACACCTCAGCAGAAGGAAGAATGGTAATAACCCAAATATTGGACGCGATAGATTTTGGAATAGAAAATGAAAAAGAAAGACTATCTCCACTTGTAATATTTAAAATAAAAGAAGGAATAAATTACAACGAAAAAGATAAAAATTATGATTTATATAAAAGAGCCATAGATATAGCAAGTAGAAGAAACTATCCAGCATTTTCTTTCTTAGACGCAACATATAATAAAAAATACTATGTAGAAAATAATCCAGACAGCGAAGTTGCTTACAATTCTTCTAACATGAGAGAAATGGAAAATATTATAGATAGAGAAGGAAAGCAAATAGCTTCACAAAGAGGAAATATCTCTTATACAACAATTAACTTAGCAAGAATAGGAATAAAAAACAGTCCGATATTAAAAGAAATGTCTAAATCAAAGGAAAAACAATATGAAGAATTTTTCAATGAATTAGAAGACAAACTAAATTTAGTAAAAGACCAACTACTAGACAGGTTTGAAGCACAAGGAAATAAAAAGGCTTATGAATTCCCCTTTTTTATAAAACAAGGTGTATGGATGGATGCTGAAAAAGCAAAAGATGATGACAAAATTAGAAAAGTAATAAAACAAGGAAGCCTTACAGTTGGATTTATGGGCTTAGAAGAATGTCTAATTGCTTTAACGGGAAAGAAAAGAACCGATAGTAAAGAAACACAAAAATTAGGAATTCAAATAATTAGCTTTATGAAAAACAAAGCGGAGGAATTTAGCAATAAATATAATTTAAACTTTTCTTTAATGGGAACAGAGGATAAAAAACTAGCAGAAGAATTTATTGCAACAGACAAAGCAATATATGGAAATTTAAAAGGAATAACTGATAAGAACATATATACAAACTCTTTTTACATAGATAATAAATCAAATATAAAAGATAAAATAAAAATAGAAGCACCATATCACGAATTGACAAATGGAGGACATTCTTTAACTATAAATATTGAAGAAACTAGTGCAGAAGATTTGGAAAATATATTAAAAAATGCAAAAGAAGGTAATATTGGATTTATAAAATTTTAAAATATCGCCCAAAAGTATACTTTTGGGCGATATTATTTTGCTAATATTTTTATTTATTTAAAGCCTTAATTTTAGCTAGTTCTTCATTTCTTTTAGTTTTATTAGTAGACGTTTTTATTAAAGGCTCTTTAGTTAATATCATATGTTTTATATATTTATACTTTGGTAAAGTCTTATTAACTTGTTCTTTAATTTCATTCCATATAATATTTTGTAATTCTTCTTCAGATACTCCTTTGTATTTAGACTTTACAACCTTATCATCATAAACAACTTCAACAGCTACCTTTACATTACTTGGATCAGATTCATCTGCTAAACCATAAACAAAAGATTCAGAAACTTCATCTAAGCCATTTACTAAAATTTCTATTTCTTCTGGAAAAACCTTTTTACCATTTTGCAATACAATTAAATCTTTTTTCCTTCCTGTAATGAATAAAGCACCATCTTTATCTAAATACCCTAAGTCTCCAGTATAGAACCAACCATCTTTTAAAACTTCTTTAGTTCTTTCTTCATCGTTGTAGTAACCAAGCATTACACTAGGACCTTTTACGATAATCTCTCCAGAGCCTGTTGCATCTGGATTATCAATTTTTATTGCTAAGCTAGACATAGGCAAACCAACAGAACCAGCTCTAAGGAAGAATCCATTTTCGGCAGATATAACAGGTGAAGTTTCTGTAAGTCCATAGCCTTGCACTAGATGAATTCCAATAGAATTGAAAAATTTGGCAACTTTTTTATCTAAAGGAGCTCCACCAGAAATAATAAATCTCATTTCTGAGCCAAGTTCATCAATCAATTTTTTAAACAACTTTCTTCTAACATCTATATGTAGCTTTAAAAGCAAATTGCTTACTTCCATTGCAAAGTTTATTAAACCTAATTTCTTTTGTTTCTCTAATTCTTTTATAATAGTTGAATGCATCTTCTCTATTAAGATAGGAACACCAACAAAAAGTGAAACTTTATATTCAATAAGATTTTGCTTTATATATCTTAAACCATCAGGGAATACAGTCTTTATACCAGAAGCTAACATAACTAACATACCAGTTAAACCAAATATATGGTGGAATGGTAAAAATGCTATATTAGTATCTGTATCTAAGAATGGCTCTACAAGTTGCATATCATATATATTAGAAACTATTCCGTTTTGATTAAGCATAACTGCTTTTGATTTTGCTGTAGTTCCAGATGTAAAAAGCAAAATACTCATAGAATAAGAGTCAACTTTATAATCTATAAAATCTTTAAAACCATTTGCTATTTCTTTTTTTCCGTCATTTAGCAATGTTTCAAAATGAAGAAAATCAGGCTCATTATTGAAACATATAAAATACTTTATATTAGTTTTGTTGGCTTTTTTTATTTCTTTCATAAATTCTGACATTTTTGAGTCAAATACAACAGCTTCGACTTCGCTTCTTATTAAAGAATCTTCTAATTCACCTAATTGAAGACCTTTATCAAGAGGAACAGAAACATTTCCTCCTAAAACATTGGCAAAATGAGCAACTGCCCATTCATAACAATTATGACCAACAATAGCAATTCTTTTACTAGATAAGCCTAACTTGAATAACGAGCTTCCAAAAGAATTAATATCTGCTAATAGATCAGAGTAAGTATGATTTATATATTTTTTAGTGCCATTATCAATAACCTTTGTAGTAAAAGCAATATGATCTGAATAAACATCGGCAGAATGATATAATAGCTCCTTTATGTTTTCAAATTTCTTTATATTTTTTTCTTGTCTTTTCATTAAAACCTCCTTAAAGAAATATTCTATTGTAAGTCATATTATATGTGAAATAACCAAATAAGTCAACCACGGAAAATCTTTTCTAACTTATAATATGATTAATTTTTGATAAAATCCTATATATTAATTTTTGAAAATGTCCTAAATA
>CAVFFR010000026.1:0-19082 GCA_963621875.1 Bacteroidaceae bacterium | reverse complement strand
AAATTTTCCCGTTAATGTTTGAATTTTTTTAGGACATTTTCAAAAATTATTGACATCTTTTCTCTTTAATATTGAAATTATATAAACTCTTTTCATTTTCTTGTAATACATTTTTACCGTATCTTGAAGACTTTTTATTGCAGGTTCATTATGTGCACCATCATAAATAATCATAGGGTTATCATTTATTTGTTCCATTCTGCCCTTATGTATAACCGTACTTAAACCTTTTTGAATATTCATCATATCAATATGATAACCTAATTCATTTAAAATATTAAATGTTTCTATACATAAGCATGCGTTTTTGACTTGAACTTTTCCTTTGAGATTTACAGTTATTGTTTTAAAGTTCTTATAATCAAAATATTGATAATTATCATCAAAATAATAATTGCAAATATCTGTTTTTTTAACGATATGTAGAATATTATTTTTCCTTTTACATTCACTAATAAATACATTATCAATCTCTGGTTGCCCTTCAAATATTACAGTATGAGAATTTTTCTTTATAATACCTGCTTTTTGATATGCTATTTCTGGTAATGTATTTCCGAGTATATGTATATGGTCATAGCCAATTGATGTAATAATACTTACAAGAGGATGATTTATAATATTGGTACAATCATATAATCCTCCTAGTCCTGTTTCTAAGACGATAAAATCACATTTTTTTTGTTCAAAATATAAAAAAGCCATTGTAGTTTCTAATTCAAACAAAGTAATCGGAACATCACTTATAGAATTATATTTTTCTATTGCAGGACTGATTTCATTTATTAAATTTTCCATTTCAATATTACTAATGTAATTATTATTTACACTTATTCTTTCATTATAGCATATTAGATGAGGACTGATAAATTTTCCGACTGTGTACCCTTCTTTTATTAATACATTTGTTATCATTTCAGTCACGCTACCTTTTCCATTTGTGCCTGCAATATGAATTGCTTTTAACTTATTTTCAGGATGTTCAAATTCATCCATTAAAAATTTCATTGCTTTTAAACTGGGATTTTTAGTTCCTTTAAAAAAAGTGGACAAATATTTTTCTATATCCATTTTCTACACGCCTATCCTTAATAACTTTTTACAATTAATGTTTTTCCAAATACATCTGTTTTCTTTAATATTGAAATCATTATTGGTTTGATATACAAATCTAAATTATTTAGTTTATAATATTCTTTAATATTATCGAAATCTAAAGAATCTATATTATAAATTATTTTTGATGCCATAGCATCTTATTATTTTTAAATTCATAAGTAATTCTGTCTTCATCAAACAAATAAGACAAATACGACCTAATAGTACTTCCAATTAATACATACTGAGTAGTATTTAATGACAAATTATAAGAATCAAAAACATATTTCAAAACATCCTCAAAAGTAACATCATCTTTACATATATCAAAAATCTTTTCTATAATTTCTTTGACCTTTGCTCGATTCAATTCTATTAAAGAACTAATATCTTTTGTTGCCTCACAATGAGCAGGAATAAACAATGCTCCATCTAAAGTTTGCAAATAATCTAAAGTATTAAGATATTCTCTAACATCATAAATAAAAAACAAATGATATTTAGTTATAGTTTCTTCACTAAATAAAGAATCAGCTAAAAAGAAAACATTATCAGAAGTCTTAACTCCAATCATATCAAAGAAATGTCCTCTAAGCATAAAATATTCCAAGCCATCTGGCAAGTTGTTTTCTATGTTAGAAACCTTAGACTCCTTTGCCAACAAAAACTTGTGTCTAAGATCCTTAAAAGGATAACCACCATATAAAAAAGATGGCTCTAATATAGGAAACTGAGTAAAGCTCCCTTCAATATTGTAAGTGTATATATCGCAATTCGTTTTATCTTGAATATACCTATTACCACCAATATGATCAGCATTTGAATGAGTACTTATAATAGCCTTCACTTTCCATCCTTGTTCATTTATAATCCTTAAAATTTTTTTTCCAGCCTCTTTATCATTACCAGAATCTATTAAAAAAATATTTTCTTCATCTATCTTATAAATACCAATATTTGTGGGATTCTTTATATAATAAGTTTTTTCTCCTACTTTAATTAATTCCATATAAATTCCTCCATTCTAATGAAAAAATTATAACAAAAAACAACATTTTTGTAAATGTAATATAAAAAAATAACAAAATTATAAAATAGTATTTTATAGACAGCAATAAAAAATAGTCAATGTTCTAATTAGAAACATTGACTATTCTGAGGATTAATTTCAAACGCGTCGAGAAATTTCAAAGTTTTCACACTTCAAAATTACCAAAGACTCAGTATTTGTTCCAAAAGTTTCAAAACCATAAGTGACAAATGGATATTTTTCAATCCTTTTTGAAATTTCTATGGATTTGGGAAGACAAGTATGTACTAAAGATTTAGTAGATACCTTCTCGAACTGCCCTGAGTATCTCATTTGTTCTTTAAGATTATTTATTCTGCTATGCAGAACAGTACTTTTATCAAAGTCGCGAATCTTTTGACAGCCACCTCTTTCGTCAGGAAGAGCGGAACATCTTTTACACATAATACATAGATGTTCATAGCCACAATGTACAAAGAAACGCATAGGCTTGAGAATACCAGCATAATAAATATTGTCATTATTTTTTAAGACAAATCCTGGGCTATTCTTTACTCTGAGAGCAATAAGTTTATCTTCGGTGATCGGACGCAAATTGAATTCGTGCACTACATCATCATGGATATAAATCAGCTGTGAAGAACTGATACGATACCGTACAGAGCGATATTCGGGCATAATAATCCTCCTCCTGTAAATAAAATAATTATTGCTTATAATTAAGCAAATATCATATACAGTATATCATCTTATGTAAATCCTGTCAATTTTTAAAAAACGAAATAAAGTGATAAAAACTATTGAAAAAGTAGAATAAAAATTGTATAATAATATTGTTATGCAGCTGTAGCTTAATTGGATGGAGCATTCGGCTACGAACCGAAAGGTTGGGGGTTCGAATCCCTTCAGCTGCACCAAGACAAGTTTTCGTCGAACTCTCTATAATACTTGATATAACTTAATTTCAAGATTATGAGAATTTGACAACACAAAAACTTTAAACCGTTTCAAAAAATGAAGCGGTCTTTTTTTTGACCAAAAGTCTTGAAAAAAGGAGGTTTTTGTGGTATTATGTTACATATAATTAAAAAAGAAATCAATATGAGTAAAGAATTACTCTCTAAAATCGAATGGGCGTGCCGTTTAAAATTTAAAGGAAAGGAACAGCCACAAATAATCAATGGTTGTCTAAAAATTATTGAGCATACAAATTTAGCGTATGTAGAGCCACATAGAGTAATTATTAAAGATAGCTTGTACCTATTCTTTAATGAACATGATTATTTCTATGTAAATGATTTAAGTACAAAATATCCGTTATCCAAATTACAAGAACATATCAGCGGAAATACATAACATAGAGTGGCAAAGCATTTTAGAGTTTTTTAAAAATTATACTATATTGGTTTATTTGTGTTATAAAAAGAGAATTAAAGAGATAGTAATAATAAATATTAAAACGCTAAAAGTGCTAATAGCTAAAACTATGCTATGTGGCACTTTTTTAGTTGCCTTTCTATTCATAAAATTTGGAAGGAGGATATGTAAAAATGAATGAAGAAAGGAAAGTAGCAGGAATTTACATTCGTGTAAGTACAGAAGATCAAGTACGCGAGGGATTTAGTTTAGGAGAGCAGGAGGAAAAATTAAGAAGTCTTTGTAAGTATAAAGATTATAAAATCTATAAAGTTTACAAAGACGCAGGAATTAGTGCAAAAAATATGTCTGGTAGACCAGCTTTTCAGCAAATGCTAGAAGATATGAGGGCAGGCAAAATCAATTATATTGTAGCTTATAAACTAGATAGAGTTACAAGGTCTGTAAGAGATTTAGAAGTTCTAATTTCAGAGCTAGAAGAACATCACTGTTATTTGGTATGCGATAGGGATGATGTAAATACCTCTTCAGCTAATGGCAGATTTTTTGTAAGAATGTTGACAGTTTTATCTCAGTTAGAAATTGAAATAGTATCAGAAAGAACAAAGTTCGGCTTAACAGGAGCAATAAAATCTGGTCATATACCACGGAACTTGTCCATTAGGTTATAAAAGAGATACAACAAAGAAAATGGTAATTGATGAAACTACAAAAGATGTTATTATTAGAATATTCAATCTATATTTACAAGGTAAAAGTTATCAAGCAATAGCAAATATATTGAACGAAGAAAAAGTTTTAGAGCCTAAAAAATGGGATGATTCTACCATAGAAAAAATACTCAATAACAAAATTTATGTTGGAGATTATGAAAGATTTAAAAGAGTGGCAAAAGAGCAAGGAAAAGAGCCTGTAATATATCCTAATGTTGTTGAACCAATTATAACAAGAGCAATGTTTGAAGAGATACAAATACAAAAAGAAAAAAATCAAAGAGCATATTGTAGAGATAGAGTATACATCTTTATGCAAAAAATGAAATGCCCTAAATGTGGCAAGATAATGGGCAGTAAAGGAACTGGTGGAAAAAAGAAAAAGTATATGTATTATCATTGTTCAGAATGTAAAATGTATCTTCGAGAAGATTTAATAGAAGAACAAGTTATGCCAATGATAATGGATTTAATAGAATATGATATGACAGTAAAAAAATATTTCTTCCCTGTTTTAGCAGATAAAAAAGAGAAAAACACAGAAAAGTTAGATAGGGAAATAAACACATTAAGAAATCAAAAAGGAAGAATAAAGGAAGCATATTTGAAAGAAATTGTTGATGTAGAAGAATTTTCAAAAGAATATAAAGCAATTGATGAAAAATTAGAGGTATTAGAACAAAAGAGAATAGAAACAATAGATTTGAGTAAACAAAGTTTTAGCCTACAACACTTAATGGCAGATAGAGATGTAGAAAAAGAAAAACTAATTCGTTCTAATAAATTTTACGATATGTTAATGGCAGAATGGAAAAGCAAAGATAAAGAAGAAAAACAAGAATTTATTTCAAAGTTTTTAGAAAGTATTACAGTTGAAAAAGATAGCAAGGGTAATTATAAATTAGTTAATTTGAAATTAAGAAAAACATTTATTGAACAAATATATAAACTAATGCAAAATGGAATGTTTGATATGACTATTGCAGATGAAAAAGATAAAGAAGTTAGAACAACAGTTATGATGGACAAGCAAGAACTACAAGAATATATTGACAGATTAAATGACTATTACGAAGTATCTTATTATGAAATAGCAAGATTAGATGAACAAAAGAAAGGATATCAGAAAAAATATCTTACAATAGATGAAATAAATGATAATGGAGAAAAACTTTTTAAATTAGTGGAATTGGTAACAGATGATAAAAAATACCCACAGAAAAAAGTAAATAGAATTGTTGGAGCAATTAGAGTAAAAGAACGAGAAAAAGTTTAGTTAAAAAAATTAAAATTGGAGGAATTGAAAATGGAAAATAAAGAATTAAAAGAAAACAAAATTGAAAATAAATATGGAATTGAATACACAAAAGTTGGAGATTATTATTACGCAAGTAACAAGGTTCTAGGGTACCCACAAGCAATCTATGATTGCTTGTGGGTCAGGTTCTTATATGCCCAATTTAGTATTAGAAAAAGAAAAAATTACTTTAAACAAATATGGAAGATTAAGACTAAAATTTTTAAAAGAAAATAAGAAAGCAGAATATATGATAATGTTTATGAACGGAACTCTTAATCAACATTTAAAAGAGATTCAAGAAACAGCACAAGATAGAGTTAATCTTATAATAGAACAACTAAAAAAGCAAAATCATCTAACAGAAGAAATGAAAAATACAAACCAACTTTATTGGGTGAGTATGATGAATAATTTAAAAAATACAGCAGAAGAAATTATATTAAATGAACTAATATATGTATAAAGAATTACTGGTAGGAGCAAACAGGCAAATGTATTGCCAAATTTAATGTCTATAAGTGTAGCGAGCATAGGTTTTGTATTGCCACAAAACCGACAGCTTACGCTGAAAGGGGACTTTTGTCCCCTATAACCCCTACCTTATGAAACGAAAAAATTAAGAAAATAGATTAAAAATTAGGTAAGAAATTGAAAATTTTTAAGAAAGATTTTATAAAAAATAGAACGAAAATTTATCAAAGAGGAAGTGAAAAATTATGAGAAATAGAACAATAGGAATTAATGTTAGAGTGAGTGAAAATGAGAAGAAAAAACTACAAAGAAATGCTAAAAAGAGCAACTTAAATTTATCGTCTTATTTAAGAAAATCAGGACTACAAAAAGAAATTTATTCAATACCAGATGAAGAACTTCGTAAAGTTTACAATGGAATTGTTGAACTAAAAAATGAATTTCCTTATATGAGTGATGAAGAAATAAAAGATAAAATAACAAAAATGCAAAGTGATTTTTTAGACATTTATAATTATAAAAACGGAGATGATATAGATGGCAACAACAAAAATATGGGCAATTAAAGATAGTATATCTCGTGTAATAAGCTATGCAAAAAATCCAGAAAAGACAATATTTTCTGATTTGAAACAAGTATTGAAATATGCAGAAAATGATGAGAAAACTATTGATAAAAATGAAAAAACTATGCATGTAACAGGAGTAAATTGTAGAACAGAAACAGCTTATGAAGAAATGACAATGGTACAAATTAGATTTGATAAAACAACAGGAAATGTTGCATATCACGCATATCAAAGTTTCAAAACAGGAGAAGTATCGCCAGAATTAGCACATAAAATTGGAGTAGAACTTGCAGAAAAAATGTGGAGTGAAAACCAAGTAGTAGTTGCAACACATTTTAATACAGGCACATATCATAATCATTTTGTGGTAAATTCGGTTAATATGTTTACAGGTAAAAAATTTAACTGTAACAAAGGAGCATATTATCATTTCAGAGAGTTATCAGATAAACTATGTAGAGAATATGAATTAACAGTAATTGAAAAGCCAACAGGAAAAACACCAAGAAGTATATATTTTGCAGAAAAACGAGGAGATCCAACAAAGTATAATGTAATAAGACAAGCTATTAATGAAACAATGGAAATGTGTATAAATTATGGGCAATTTAAAAAGATAATGCTTAAAAAAGGATATATTATCAATGATGATTATAACAGAAAACATCCAACAATTCGTTCAATAAATGATAAAAAAGCAGTAAGAATGTATCATTTAGGAGAGCAGTATTTACCAAAGAATATTGCAAATAAAATTAATCACAACCCCTATTATTATCAAAATAGATATATGGAATTTATACACCCTAAAAAGAAAAAACAGAAATTCAAGGTTTATAAGTATAAAGGAAAGTTTAGAAATATTAGTAAAATGAGTGGTATAGATGTACTTTTTATATTGTTGTTTCATTTATTAGGGTTAATACCAAAACGAGAAAACTATCAGCCATTATCTCCAGAAATGAAACAAGAAGTAAGAAAAATGGAACGATATTCAAATGAAATTAGACTTATTGTAACTGAAAAACTAAAAACAACAGAAGATGTAAAAAGTTATATTTCACAAACTGAAGAAGATATTGAAGATGTTACTAATTTAAGGCAAAAATACAGAAATAAGCTAAGAAATTGTACAAATGATAAATTAATGCAAGAATATAAAGCCAAACGAAATGAATGTACTACAATTCTAAATAAGTATAGAAAAAATCTAAAAATAGCAAATTATATTTTAGAAGATGCACCAAAGGTTAAAGAAGTTATAAAAGTTGAAATGCAAATGAAAAGTGGACAAGAAGATATTACGAAGGCAAAGAAAAAAGATAGATATGTAAGATAATAGAAAATATTAGAAATAAGCATATTATAGAGATATAATGTGCTTATTTTATATGTAATAGTATAACAAAATTAAGAAATGTTGGGAAATTACTTGACAAAAAATACTGAAAATGGTAATATAATTTACGAAAAAAGAAAACAGAGGAGGCAAAAATGTATAATACTGCAAAAGAGCTAATACAAAATGAAATTGACTATGAATTAAAAAAACAAATTTATTATAGTATATCAAATGGAGTAGAAATATTCAAAGAGTTAAAAATAGGAAATATAGAAATTTTTGATAATGAATTAAGTAGCAATATATTGTCAAGAATAATGACTTTCTGTATAGATAGACAATTTTCACCAGATATTTATATAAATAAGAATGGATTTGAATCTAATATAAAAACAGTTAATATTTTTAAGTATAAAGTTGCGGAATTAAGAAACAGTAATATGGTTATACATATTGCGAAAACTAGTAAAGGAAAAGCTTTACCAACTAAATCAGCGTATAAGTTAGAATATGCACAAAATAATAATTTTAGACAACAACAATTAAAACTAGATTTAACTGGAAATACTAATAAAGTAACTGTAGGACTATATTATGGAATAATAACATATAATGTCGATTCAAATTTAGAGATAAAAGCAATAAATTTAGTAATTCCAGCATCAGATATGGAAACATATATTGAAAAAATTGATATTAAGAGTGAAGTTGAAAGATTTAAAACTATTCAAAATGATATACAAAATGAGAAAACATTGATAACATTGAAAAATGAATTTAATAGAAAACAAATTATAAATAAAAAATAGGGGAATTATAATGAATGTTAATAATATTGAAAATATAAATCCAGCTAGATTAAAACAAGCAAGAGTATCAAGAGGATACTCTTTGGCTGATTTAGCAGATAGAATAGGTGTAACAAAACAATATATATCACAATGCGAATTAGGAATTACAAATGCATCAAGTATTATATATAGGTTATGTGATGTTTTGAATTATCCAATATCCTTTTTTAGTAAATTAACCAAAGGAGTAGAAACTTCAAGTGCAACTTATTTTAGAAGCAGAAAAACTACACCCAAAAAATTGAAAGAAGCAGCAAATGAAAAAGTGGAGCTATTTTCAGAAATAAAGGATTTCTTTGAAGAATATGTTAACTACCCAGAACTTAACTTGCCAGATAATATAGAATTAAAGGATGAATATACAATAGAAGATATAGAGAAAATAGCTACATATGTTAGAGAATATTGGAAATTAGGAATGGGACCAATAGATAATCTAGTATCAGTATTACAAGAAAATGGAATTATAATATCTAAAATAAAAGTTGGAAATAACAAGATAGATGCTTTTTCAAAATGGATAAATAGTATACCTTATATATTTTTATCGATAGATAAGGATTCTGCTGTAAGATCAAGATTTGACATAGCACATGAATTATGCCATATTTTATTACATCAATATATTACAAAGGAAGAAATAGAATGTAAAGAAAAGCTAAATCAAATTGAAAAAGAGGCAGATGCTTTTGCAGGAGCTTTTTTATTACCAGCTGAAACTTTTTCAAGAGAAGTATTTTCATCATCATTAGATAATTTAGTAAGACTAAAGGAAAGATGGAAAGTATCAGTAGGATGTATGATTAATCGATGCTCAAATTTAGGATTATTTACAGATAATCAGGTTGCATATTTAAAAAAACAAATGACTTATAAAAATTATTGGAGAAGAGAGCCCTTAGATGATACAATACAATGTGAAATTCCATATTTATACAAACAGATAATAGAATTATTGTTAGAAAATGATGTAATTTCAAAGTATGATATTGTAGATAAAATTGCTATGAATCCAGAAGAAATAGAAGAATATTGTTATCTAAAGAATGGAACATTATGTGAAAATGAAAGTGGAAAAATAATTTCTATGAAAAATTTTAGATAATCATAAGGATAGAATGTTATGACAAAGGAGGTTTAACAATAATGTCAAACACTGAAACTAACCGTATAGAAAATAAAGAACAACTAAATGATGACTTTGAGCAAGAAGTTATAGCGTTTCTTAACTATAGAGAAGGTGGAACTATTTATATTGGAATAAATAAAGACGGAAAAATTACAGGAATTGATAATATTGACCAAACACAATTACAAATAAAAGATAGAATAAAAAATAATATACAGCCATCAACGTTGGGGTTATTTGATGTAATTGTGGAGAAAATAGAAGATAAAGACATAATAAAGATTATAATTTCAAGTGGCACAGAAAAACCATATTATCTAAGAAAAAAAGGTATGTGTCCAGCAGGTTGTTATGTAAGAGTTGGAAGTAGTAAAGAGCAAATGACCACAGAAATGATTGATAATTTGTATGCAAGAAGAGTAAGAAACTCGTTAAATAAAATTGAATCGCCAAGACAAGATCTAACATTTAAGCAATTGAAAATTTACTATGAAGGGCAAGGAAATACTATTACAAATAACTTTGAAAGAAATCTTGAGTTAGTAATGGAAAATGGAAAGTATAATTATAATGGATATTTACTTGCTGATGAAAATGGAACATCTATTAAAGTGGCGAGATATGCTGGTACAAACAAGGTGGATTTATTGGAAAATTATGAATTTGGATACTGTTCTCTAATAAAAGCAACTCAAAGTGTTATAGATAAAATGACAGTAGAAAATAAAAGGTCTGCTAAAATCACAGCAAAAACAAGAATTGAAAAGACGCTAGTTGATAGTAAAGCATTAAAAGAAGCGATAATAAATGCTATGGTACATAATGATTATTCAAGTGGTATTCCTCCTGTATTTGAGATATTTTCTGATAGATTTACAATAACTTCTTATGGTGGGTTACCGCAAGAAATTACACAAGAAGATTTTTTTAATGCTGTATCAGCACCTAGAAATAAAGAGTTAATGAGAGTATTTAAAGATGTAGACTTGGTGGAACAATTAGGATCTGGTATGGAAAGAATAATGTGTGTTTACGACAAATCAATTTTTGAATTTTTACCAAATTTTTTAAGAATTAATTTTTATTTTGATAAGGAAGTTTTGGAATATTTAGGTCAAACCGAACAAGATAAACCGAACAAGATGACAGAACAAGATAAATCGAACAAGAAAGAAGATAAACTAGAATTAATTTTAGAATTTTGTAAAACATCTAAAAGTGTAAAAGAAATAATGGAATATATTGGATTAAAGCATAGACCAACATTTATATATAATTACTTGAATCCATTATTAGAACAAGAAAAAATCCAAATGACAATACCAGAAAAACCTAAAAGCAGAAATCAAAAATATATAACAAAATAAAAATTGTAGCACAATGTTGCAAATTAAAAACAAATACAAAATTTATACAGCAATAACAGAATACACAAAATTATCTAAAAAGGGGAATAAAGTGAATAAGAAAAAAGTAGCAAGTCAAATACTAGTATTTTTGATATTTTTCGCAATAATTATAATTGCGATTGTAATACAAAACAATAATATACATACAGAAACTAATTGTCCTGAATATGCAAATCTGAATATCAATCAAGATGAATTAAATATATTTTATTTAAATGTAGGACAAGGAGATAGTACTTTAATAACTATAAATGGATGCAATATGTTGATAGATAGTGGAAATGACCAAGATGGATATTATATTGTAGAATTTCTAAAAGCACAAAATATAGAGAAGATTGATTATTTTATATTGACACATTTTGATGAAGATCATATAGGTGGTGCATATAAAATATTGGAAGATTTAGAAATTGGAGTACTATATATGCCAGGAAATTCTAATAAAACAAAAACTTATAAAAAACTAATATCAACTATCGAAACAGAAGATATAAATGTAGATACTACTATAAAAGCATCAAACGAAGTTGAATATTCTTTAGGAAATGCCAAGTGGAAAGTGTTAAACATTAATGATGGAAATGATTTAAATGATTCATCTATAGTTATTGAAATGGATTATGGGACAACTAAATATCTATTTATGGGAGATGCAAGTACTAAAATAGAAGAAAAGATAGAATGGAATAAAGTAGATGTACTAAAAGTTGCACATCATGGTTCTAATAGTAGTACAAGTCAAGAATTTTTAGATAGAGTTAAACCTAAATATGCAATAATTTCTGTTGGTGCTAACAATTCATACGATTTACCTGATAAAGATATAATAGATAGATTAAATAATAATAAAATAAAAACATATAGAACAGATAAGAATGAAACAATATGGCTTACAAGTGAAGGAACAGAAATTAAAATAAATTCTTTAAAGTATAATTTAGATGGAACAGGAAGAAAGCAAGCAGCAATTTTTGAAAGAAAGTATTTATATGCTTTCTTTTTTTTACATTAATTACAGTTAATAGGATTGCCAGTTGATTTATCAAATTTAATAACATGATATAAGCCATCGTTTTGTAGTTGTAATGAAATCCAACCATCATTAACTAGACCTACTAAATCAGGTTTATAAACCATTTCTTTTGGAATATTATATTCTTCATGATCAAGATAGCATTGAATATATTTTTTCTCGATTTCATTAATATCTAGTAATGTATCTTGAGGTAATTTTGATAATCTATAAGTTACATCAGACTTAATTAAATAATCTCGTAATTCATGCATAAAGTCATCTATAAAAGTATCTTTTAATTTTGTATTATGAAGTGATAAATCAAGATTGCATAAACTATCATATAAAGAGTTGCCTAAAGAATTAAAAAAATCATTCATAAATAAAACCTCCTTTTGAATTAAATTCTTTTTTGAATAAAAAGTAAATAGATTATATTATGGATTAATTGAAAATTCAATAAAATAATAAAAATTGTATGTTTTACTAAGCACTTTTTTAGTCATCATCATCTAAATCGTCAAATAATTTACTGTCGTAAAATTCTTTTATAGATATTCCAAATCCAATACATAAATAATGGATAGTATCAGAAGATGGAGCTTTTCTAATAACTTTGAAAATACTTCTAATAGTTGAGGGATTAATTCCAGAAGCTATTGCCAGTTGATTTATATTCATATTGTGTACTTTGCATAGTTCATCTATTCTTTTTCTTGTTGCTTCTAACAAAGTCATAATATCCCTCCTATTCTTGCGAAAATTTACAAAATCAGTATAGCAAATAAAAACATAAAATATGCGTGAAATTTAACGCATATTTATTGACTTTTATGTTTAGTAATGGTATAAACAATATAGAATAATAAACTGATGAAAAAGGGAAAAATTTTAATGAATAATAAAGTAGTAAATAAACAAATACCATTAGAAACAATAGTAAAAGTTGCTAATCACTTAGAAGATTACAAAGAAAAATACGATAAAAAATTTGAATTAGAGAAAAATAAAAATAAGGATATTCCTTATGGAGAGAAACAATGGGAATATGAAAATGGAAATACAGCCATAAATTACACAATAGAATTTTAAAATGGAAAAAATATAAAAGAAAGCGATTATAACTGGTTTGTTGGAAATTTAAATCAACCAAGTACAATAAAAAGTATATCTATTGACTTGTATGTCAGTTTTTATACCAAAAGTTCAAATAATACGGTTAATGATATATATAATAAAATTAATGTATCACTATATTTTAGAGAATTTGATGTTACTATAGATGTAGATACTACAAATCAAGAAAACGAAGCACATAACTTATATTCAGAAATTATGAATATATTAGAAGATAATGAAAATAGATATAATAAAACTATGAAACATAGAAAAATAAGAACACAATGCTTTACAATATCTGTAGGGATTATTTTATCATACATTTTGTATGTTATTTTGCAAATCAATGCTGATAAAAGTTCTCCCATATTTACAGAGTATTTAAATAATAAATATATTCTAGTATTTGGGCAATGGTTTGTTGCTATCCTATTAGGAAATGTTTTTTCATATTGGTATATCTTATCAGTTTATAGACCTTTATTGCCAGATACAAAATATGCAGGATACGACTATTCAGCAAATAGAGGAAATTATACAGATGATGTTGATGACTATGTAGACCATTCAGAAATACACTTTGGAAAATATTGGGATGCAGAAAAGAGAAGAAACAGAATTGAAAAAGTATATAAAATTACAAAAATAATTTTACTCGTACAATTAGTTATTAGTGCTATTTTATTTCTTATATTAAAATAAAAAGGTTAAAGAGGTTGAACATATGAGCGATAAAGAACAAGAATTTACTAATAATTTTAACAATTATGAAAATACTAGATTTGATTTTGGAATAGCAATGCTTATGACTCTATTTTCAAAAGAAAATCAAGATGTGCTTAACAAAAAGATAAAAGAACAATTAATAGATGTAAAAACCATAGATGATAGCACAAGTCCAATAAAAGGTATGGTCTATGCAAATGAAACAGATGATATTGATAAATCAAGAATTTTTTATATAAAACATGAAGCGGATAAAGTTGCTTATTCTTGGCACATGATGGTACATGAATTAACTCATTTTATGGGAAAGCCAGATAAGGGAACTATAGAAAATGAAATTACGAGCAATTCTGACAAAAGTGAATTAGGTGGAACTCAAATATTTGATTTTAATACAAATAGTGAATATGGGAATTTTTTTAATGAATGTGGAGCTGACTTAATTTGTGAAATGGCTATGACTACATCAATAGAATGTAGAGAAACAAATCCACAAATAAGATCTGCTAATGATATAATATATACCAACAATAGATATCAAAAAACAGATTATGATTCTTTATCTACAATAGCACGATTAATGGTTGTAGCAATGGATAATAATTTTTCTAATCAAAGTTATGATCAAATGATGCATAGCGATAGTGGACTAATAGATAGAAAAGTAGAAATGGTAAACCGAGAAACAGATCAAAAAATCGATATAGTTCCTACAAATGATTATTTATATGCAATGGTTGGACATGGAAAGCATCTAGAAAAACAATTTGATAGATATTCTGGAAATGGTAGTTATAGAGAAATGTGTACATTTTTAGATGGAGAAATAAAAACATTACAATCTGGAGAAAATCATAATGTAGATAAAAGTAAATTAAAAGAACAATTGTTAAGAATGGCAGATATGGTAAATAATAAAATGTATATATTACAAAGCAATAAATGTATATCGCAAGAACAAAAAGATGCTTTTATAGGAAGATTTAATTTAGTATTTAATCAAGCATTACAGGAATATGATATAGGTGCATTAACACCAGAGGATATTAAAAAGACAATGAAAAGCATGAATCAAAGTAAGAACAAAGTGAATAAAGAAAATCAAATTAAAAATAGTAAAAAGGAAGTTCAAGAGCCAAGACAAGAGAAAGAATATAATACTACAAAATTTGGAACAGCTGTTGACCCTAATAGCTATACAGAATATTTACAACCTATATCACAACAAAACGAGAATAAATTATCATTAAAGCAAAGAGTTGCACAGTTTCTACAGAAAAATAATTTGTTTATGAATTTATCTTTTGCAGATAAATTTGTTCATAGGCAATTAGATATATTACCACCAGCAATACAAGAAACGAGAAACACAAGCACACAAGCAGTAAGTAGAACTAGAGAATGTTTTATAAATGAAATAACTAATTTTGGAAAATATAGAAATTTACCACCAATTCAAAGAATATCTGATCCTCAAAAGTTAGAACAAATGAGAAGAAAAATGGAGCAAAATCAACCATCTAAAAATGACAATGAAAGAGGCTAAATATGGAAGAAAACATTATAAATTATATGAATAATATTGAAAAAACAGAGTTATCTAAAGAAGATAAAGAATTTGAAAAATATTTAAAATTGTTTAGAGAAAAGTTTGGTAGGAATGCATATATTGCAGAACCAAGTGGGACAAAACAACAGACAATTGAAGCAATAAAAATATGTTTGAAAGAAAATAAAGATATTTTAGATGAGTTATTATATCCAAATACAGATAAATTTATTTATTGAATTAAGTTATTAAAATTTTAATTATATAAAAAGAAAGAGGTGTTCGATATGTCTGATTATAAAGCTATAATAGACCAAGAAACAAAAAAATTCATAGAGTATGCTAAAGAATTGGCAACATTGGAAATAAACTTTAGAACATATATCAATGAAAAGGGGTTAAGTGAAGAAAGTTATAAAGTGGCTTCAATAGAATATAGTGAAGCAATAAAACCTTTAAAAGAAAAAATAACTAATGTAGAAAATCAATTAGCAGAAATGACAGAAAATACAAACTATGTAAATCAAGATGCATTAAATGAACTAAACACAGAATTAGGAAGAATATGGAGAATTATTATTGCAAATGAAACATTTTGCAGTGAATATGGTGGAGTTAGTTTTACAGATGAACCAGTTCAAAATTTGTATAAAGAAATATATGATAAGCATTTAGAAGAATTAAAAGAATTTATGTATTATTTTATAAAAGTAGCAAATACATTGTTTAGTAAATAATATATTCTATAAAATAAATTTGCCACCAGCGGCAAAATTTATTTTCAAAAGGTATTGCCAAATATAAGAATTTATGTTAGATTAAAAACATAGTAATAGACAAAAAACGCCAATGTGGGAATACATTTCTTTGAAACTATTACTATAACTAGTTTTGAAACGGATAATAGAGTGCTTTTGTACAAGGTATTTTTCGCATACGTCCTTCGCTAAGGCACCAGAGTAGAGATTAGCAAAGCTAATCTCTTTTTGTATGTCAAAAAAGGGATTCGAAAAGGAGGAAAAGAAAATTGTCCGGGTGGACAATTTTCCCGACGCGGCTCGCGAATCCCTTCAGCTGCACCAAAACTCTCAAGCAGATTTGAGGGTTTTTATTTTTCTTTTAACAAAGTATTTTTTCCCCTTATTTTGAATATTTTTCCACTGAGTTGTATTGTTATGGATTCTTTCAAATTCCTTTTTCTTTCTTTCTTCTGTAATATGAATATAATAGAAGTCGGTTGTTTCAAATTCTGAATGTCCCATAAGTTCTTTTAAAACTTCTCTATCCATTCCTTTTTCACTATTCAAAGTCGCAAAAGAATGTCTTAAGCCATATACTGTCATGTGCTCTAATCCATATTTTTTAATAAATTTAGGCATTTTATTTGTTAATCTTTCTGGAACATAAGGAGCACCTTATGTATTTAAAAATACATAATCGGATTCATTCCACTTTTTGCCTGACTTCTTACAATTTCCATTTTTTCATTCTTAATTTTATCTCTTTCATTTTTGCCACCTTTCAGTGACATATTATGTTTTATATTTAGGACATTTTCAAAAATTAATATATAGGATTTTATCAAAAATTAATCATAGTATAATAGTATAAAAATGTAAAAATAATTGACTTTTACAAACAATTGTTTTATAATGGCTTTTGAAATATAAATAATAAAATATTATGAAATGGAGATGATAGTATTGAATGATATAGAAAAAAATAATAAATCATTTGAAGATATAAAACATGTTGATGAAAATGGTATTGAATTTTGGTATGCTAGAGAACTTATGCCTATTTTACAATATTCCAATTGGCAAAATTTCGAAAAAATAATTAATAAAGCTAAAGTATCTTGTGAAAATAGTGATATTAGTATATTAGACCATTTTACTGATGTCAATAAAATGGTTCAAATAGGATCAGGAGCTTATAGAGAGCAGATTGATTACGAATTAACTAGATATGCTTGTTATTTAATAGCTCAAAATGGAGATAGTAGAAAAAAAGTAATTGCTCTAGCACAAACATATTTTGCAGTTCAAACCAGAAAGCAAGAAATCACCGAAAAAGAATATAGTTCATTAACAGAAGACGAAAAAAGACTTTATCAAAGAAATTTAACAAAAAAAGGAAACTATTCACTTAATCAAACTGCCAAAAATGCTGGAGTAAAAAACTTTGATAAATTTCATAACTATGGATATAAAGGCCTATATAATGGAGAAACTGCTGATGACATTGCAAAAAGAAAAGGGTTAAGATACAGAGAGGATATTCTAGACAATATGGGCAGTGATGAGCTTATTGCAAATTTATTTAGAATTTCTCAAACAGAACAAAAACTAAAAAAAGATAATATACAAACTGAAAAAGAAGCCAATAAAACTCATTATAACATTGGTAAAAACATAAGAGAAGTAATAGCAAAAAATGGCGGAACTATGCCAGAAGAGTTACCAACACCTAAAAAGAGTTTAAAACAATTAGAAAAAGAAAATAAAAAAGACTTAAAGTCAAAAAAATAGTTACATTAAACAGAAGATTTTTTAAATTTTTGCACACGAATAAGTCTGAAAAACTTTTTGATTTTTTTCAGATTTGTTCGTTACAAAACAAGATTTTAAAAACATTTTTTGCATTTGTACATATTTCATCTAATGAATAATCAGATTTTGCAGTAAAATAATTAAGAACTTGGTTTACTATTCCATCTGTAAAAAAAGCAATTTCAAACTTCAAAACATTAGAGCTTTTAAAATTTGGATTATTATTTAAGAAAGCATATAATTTTTCTAATATTAAATGATTTAATTTTTTTAGAAAAAGTTGAGGTTCATTAGAGGAAAGCAAAAGTCTATAAATATCTTGATTTTCTTTTAAATATGCTATTATTTCATCTAAATATTTAAAAATATCATTTAAAGTATCTAATCTTTTTTTGTTTTCAAATAATACTTTTATTATTTCTGATTCTAATTCTTCTGCTACAGCATAGATGCTGTCATAATGGTTATAGAATGTTCCTCTATTAATATCAGCTCTTTTAACTAGTTCTGTGACGGTTATTTTATTTAATTCTTTATTTTCCTTTATTAGTTCTGCAAAAGTATTTTTTATAATCTTTTTAGTTTTTTCGGATGAGCGATTCAAATTTTTTACTTTCATAACTTTTATGGTTTCCTTTCCAAAATAAACAATTTTTTTTATATTGTTGATATTTCAACATAAAAAAGAATTGTGTTCTTAACATTATTTAATAAAAAAATTCTAATATAATAGATGTCAAAAGTCAACAGTGTTCAAAAAGTAACATTGTTGTGTATGATTAATTTTTGATAAAATCCTATATATTAATTTTTGAAAATGTCCTAAATA